>JBJXED010000043.1:0-8939 GCA_046155225.1 Burkholderiaceae bacterium
CCGGTTTCAGCCAGGCCATGCTGCACGGCGGCGGTGACCGAGCTGAATTGACCCGGTACATGCCAAGCCAAGGCGTATTGGCCAATGACCAAGGTCAGCGCGACCTGCGGCAGCAGGGCCAGCAGCGGCTCACGCCAAGCGGCGGCACACTCAGGGCGCGGCGGCAAATCACCCGAGGGGCCGGTGCCGGGGTAGCAAAAACCCATCGGCAGCAGCGCAATCTGGCTCGCGTCATAAAAGGTTTCGGGGCCGATGCCCAGCCAGGCGCGCAGCCGCTCGCCGCTGGCGTCGTCAAACGGCACGCCGCTGGCATGGACTTTCCGGCCCGGGGCCTGGCCCACGATGAGCAAACGCGCGCTGGCACCCGCTTGCAACACCGGGCGCGGGCCCAGCGGCAGATGAGCGGCGCACAGTGTGCAGGCGCGGACCTGGGTGAGCAAGGCGTCTAGGGACTGCATAAGGTTTTTTGAGGGGTTGCAGATACTATCAATTCAGTAGCTATCACGGCATATTCTTCATTGGCTAGAAGGCTATTTGATATAAAAAAACCGGAAAAATCGGGTTTTGGAGCCATTTGAGCCACTTTGCAGCCAGCGATTACGCTGGCGTCACCAGCAAGGGCTGCACATGGTGCGCCAAGGCCAGGCCCAGCACCCGGTGCTGCGGCGCATCCAGGTGCACGCCGTCCACCGGACTGGCGGGGGTTACGCTGCCCGCGTCAAAGAAATGGCAGCTCAGGTCCTGGCACACCTGCTGGTAGGCGGCGGCCAAGCCCAGGCACTTGTGTTCACCGCCGGCGAATTTGGGCGCGATTGGACCCTGCGGTGTCTGGATAGCAGGGGGTGCAATCACCAAAATCGGCGGCACGGGCATGCCTGGCTCCATCGGCGCGCGCCGAATCTCTTGCACCAGCGCGGCAATGCCCTGCGCCGAATGCCAGGCGTTGTGCGGGTGCATTGACTGGAAATCGTTGGTGCCCAGCATCAGCAGCACCAGTGCCAGGGGTGAGTGCGCTTCGATGCGCTGCGCCAGGCCTGCCAGGCCATTGCGGCCGGGTTTGAAGGGGTCGTCCCAGACAGTGCGGCGACCGTTCAGGCAATCCTCGGTGATTCGCACCTTGTGGCCTGCTGCGCTCAGCGCGTGCTCCAGCACGCCTGGCCAGCGCTCATCAAACGGCAGCCGCTGGCGGGTGCCGGGCACGATGCCCCAGGACAGGGAGTCGGCGTAGACCAAAAGGTGTGGCATAGGTGTCTCCGTCATATGGAATAGGGGCCGACCTTATTTGGCTTTGGCCACGCGCCCCATTAGATAAAACTCGGGGTTGGGCTGCATGCCGCCGAAGCTCGCCATGCGGTTGGAGAGGCCAAAGAAGGCCGTGATGGCGGCGATGTCCCAGGCGTCTTCGTCGCTGAAGCCGTGGTTATGCAGTGCGTCCACATCGGCATCGGTGATCGCGTGCGAGCTGTTGCAGACCTTCATGGCAAAACCCAGCATGGCCTTTTGGCGCGGCGTGATGTCGGCCTTCACATAGTTCACCGCGACCTGGTCGGCCACCAACGGCTTTTTCTCGTAAATGCGCAAGAGTGCGCCGTGCGCCACCACGCAGTACAGGCACTGATTGGCGGCGCTGGTGGTGGTGACGATCATCTCGCGGTCGCCTTTGCTGAGGCTGCCTTCTTCCTTCTGCATCAACGCGTCGTGGTAGGCAAAAAACGCCCGCCACTCGGCCGGGCGACGGGCCAGCGCCAGAAACACGTTGGGGATGAAGCCGGCTTTTTCCTGTACCTCCAGGATGCGGGCTTGAATGTCTTGCGGCAGGCTATTCAGGTCGGGATGCGGGTAGCGGGTCATTTTGTCTCCCTGGAAAATGGTGAAAAATAAAGCGCTGCATCATGGCGCACGTCGTGCATGACCCGCCAGCATAGTCCCAGCGACTTTGTCAGGCCCTACTATGGATGCCATTGTCAAAATTGCATTGATCGATCCCTAGCCAAACCCTAGACTTGCATAGCCCGCATTTTTGTAAACAACCGAAGGAGAAAACCTTGTCAACAGAAGCAAAATGCCCATTCTCAGGCAGCGCCCGCCATCCCACGCAGGCTGGCGCGACAACCAATGCTGATTGGTGGCCCAATCAGCTGAGTATCAAGATACTCGGCCAGAACTCCCCCCTGTCCGACCCGATGGGCGAAGCGTTCAACTACGCCGAAGAGTTCAAGACCCTCGATCTGCATGCCGTGGTCAAAGACCTGCATGCCTTGATGACCGATTCGCAAGACTGGTGGCCGGCCGACTACGGCCATTACGGGCCGTTCTTCATCCGTATGGCCTGGCACAGCGCCGGCACCTACCGCATTGCCGACGGTCGCGGCGGTGCGGGCGGCGGCACGCAGCGCTTTGCGCCGCTCAACAGCTGGCCGGACAACGGCAACCTGGACAAAGCACGCCGCCTGCTCTGGCCGGTCAAGCAAAAATATGGCCGCAAACTCTCCTGGGCCGACCTGATGGTGCTGGCGGGCAATGTCGCGCTCGATTCAATGGGCTTCAAGACCTTCGGCTTCGCCGGCGGTCGCCAGGATGTGTGGGAGCCTGAAGAGATTTATTGGGGGCCCGAGGCCGAGTGGCTGGGCGACAAACGCTATACCGGTGACCGCCACCTCGAAAACCCGCTGGGTGCGGTGCAAATGGGCTTGATCTATGTCAATCCGCAAGGCCCCAACGGCAATCCCGACCCGGTAGCTTCGGCACGCGATATCCGCGAAACCTTTGCCCGCATGGCGATGGATGACGAAGAAACGGTGGCGTTGGTGGCCGGTGGCCATACCTTTGGCAAGGCGCACGGCGCGGCCGATCCGGGCCAATATTCCGGCCCTGAACCTGAAGCGGCCGGCATCGAAGAGCAGGGCTTCGGCTGGACCAACAGCCTGGGCAGTGGCCATGGCGTCAATACCATCACCAGCGGCTTGGAGGGTGCCTGGACGCCCACGCCCATTACCTGGGACAACAGCTATTTCGACACCTTGTTCGGTTATGAGTGGGAACTGAGCAAGAGCCCCGCTGGTGCCCACCAATGGAGACCCAAGGATGCTGCGGCAGCAACCGCCGTACCGGATGCCCACGACCCGGCCAAGCGGCATGCCCCCATGATGTCCACCGCTGACCTGGCGCTGCGGATGGATCCAGCCTACGAGAAAATTTCCCGCCGCTTTCACCAGAATCCGCAAGAACTGGCAGACGCTTTCGCCAGGGCCTGGTACAAGCTGACGCACCGCGACATGGGGCCGATTGCGCGTTACCTGGGTCCGCTGGTACCCAAGGAAGAACTGATTTGGCAAGACCCGGTGCCGGCGGTCGATCACGCGTTGATCGGCGAGCAAGACATTGCGGCCCTGAAGGCCAAGCTGCTTGCCAGCGGCCTGTCGATTGGCCAGCTCGTCACCACGGCCTGGGCCTCGGCATCGACCTTCCGCGGCAGCGACAAGCGCGGCGGCGCGAACGGTGCGCGCATTCGCCTCTTGCCGCAAAAGAACTGGGAGGTCAACCAGCCGGTTGAACTCGCCAAGGTCTTGGCGGTGCTGGAGGCGGTCCAGAGTGATTTCAATGGTGCGGGTGCTACCAAAGTTTCACTGGCTGACCTGATCGTGCTGGGCGGCTGCGCCGCTGTCGAGGCTGCTGCCAAGAAGGCTGGGCACGACGTGGTAGTGCCCTTCTCACCAGGCCGCACAGATGCCTCGCAAGAGCAGACCGATGTGCATTCCTTCGCCCCGCTGGAGCCGCTGGCGGACGGCTTTCGCAACTACTTGCGCAAGGGCCATGCGGGCTCGGCGGCTGAACTGCTGGTGGACCGGGCCAACCTGTTGACGTTGACTGCCCCCGAGATGACGGTGCTGGTCGGCGGGCTGCGCGCCTTGAATGCCAACTTCGGGGCGTCCCAGCACGGCATCCTCACCCAGCGACCCGAAACCTTGACCAATGATTTCTTTGTCAACCTGCTCGACATGAAAACGAAGTGGCAGAAGTCACCTGCGGGCAGCGGCGAGCTGCAGGGGCGTGACCGGGTGACTGGCGAGGTTAAGTACACGGCTAGCGTGGTTGACTTGGTCTTTGGTTCCAACTCTCAGTTGCGCGCGCTGGCGGAAGTCTATGCGTGCGCCGATTCTCAAGAGAAGTTCGTGCGCGACTTTGTTGCGGCCTGGAGCAAGGTGATGAACCTGGATCGTTTCGACTTGGCGTGAGCGCAGAAGGATAGGCGCTAGACGGTTTGCACCGCATACTAAAAAAGCCCTGCCTAGGCCAAACCTGTGTGAAACCCGGTTGATTTTTGAAGGGTGAGTGCTTAGGTCGGTTCAGAAAAACCCCTATTCAGAAATGGATAGAGGTTTTTCTTTTTAAATTCGGCTTTTTTATTTTTTCTGGCAAGAACTTTTATAAACCTTACTTCACAAGCAAGTCTTCAATTTTTGCACCTGTTGCCAAATGGTCAACGATGAACTTGGGTTGACGTCCGCGACCAGTCCAGGTGTTTTCACCTTGCTTGTATTTAACTGCTACGGTTGAAGTCTTGGCAGAAGCGGCGACCTTATGGGCACCAAAGCCCAGTTCTTTTGCTGTGATGCCGTAGAGCTTAATTTTTGCTTTTATTTCTTCAATGACGGGCTCTTTTCGCTTTACTGCGACATCTTCTGCTTTCTTTTGAAGATCAGCAATCTGCTTGTGTAGAAGCTCTAGTTCATCCATCTTTTATCCAATCAAAATTAAATCTAAGTTAATGGCGGTAGTATTGACTCCCTGCCTTTAAAGAGTAAAAACTCAGTTCTTCGCAAGCTTATTGATATGACTTGAGTGCATACTTACGCTCTGCCATTGTAATGAGAGTGGCTTCAAAAAAGCTTGCTATTGCTGCTTATTTTTATATCCGCTCAGACTAATTGATTTGTGAATTCTTTAAGCTTGTTTATGGTCTAAATGTTCCCATTAAAACTCTAAACTGGCTTGGTTTTCTATTTCTGACTTGTTAGTAAATAACGTATCAACAATGATTTTTTTTACTTGATCTGTACTTCTGTAGAGTACGAAATACAAAAGGTATTGAGACTCGGGTCTGCCAAAGAAACCCGGGGCGATTCAGGGAAGGGGAAAATAAAATGAACAAAGACGCACAATTTGAAGCTGGGCTGGCGCAGCGCACGGCCGTGATGGGGGAGGCCTTTGTGGCCAAGGCATTTGGCGGCATGACGCCGTTCACCGAGCCGCTGCAAGAGTACGTGACGCGCAACGCCTGGGGCACGGTGTGGCAGCGCGGCGGGCTCGACTTGAAGACCCGCAGCCTGGTAACTGTGGCCATGCTCACGGCATTGGGCAAGCAGAACGAGCTCAAAGGCCATGTGCGCGGCGCGCTGAACAACGGCGCTACCGTGCTTGAGATCCAGGAGGTGTTGCTGCATGCCTCGGTGTACTGCGGTTTTCCTGCAGCGCTGGAGGCCTTTCGCAGCGCCGCCGAGGTGGTGGAGCCATCGGCTGCCAAGCTGTAGCGGCACGGCCTTGGCAGGTTACAGTTCAAGCTGATAGATCAATTACAGGAGGCGTACTCGTGAACAAGCTTTTTCCCAGTGCCGCGCAAGCGCTGCAAGGCGTGGTGCAAGATGGCCAGTTGATGGCCGTGGGTGGTTTTGGTCTGTGCGGTATTCCCGAGGCCTTGATTGACGCGCTGCGCGATTCGGGCGTGAAAAACCTCACTGTGATTTCCAACAATGCTGGGGTCGATGGCTTTGGCCTGGGCAAGCTGCTGGAGACACGCCAAATCAAAAAAATGATCTCCAGCTATGTGGGCGAGAACAAAGAATTCGAGCGCCAATACCTGGCGGGTGAACTGGAATTGGAATTTACGCCGCAAGGCACGCTGGCTGAGAAGCTGCGCGCGGGCGGCGCTGGGATCCCGGCGTTCTTCACCAAAACCGGCGTGGGCACCATCGTTGCCGACGGCAAGGAATTGCGCGAGTTTGATGGCGAGACCTATGTGATGGAACGCGCGCTGGTGCCGCAGGTTTCACTGGTGAAAGCCCAGGTGGCCGACAAATCTGGCAATCTGCGTTTCCGTTTGACCGCACGCAACTTCAACCCGGCCGCGGCCATGGCCGGCAAGCTGTGCATTGTGGAAGTGGAGCAGGTGGTTGAAGTGGGCGAACTGGCTCCCGACGACATTCACCTGGCCGGTATTTATGTGCACCGTATCGTGCATAACCCCACGCCGGAAAAACGCATCGAGAAACGCACCGTTCGATAAATTTGCCGGGCAGACTGCGGCGGCAAGGCCGCCAGCGCTGTCCTCAACTGATTAAAGGAAATAGTCATGGCCTGGACACAAGACCAAATGGCAGCCCGCGCTGCCCAAGAATTGCAAGACGGCTTTTATGTCAACCTGGGCATCGGCATCCCGACGCTGGTGGCCAACCACGTCAGCCCCGATATCGAGGTTTGGCTGCAGAGTGAAAACGGCATGCTCGGCATTGGCCCGTTTCCCACGGAAGACGAAGTGGATGCCGATGTCATCAACGCCGGCAAACAAACCGTCACCACCATTCCCGGCTCGTCGATTTTTGGCAGCCACGACAGCTTTGCCATGATCCGCGGCGGCAAGATCAACCTGAGCATTTTGGGCGCCATGCAGGTCAGCGAAAAAGGCGACTTGGCCAACTGGATGATCCCCGGCAAGATGGTCAAGGGCATGGGCGGCGCGATGGACCTGGTGGCCGGTGTCAAGCGCGTGATTGTGCTGATGGAGCATGTGGCGCGCAAAAAAGACGGCAGCGAAGATATGAAAATTCTGCCCAACTGCACGCTGCCGCTAACCGGCGTGGGCGTGGTCAACCGCATCATCACTGACTTGGCGGTGATGGACGTCACCCCACAGGGTTTGAAGTTGGTGGAGCTGGCCGAAGGCGTGACGCGCGAGCAGTTGCAGGCCAAAACCGGCGTGCCTTTGCATTGATATTGAAAACCTACAGCTCACGGTAGCTTGGGTTGTTCCCAGGTTTCGGTGCTGGTCAGGGTTTTCAAGAAGGCCACCACCTGGCCGATTTCTTTGTCGCTCAATTGCGTGTCTCTCAGAATCGGCGACTTGTTCGGGTCGGGCTTGCCGCCGCCAGCCATGTAGCGCACCGCATCTTCCAGTTTGGCCACACTGCCATCATGGAAGTAGGGGCCAGACAACTCAATCGAGCGCAGCGTGGGCGTTTTAAAGGCGCTCATGTCCGCCGGGTTTTTGGTGACGTTAAATCGGCCGACATCGGGCTTGGCTTTGCCGTGCTCCAGGCCCACGTTGAAGAAAGTGCTGTTGCCGTAGTGCGGCGGGCTGTGGCAGACGATGCACTGGCCCTTGCCAGCGAAGACTTTGTAGCCTTCCACGGCATCGGTGGACACTGCATTCACGTCGCCCAATTCGTATTTATCCCAGGGTGCGTTTTCGCTGTTGAGGCTGCGAAAGAACGTGGTGAGCGATTTGACAATGTTGTCCGGTGTGGCAGGCCCGCCGTAGATCGCCTGGAACTGGCTGACATAGCCCGGCACCGCATTGATTTTTTCAGTGGCTTTGACGGGGTCTGCCTGAATTTGACCGCGCCACGCTGCCAGCGTTTGCGCTTCCATCGTGGCGGCGCGGCCATCCCAGTACCAGACACTTTGGTGGCCAACGTTGTACAGCGTGGGGGTGTGGCGGGTGTTGACTTCACCGTTTTCTTTTTTGGACAGCGCATTGGCATCAGTCCAGCCTAAATTGCGGTAGTGGCAGCTCTGACAAGAGGCGGTGCCATTGCCAGACAAGCGGGTGTCGGCAAAAAGTTGTTTGCCCAGCGCTACTTTGGCCGGGGAGGTGGGGTTGTCTGCGGGATAAACGATGGGCGGCAGCGCGGAAATGCGGCCCACAATCGGTTTGACAGGCTCAGGCGTCGCGCAGCCCACCACCAAGGCCGCCAACGCGGCAGAACTCAAAGTGGCAAGCATCCAGGGTTTTTTCATCGCAGGTTCCGTTCGTGGGTGATAAGCGCAACAAGAGCGTCTTCAAACCATCCTAGGGCGGCTGCAAAGTGGCGTCAATACGGGTTGACGGCAGTAAGGCACGCTTGGAATACGAGCTGGCAGATGTGGAGCGGGTGAAGGGAATCGAACCCTCGTATGCAGCTTGGGAAGCTGCCGTTCTGCCATTGAACTACACCCGCGTCGGCGCTGATTCTAAAAGCCCGCTAGGTGGCCAACCAAGTTCTTGCAAAGAATTCCTGGTCGGCGGGGAAAAATTCAATAGGGAACGAGGCCACTGCGGTTATGAAAAACAGCACTGCTTGGTCGCGCCAGCGCAAGTCACCCACCAAGGCCAAGCGGGTGACGCTTTGCTGGATTAATTTGTCCTCGGGTATGTCCTCCCAACTCGCAAAGGCTTGCAGCTGGGTAAAGCCGGGTTCTATCAGTACCAGCACTTGTACTTTGCCGTGCTCCATGATGTGGCGATAGACCTTGCGCTTACCCGTGTCAACCTCTACACGTTTGAGCTCGCCGCTCGGGCGCAGGACGACCAATTCAGTGCTTTCAAACTCAACGCTAAGCGCCATTGCAAGGGTTCCAATGTGGGGTGGATTGAGCAGGTAGCCTGTACCTGCTGGCTCGGTTCAACGCTCACGAAGGCATCTTGAAGACGGACGCTGGTGAGCTAGCGCGAAAGCTTACCTTAACGTGATGTCGCCCAGGCACAGGTATTTCATTTCCAAATATTCGTCCATGCCGTGGTGCGAGCCCTCGCGCCCCAGGCCAGACTGCTTGACGCCGCCAAACGGCACATGTTCGGTGGCCAGCACACCTACGTTGATGCCCACCATGCCGTATTCCAGCGCCTCGGCCACGCGGAAGATGCGGCCTACGTCGCGGCTGTAGAAATACGCGGCCAGGCCAAA
>JBJXED010000044.1:0-21184 GCA_046155225.1 Burkholderiaceae bacterium
TGCCGGTGGTCTTGTCGGCGCAGTCCCAGTGGATCTCGTCGCACATCTGGAAGAACCACTCGACGCGGTCGTTGGCGTGGATGATCGGCAGGATGTGCTCTTCGGTCGTCGGGCACATGAAGCTGTACTTCACGACCGAGGTGAAGCTCGGGTTCCAGGTGACCTGCGAGCGCGACAGGAACGCGAACAGGTTGAAGGCGTGCACCTCGTTCTCGAAGCCGGGCTCGGGGTGCAGCTCGGGCTGGTCTTGCGGCACGTCGGCGAAAGCGCGGTTGATCGGCGCACCGCGCGCGTCGCTGCGCAGATTCAGGTCGTCTTTCAGGCCGACGCATCGGGTGGCAAGCTCCCGTGCGCGGGTCAGCTTCGGTGTGTTGCTGCCGTTCTTGCGGCCGTAGGGCGAGCCGGTTTCCTGCGGCGCCGAGAACGGGTCGAAGGTCTCGTTCGTCCAGTCGTCGAGCATAGCCGCGAAGGTGGCGGCGATCTGCGGCGTGGAAAAGTTTTCGAGCAGATCGACACCGGCCGTCTTCATCGTCGCGTTGAAGGTGCCGGCGTACATGTCGACGGTGCTGTAGTGGTTGGTGGTGCCGAACACGTGGTCGAAGTTGACGCCACCGTAGAAGAAGCCCCAGGCCACGTCGCGCATCAGTGCGCGCAGGAAGTTGGCGGCGTCCATGGTGTGGCTGAGTGGCCGACCGTCGCGCGTCTTCCAGCTGATGTGGGCGAAGTACTCGTCGCGGCGGAAGTTGAAGCTGCCGAGCGTGAAGCTGCGGTAGCCCAGCGTCGCGTCGGGCTCGGTCTGAATCACTTCGGCGAGTTTTTCGGGTGCGTTCATGGGGTTGTCTCCGGGGTTCGTTGTGGATCAAGCCGTCTGACAGATCTCTGCCCAGCGCTCGATCGACAACTCGCCCTTGCACGTCTGCTGCACCAGCACCGCCGGCTTCGCAGCGCGGAACTGGTAGGCGGTGTTCTTCGGCAGCATGGCCTGGTGGCCGCGCTTGATCTTCATCCAGCCCATCTTCTTGCCCTGCGGCTCGCCCTTCACGAGCACCGCGCCGTTGTGGTTCCCGTCGGGCACGGTCTGCTCGGCGTCGAGCTTGATCAGGTGGATCTCGACGTCACCGTCCATGCTGAGCGTGAACTCGTCGTGCGCGCAGGTGTACCAGGGCGAAGTGCCTTCGGCGCGGATCGTCTCCAGCACGTAGATCTGGTTCTGGCCGAACACGACCTTCTCGTAGGGCTTGGCCTTGGAGGCGATCTCGAAGCAGTTCGAGAAGGCGTAGTTCTTGACGTTGTCGTCGATCATCTGAACGCCGCCCTTTTCAAAGCGGTCGATCGATCCGAACACGGTCTTGTAGGCGGCTTGTGTCATCCGATGTCTCCTGCTGAAACGCGTGGAAAGAAGTCTAGGAAGCCTCCGGCCGCGCGGGTAGAGGCAGAACGGCGACTGGATTGTTCGGGAATGCCGAACAACGTGCGGGAATACCCGCCTCGGCGCCGGACGGACTACTCGATCACGCCGTCGGCCAACAGGCCTCGACTGATCAGCGCCTGGTCCCACGGCGGCACACCCGAGAAGCTCGCAGTGAGCACCTCGAGAAACAGCTTCAACTTGAGCGAGCTGCGCACCGTGGTCGGGTAGAACACCGAGAGCCAGAAGGAACTCAGCAGGTACTCGGGCAAGACCAGCAGCAGCTCGCCCGACAGCACCGACTCAGACGCCACCAGCGTCGGCACACAGACGATACCGGCGTGTTCGAGCGCGTACTCGCGCAGCAGGTGCACGCTGTTGCTCAGCAAGACCGGCTTGAGTTCGAGCGAGACCTGCTCGTTCTGGCCGTGGAACACGAGCCGCTCGCGTGTCGGGTAGCCCGAATACCAGCCGATGCGGTGGCCCGCCAGGTCGCTGGGGTGGCGCGGCGCGCCGAAACGCTCGATGTATTCCGGCGACGCGCAGAACACGCGCCGCACCGGGAACAGCTTGCGCGCGATCAGCTCCTCGGAGCCGGGCGGAAAGATCTGCAACGCGCAGTCGAAGCCTTCTTTCACCGGGTCGATCACCGCGTCGCTGACGATCAGGTCGAGCACGATCTGCGGGTAACGCGCCTGAAACTCCTGCAGCAGCCGCGCCAGGTGGCCGAGCACGAAGCCCGGCAGCGCATGCACCCGCAGCCGCCCGACCGGCGAGGTGCCGACCTCGCGCATCTGGTCGACCACCTCGTTGGTGCGGCCCACCAGTTCGGAGCAGTCGCGCAGGAAAGCCTGGCCGAGCTCGGACAATCTGACGCTGCGCGTGTTGCGGTGGAACAGCGGCGCACCGACGAACTCTTCGAGTTGCTGGATGCGCGCGGTGACGACCGAGCGCGACACGCGCATCTGCCGCGCAGCTTCGGCGAAGCTCTGCGATTCTGCGACGCGCACAAAGGCATCGATGGCGAGAAAGCGGTCCATGGGTACTGCAGAACTCCGAGGCGAGGCACTGGAAACGCATTGTGCGCATGTCTTGAAACTTGGAGGCACGCCCCTATAATCTGACTGCTAGCACTCGCGAATGCTGAGTGCTAACGGCCTTGGCGGCAGTTTCAACTGCCGCTTTCGCTTCAAGTGATTGGGTGCTCACATTGCACCGATCCAAAGCCAAAGCTCAATTCAGTCCATTTCAAGGAGATGCTATGAAACTTCGTCCTTTGCACGATCGCGTGATCGTCAAGCGCCTGGAACAAGAAACCAAGACCGCGTCGGGCATCGTGATTCCCGACAACGCCGCCGAAAAGCCCGACCAGGGTGAAGTTCTGGCCGTTGGCCCGGGCAAGCGCAGCGACAAGGGCGACTTCATCGTCCTGAACATCAAGGTCGGTGACCGCGTCCTGTTCGGCAAGTACAGCGGCCAGACCGTCAAGGTCGATGGCGAAGAACTGCTGGTGATGAAAGAAGACGATCTGTTCGCGGTGGTCGAGAAGTAAATCTTCTCCCCTCGAACTGATTCCTTTCAATTTTCGGAGAAATAAGACATGGCAGCAAAAGACGTAATTTTCGGCGGCGAAGCCCGCGCACGCATGGTCGAGGGTGTGAACATCCTGGCCAACGCCGTAAAGGTGACCCTGGGCCCGAAGGGCCGCAATGTGGTGCTCGAGCGTTCGTTCGGCGGTCCGACCGTGACCAAGGACGGTGTGTCCGTGGCCAAGGAAATCGAGCTGAAGGACAAGCTCCAGAACATGGGCGCGCAGATGGTCAAGGAAGTCGCTTCCAAGACCTCCGACATCGCCGGTGACGGCACCACCACCGCCACCGTGCTGGCCCAAGCCATCGTGCGCGAAGGCATGAAGTACGTGGCCGCCGGCATGAACCCGATGGATCTGAAGCGTGGCATCGACAAGGCCGTGACGGCCCTGGTCGAGCAGCTGAAGAAGGCCTCGAAGGCCACCACGACCAGCAAGGAAATCGCGCAAGTCGGCTCGATCTCGGCCAACAGCGACGAATCGATCGGCAAGATCATTGCCGACGCGATGGACAAGGTCGGCAAGGAAGGCGTCATCACCGTCGAAGACGGCAAGTCGCTGGACAGCGAGCTCGAAGTCGTCGAGGGCATGCAGTTCGACCGCGGCTACCTGTCGCCGTACTTCATCAACAACCCCGAAAAGCAGAGCGCGATCCTCGAGAACGCGTTCGTGCTGCTGTACGACAAGAAGATCAGCAACATCCGCGACTTGCTGCCCACGCTGGAACAAGTCGCCAAGAGCGGCCGTCCGCTGCTGATCATTGCCGAAGAAGTCGAAGGCGAAGCGCTGGCGACTTTGGTGGTCAACACCATTCGCGGCATCTTGAAAGTGGTTGCCGTCAAGGCGCCTGGTTTCGGCGACCGCCGCAAAGCCATGCTGGAAGACATTGCCATCTTGACCGGCGGCAAAGTGATTGCCGAAGAAGTGGGCCTGACGCTCGAGAAAGTCACCCTGGCTGACCTCGGCTCGGCCAAGCGCGTCGAAGTGAACAAAGAAAACACCATCATCATCGACGGTGCCGGCGCTGCGGCTGACATTGAAGCCCGCGTCAAACAAGTGCGCGTGCAAATCGAAGAAGCCACCTCTGACTACGACAAAGAAAAGCTGCAAGAGCGCGTGGCCAAACTGGCGGGCGGCGTAGCCGTCATCAAAGTGGGCGCAGCCACCGAAGTCGAAATGAAAGAGAAGAAAGCCCGCGTTGAAGACGCGCTGCACGCCACGCGCGCTGCGGTCGAAGAGGGCATTGTGGCGGGCGGCGGCGTGGCATTCCTGCGCGCCAAGCAAGCGGCTGGCACCATCAAGGGCGACAACGCTGACCAGGAAGCCGGCATCAAGCTGATCTTGCGCGCCATTGAAGAGCCGATCCGCATCATTGTGGCCAACGCTGGCGGCGAGCCTAGCGTGGTGGTGGCCGCCGTGCTGGCAGGCAAGGGCAACTACGGCTTTAACGCCGCCAACGACACCTATGGCGACATGATCGAAATGGGTATCCTGGACCCCACCAAAGTGACACGCACGGCGCTGCAAAACGCCGCTTCGGTCGCCAGCTTGATGCTGACTACCGAGTGCATGGTGGCCGAAGCGCCGAAAGAAGAGTCGGGCGCTGGCGGCGGCGGCATGGGCGGCGGCATGGGTGGGATGGGCGGCATGGGCGGCATGGACATGTAATGTGCTCCTTGCCTGACGACTCAGGGGGGCGATGCGAACGCTTGCCGTGGCGCTGCTACTGCGCGTAAGCGCTCGCGCCTACCCCTGAGCCGCCATGCGGCGTCGGGTGACTTTATTGGCATCCACCGTAAAACTAAAAAAGAGCCGCTTTTGCGGCTCTTTTTTCATTGCAGCCCGGCTTTTCGCGAAACAGACGCGGCACTCTAGACATATTCGGGTTTCTACTATGTCCTGTCACGCAACTTGCTTACATTGGCCTTGAGCAAACCCGCTCTGCTTTATGAGGAGTTGACATGCAATTCGCCCCTTCCCTGATTTTGGCCGCCCTGCTGTGCGCCAGCGGCCCGGCACTGACCCAAGCCCCCAGCCGCGCGCTGATACAGCCCGCCACTGCGGTGGCCGCCATGGCACCCAGCATCGTCTCGGCCGGCCAGCGTTTGCAGCTCAATGGTGCAGGCACGCGCGAAATGGGTGCGCAGCCGCTCTACACCTTGGGCCTGTACCTGCGCCAGCCCGCCCGCAGCGCCGAGCAGGTGCTGGACAACACGCAGCCCAAGCAGTTGCGCTGGGTCGCGCAGCGTGCCGTCAGCGCCCGCGAATGGCAGGCACTGATGACGCAGGCCGTGCGCAGCAGCCTCTCTGAGGACGACATGGCCAGCACCATTCCGGTGCTGTTCCAGTTGGGTAGCTTGCTGCCATCGGGCCGGGGCCTGGCCGCTGGCGACGTGGTGCAGGTGGACTGGACGGCCGATGCCAGCACCGTCATCAGCGTCAACGGTCGGCGCTTTGGTGAGCCCATCGAAGGCCAGGCACGTTTCAACGCGTTGGCCCGCATCTGGCTGGGCGCGCGCCCAGCCGACGCGGGACTGAAACAAGCCTTGCTGGGCCAGGCGGCTTAAACCGCCGCAGCGGCTGGGGTAGGCTGCAAAAGGCCAAAAATCGTATTTTTGGTCTTTTTTTAAGCCTTATCACCTTCTAGCCAAGGTAATTATTGCCCGTACAGCTATTTATTCAGTAGCAGTTGGCAGGCCTTTCGCCAACGCCTTCCAAACTGCCCTGAACCGCCTTGGCCAGTGCCGCGCTGCGCCATAGCTGAAATAATGCCCCATGAGCACACCGCACCCCACCGCAGCGCAAGTCCTGGCCTTTGATGTGTTTGGCACCGTGGTCGACTGGCACGGCAGCGTCGCCGCCGAGGTGGACGCGCTGCAACGTGGCCGGCCCTGGGGCGTTGACGGCAGCGCTTTTGCGCTGGCCTGGCGCGCGGGCTACCAGCCGGCCATGCAGCGCGTGCGCTCGGGCGAATTGGGCTGGACGCTGCTCGATGACCTGCACCGCCTGATCCTGGACCAGCTGCTGGCGCAGTTCGGCATCACCCACCTGGGCGAGGCGGAAAAAACCCAGCTCAACCGGGTTTGGCACCGCCTGCGGCCCTGGCCCGACACCGTACCTGGACTGATGCGGCTGAAATCGCGCTTTGTGATTTGCTCGCTCTCCAACGGCAACCTGAACTTGCTCACCCGCCTGGCCAAGCACGCCGGGCTGCCGTGGGACTGCGTGCTCTCGGCCGAAGTCTTCCGCGCCTACAAGCCCGACCCCGCCACCTACCTGGGCGTGGCGAAAGTGTTTAGCGTCCGGCCCGATCAGGTGATGCTGGTCGCCGCGCACCAAGACGATTTGGCTGCTGCCCGCGCCTGCGGTCTGCAAACCGCCTACATCGAGCGGCCGCTTGAGTTTGGCGCAAAGCAGCCCAAAGACACCTCGCCCGATGCGGCGAACACCTTGCACGCCAGGGATTTGGCCGATTTGGCGACGCAATTGGGCTGCTGATGCACGGGTATCGCGCGTGCAACGCGGGCAAGCTCGGCGCCGCGCCCGGTGCGCTCAGTTCAGGCGAAGTGAGCCCGCACCGAACAGGCCGATCAGGCCAATGGCCATCAGGTAAATCGCCACAATGAAATTCAGCAGCCGGGGCACGATCAGGATAAGAATGCCGGCCAGCAGTGAAATGAGGGGGGTCAGGCTGAGGTGGAGGTTCATGGCGGGGGTAGTCCTGTGGTGGTGGCAAGCGTTGGGATGGCCCAGCATGAGGCTGGCAAAGCGCTGCCGCCAGCAGCCTGATTCGCCCAGCGCTGTAGGACGTAGGCCCGCGCCTTATTTCACCGTCACGCTTTTGGCCAAATTGCGCGGTTTGTGTCTCCCGCCGCCTGACGGCTTAACTTTGCTGCGCAAAGTTAGCGTACGACGCAAGCCCAAAACCTGGTCGCGCACATTGTGTGCGCCGTCCCCGTCATTCGACGGTGACGCTTTTCGCCAGATTTCTGGGCTTGTCCACATCGGTGCCGCGCGCGCAGGCGGTGTGGTAGGCCAGCAATTGCAGCGCCACCACATGCAGCAGCGGGCTCAAGTAGCCGTAATGGCCCGGCATACGGATCACGCGAACGCCTTCGCTGCTGCCGATCTGGGTATCGGCGTCGGCCAACACATACAGCAGGCCGCCGCGCGCGCGCACTTCCTGCATGTTGCTTTTGAGCTTTTCGAGCAGCGCGTCGTTGGGCGCGACCGTCACCACCGGCATCGCGCCCGTCACCAGCGCCAGCGGGCCGTGTTTGAGCTCGCCTGCGGCATAGGCCTCGGCGTGGATGTAGGTGACTTCCTTGAGCTTCAAAGCGCCTTCCAGGGCAATCGGGTAGTGCAGCCCGCGCCCTAAAAACAGCGCGTTTTCCTTGCCCGCAAAGTCCTGCGCCCAGCTGATGAGTTGCGGCTCCAGCGCCAGCACGGCGGACAGCGCGGCTGGCAAATGCCGCATGGCGTTGAGGTGCTCTGCCTCTTGCCCGGCGGACAAATGACCGCGCAGTTTGGCCAGCACCAGCGTCAGCAAAAACAGCGCGGCGAGTTGGGTGGTGAAAGCCTTGGTCGAGGCCACGCCAATCTCGACCCCCGCGCGGGTGATGTAGGCCAGTTTGCATTCGCGCACCATGGCACTGGTGGCCACGTTGCAAATCGTCAAGGTCTGCGTCAGCCCCAGGCTTTGCGCGTGGCGCAGTGCGGCCAGGGTGTCGGCCGTCTCGCCCGACTGCGTGATGGTCACCACCAGCGTACGCGGGTTGGGAACCGAGTCGCGGTAGCGGTATTCACTGGCAATCTCGACCTGAGTGGGGATTTTGGCAATGCCTTCGAGCCAGTATTTGGCGGTGCAGCCGCTGTAGTAGCTGGTGCCGCAGGCCAGGATCAGCACCGAATCGATTTGCGCAAACACCGCCGCCGCTGGCGCGCCAAACAGGTCAGGGGCGATACCGAGCACGCCTTCGAGCGTGTCGGCAATCGCGCCGGGCTGCTCGAAGATTTCTTTTTGCATGTAGTGGCGGTATGGCCCCAGCTCGGCCGCGCCGCTGTGCACCAGCACGGTTTTCACCGCGCGCTGCACCGGCTCCAATGCCTTGTTCACGATGCTGTAGTGGCCGAGTTGAATGTCCACCACGTCGCCTTCTTCCAGGTAGGCAATCTGGTCCGTCACGCCCGCCAGCGCCATCGCGTCGCTGGCCAGAAAATATTCGCCCTGGCCGACCCCCAGAATCAGCGGCGAGCCGGCCCTTGCGCCCACCACACGCTGCGGCTCGGCCTGGCAGATCACGGCTATCGCATAAGCCCCGCGCAATTGCGCCGCCGCTTGCTGCACGGCGACAAACAAGTCGCCGCCGTAGAGGCTGTCAATCAAATGGGCAATGACTTCGGTGTCGGTTTGGCTGGCAAAGACATACCCTTTGGCTTCCAGGCTGACGCGCAATGCCTCATGGTTTTCAATGATGCCGTTGTGCACCAGCGCAACCCGGCCGGGTTTCTGCACCAGCGCCTCCCGGCCCTGCGCTGGCGCTGGCTCCGCTGCCGGCCCATGACTGAAATGCGGGTGCGCGTTGTGCACCAGCGGCGCGCCGTGCGTGGCCCAGCGCGTGTGGGCGATGCCGGTGGTGCCGGTGATGTGCTCGCTACGTACTTGTTCCAGCAGCTCGGCCACGCGCGCGGTGCTGCGAGCCCGCTGCAGTGCGCCGCCCGCGTGCACGGCCACGCCGCACGAGTCATAACCCCGGTACTCCAGCCGCTGCAAACCCTGCACCAGCACAGGAACGATATTGCGCGTGGAGACCGCGCCGACGATGCCGCACATACGCTTAACTTTCTTTTTTCTTGACGGGCCGCTGCCAGTTGGCAATATGGATTTGCTTGCCGCGCGCCACACTGAGCGCGCCCGGCGGCGTGTTTTTGGAAATCACCGATCCCGCGCCAATGGTGCCGCCCTCGCCAATGGTGACCGGGGCCACCAGCACGCTGTTGCTGCCGATATGGGCGTCGGCCTCAATGGTGGTGCGGTGCTTGTTGGCACCGTCGTAGTTGGCGGTGATGGTGCCCGCGCCGACGTTGACGCGCTCGCCCAGCACGGCGTCGCCGACATAGGCCAGGTGGTTGGCTTTTGCGCCCTCGGCCAAGATGGAATTCTTCACCTCGACAAAATTGCCGATGTGTACCTGCGCGCCCAGTTGCGTGCCGGGCCGCAGCCGGGCAAACGGGCCGATACGCGCGCCCTCGCCCACCGTGACGCCCTGCGCCTCGCCGTCAATGTGGGTGAATGGCGCGACCAGCGCACCCGCCGCAATCTGCGCATTCGCCACCACGCAGTTCGCGCCGATGCGCACGCCCTGGCCCAGACTGACACTGCCTTCAAAGACGCAATTCACATCAATCTCCACGTCGCCCGCGCAGACCAGTTCGCCGCGCACATCAAAGCGCGCCGGATCGGCCAGGCGCACGCCTTGCTCCATGAACCGGCGGGCCAGGCGCGATTGGTAGGCCCGCTCCAGCTCGGCCAGTTGCACGGGGCTGTTGACGCCGGCCACTTGCACCGCGTCTGTAATCTGGTGCGCCACCACCGGCATGCCCTGCGCCACCGCAAACTTGACCACGTCGGTCAGGTAGTACTCGCCCTGGGCATTGCGGTTGTCCAGTTGCGCCAGCCACTGCTTCAAATGGCGGGTCGGCGCGGCCATGATGCCGCTGTAGATTTCGCGCACGGCAAGCTCTTGCGGCGTGGCGTCTTTTTGCTCGGCAATCGCCCGCACCGGGGCATCAACCGCAGCGCTACTGCCCGCCCGGATGACGCGGCCGTAGCCGGTGGGGTCGTCCATGTGGATCGTCAGCAGCGCCAGGCCCGGCCCGGCCTGCTGGCAGGCCTTCAGCAAGTCGCGCAGGGTGCTTTCCTCGGTCAGGGGCACATCGCCTGAGAGCACCAGCGTCATGCCGTCGTCGCCCAGCCAGGGCACGGCCTGCTGCACCGCATGGCCTGTGCCCTGTGGGGGTATCTGGCGCACGCACTGGAGCGCACTTTTTATGTCAAATGTGCTTCTAGCCAAGGTATATCCTGCCGCTGCTGCTTCTACTTCTGTAGCACCGTGACCGGTGACCAGCACAATCCTGCGGGGCTGCAAGCGGGCCGCGCACTGCATGACATGCGCCAGCAAGGCGCGCCCGGCCAAGCGGTGCAATACTTTAGGCAGCGCGCTTTTCATGCGCGTACCCTTGCCCGCTGCCATGATGACCACGTCAAGCACCCCGCCGTTATCTACCTGCTCACCATCCATGCCGCGTCCTTTGAAACTGTTGCGAATTATCGGCTTGCTCGCCACCGCCTTGCTGCTGGCCGCCTGCGGCGTCGCGCGCCTGGCCTACAACCAGGCGCCCGAGCTGCTCTACTGGCGGCTCGACAGTTACGTGGACTTCACCGACGAGCAAAGCCCGCGCGCCAAGGAAGAGCTGGCCAAATTCCAGCAATGGCACCGCAGCACGCAACTGCCGCAGTACCTGGCCTTGCTGCAACAGGTACAGCAACAGCTGCCCGCCGCCACCGACACGGCGCAGGTCTGCGCCATTTGGGCGCAGGCGCGCAGCCAGGTCAGCGCGATCACGGCGCAGATCGAGCCTGCCGCGGTCTGGCTGGCCCTGAGCATGACGCCCGAGCAGATACTCACCCTGGAGCGCAAGCACGCCAAAAGCAATGCCGACTGGCGTGAGCAGTGGCTCGACCTCAGCCCGCAGGCGCTACAAAAAAAGCGTTATGAATTTTTCGTCAAGATGGCCGAATGGGTTTATGAGCCCTTGCAAGAGAATCAAAAAGCCGCCTTGCGCGCCAGTTTGGCCGGCAGCGCTTTTGACCCGCAACAGGCCTATGCCGAGCGGCTGCGTCAGCAGCAAGACCAGCTCGCCACCTTGCGCCAGGTCGCTGGCGATAAAGTGTCCGTGGCCGAGGCCCAGGTGCTCTTGCGCGGCTACTTCGCCCGCACGCTCAGCTCGCCCAACGCCGCCTACCGCGCCTACCAGGACCAGTTGCGCATGAACAGCTGCGCCCACTTTGCCAAGCTGCACAACGCCTCCACCCCGGCGCAGCGCCAGCAGGCGGGGGGCAAGATCAGAAGCTATGAAGCCGATGTGCGGGCCTTGATGGCGCAGTAGGTGGCCTGCACCAGCAGGCGGTAAAAAAATTCGCCGCCAGCGTCTATTTGCTTTTGCTCCACAACACCACAAAGTACCGCCTGGTCACTTCAAACGTGTTGAAAGCAATAGCGCGTGCCGCCAAACGACTAATCTCAGCATGGTCATAACGTCGGCGCGCGCTATCACTTTCTTCCTCTACGTCTTCATACCGCATGCCTTTGAAGCGCGTGAACAGCTCATAGAAAACCCGCTCCGCGTTGCTTGCAACGCCAACTGGATTATTAAGTTCAGCGGCAGCACCCAATGCCGCCATGGAGCCCCGCAAACGCTGTGCCAGTGGCTCAGACAACTGGCCCGCTTCTACCCAACTGGCAAGGTCATTGCTGATATTATCGGCCAGCACTTTTGCATTAAATGGCTCCGGTATCAATACCTTGGGCCCTAGGCTTTGCACGGAAGGCGCTGGGGCTGTGCTGCCAGACATCAGCTTGTCGATGTCTTTCCAAATTTTGGAGTCGCCGCCTGCTGCGCCCTGAAACTTAAAGGGTTCTGAATTTCCTTCAAAATTAACAGTTACAAGTCCGGGTAAATAAGGCAATATCAAGCCAAAACCCTTGCGGCTTTGACCCGGCTTGATGTCATCTAAAACGGGCTTGTTGGGATGTGCTTGCCATGACAAGCGAAACGCTTTGTTTGTTTTTGCGAACGACACCTCAGGTAGCCATCTATCTGTCTGCTGCATGCGTGCAGCAAGCACGCTGTCGACGTAGGTCAGTTTGGACTCAATCATGGCTGCCGTGCCCAGCAAGTTACCCGCGCTGGCCTGGCTGGCGGCTGCGGCATTAGTCACTAAGCTGGCGTTCTCCCACCAAGGCGTCCGCACAGTGAAGCCGAGGGCGTAAATATCTTGTTTGGCCGACTTGTCATTGCTGAATTCATAGCGGTAATAAATGTCTCTTCCGCGGGTAGAACGCAGCTGTTCACGTACACCGGGTTTGATCTTGTTGGGCGTGTCGTAGATCTGGGTAATCAACCGGTCACCCTTTGCAGGGTCACCAGTGTCACCATAGTAGGTAACGATGTAGTTTCCTGACTGAGCATCAAAGCGGATGCTTTCGCCATCAATGTAGCCATTCGCATTGAGTGCAGGCTCAGCAAATACGGTTGCAGCACTCAAAGAGGCGGCTAGCAAAATCAATAAATATCTTTTCATTTCAATTTCCCAAACGTAGATGAAAGTGTTCATTAACAAGGCCTGGGCCTTCCCAAAGTGCATTCACACTGTCAATGATGAATTCCGGTGGAATATTGTCTGCAGGCAGACTGGTTCTGCGTAGCCAACGGAACACCGCAGCCCTGATATTTGCAGGCACAGCCCCTGGTGCTGTATTCGCGCGAACGTCAATGTTGTCGCCCAAGCGATGTTCGGCGTGTCTTCGAGGATTGGTCTCCCAAGTACCATCAATATCAAACTTCCCGCCCCATACCAAGCTGGCATCGTTCAGCGTAAGCCTAGGCGCGGTAGGCCATATTTGCCGGAACCTACGGCTGATGTCTAGCAGGCGGGTTGCTGCGGCTACTGTCAAATAATGGTTGTCAGTGTGCTCCGCCCTTTGGCCAACGCCAGGGATGGCCCATTGCGCATCTTGATACGGTAGCGTGAAGATATCCACCAAGTCAGGCACTTTGACCCTGATTGCCTTGCTGGCAGGCGAATTGATGCAATTTCCGCACGTTGCACTGATGGTGTGTGTGCCAGCAATCTGAGAAGCGGTAAATGTTACTTTGACTTCACCGTTTACATCTGTAGTGCCTTGCGCGATGCTGAGTGAACCCCTCGGCCGGGTTGCATCGTTATGGTCATGGCCGCCTGAGTTGGCGGTGACACCGACTGTGAAACTGACAACAACTCCGAGTTTTGGTTGGTTTCCCGTTACAACCTTTGCGGTGATCTGCACTGTAGATGTGCCACCTGTACCGGATGGCCAAATTTCGGCATCACCCGAAATGCTAAGCGCTTGAGGAGAAGCAGCATGGCAAACTCCGTAATTACCGTCGTACTCCGACTGTGCAGCGGGGCAAACACATGCTGGAGAGCCTCCAAGGATTTCAATACGAGGAGTTGAAAACAAACCATATGGATGGCCATTTTTAAATCCGCCTATAGTGCCTCCAAAAAAGCAATCTGCGCGAACCTCAATTTGACTTCTTAACCCTGCAGCTTCCCTAAATAGCAAACTTTTACATCAGGTCTGCCAGTATCAACTAGATTGTAAGAAATTAGAGGCACCCGGACCAGCAAGTAATCTGCGAACGCAGTTGCACATGGCCCTATGGGGCTATCTGCTAGAGAACCACCACCAATATGCCAAGTTGGGAGTGGCGTAGCGTGCGTAACTGCTGCGCTTGAAAATACGCAGAGCCAAGCTAAAACAAGCACACATTGTTTAAGCGAAGATTTTGAGAAAAATATAAAGATACTAGAAATTAGAGTCATATTGTGCATATCCGAGTTCGAGATCAAACCTAGCTTTTTCGAGAACTTTTAACCGCGCGGCTTAACAGGCGATCGGCAGTCTAATCGACTTGGCTAACCCACTGGCCAGGCCGCGCCCGCGTCATTCAAGATGGCGTCCAGCGGAATGTCGTGCGGCTCGGGCATGAAGTCGGCCACAAAACCCTGGCTGAAGCTCAAACCCACGGTGGTCGGCCGCGGCGACAGGCGCGCCAGCATGCGGTCAAAGAAACCGCCGCCATAACCCAGCCGGTAGCCGCCCGGCCCATAGCCGACGCAGGGCACAAACAGCAGGGTGGGCTGCACCACCTCGGTCCCGGCGGGTTTGGCAATGCCATAGGCGTCGTCTTCCATCGGGCAGCCGGGGTACCAGGCATGAAACACCATGCTTTTGCTGGCTTTGTCGACCACGGGCAGGCCAATGCGGCGCGGCGACGCGAATTCAGGCCCTACCCGCTCGGGCCCCATCCGTTCTGGAGACAGGCCCAGCTGCGCGTCCTCCTGCCAGCGGTAGAGCGCCGGCAGCGGATCAAACTCGCCCTTGATCGGCCAGTACGCGCCGATCACCGCGTCGGGCCGGCCCACCAGCCAAATGCGCATCACGCGCTGGATGCGCTCGGCCCGCGCCAGCCTGTCAGGCAGGTTTAACCGCTCTTGCACCAATGTTTTTCGCAATGCCGACTTGTCCATAATCTCCCGCATGTTGACCCCTATCCCCAAGCGCCCGATTCTGACACTGCGTCGCGCCGCGCTGCGCCGCGCCCTGAGCTTGACAGCCGCCGCCTTGCTCTGCGCGCCCGCCCAAGCGCAAACCAGCGCCAAAGGCGACGAGGTGCTGCTGGAGATGGCCGCCGCCTTCAAAAGAGCCGATAAAACCCGCCTGACCCAACTGCTGCCGCAAGCCCGTAACCACCCGCTGGAACCCTGGGCCGCGTACTGGGAGATCAAAGCCCGCCTGGGCGAGGCCAGCGCGCGCGAGGTGCAAGACTTCATGGCCCGCTACCGCGGCAGCTACCAGGAAGACCGGCTGCGCAACGACTGGCTGCTGCTGCTCGGCGAGCGGCGCGACTGGTCGGCATTTGCCGCCGAAGTGCCGAACTACCGCATGCGCGACGACCGGCAAGTGCAGTGCTACCAGACCCTGATTTTTCACCTCCAAAACGCCCAGCCCGCCAACGACCCGGCCCTGGAAGCCGCGCGTGCGGCGGCCACCGCGGCCGGTGCGGCCCAAGTGCGCGCCCACTGGCTGGCGCAGCGCGATCTGGAAGACGGCTGTGCCCAGGCAGTAGAGCGCCTGCTGACCAGCCAGTGGTTGACTCCCGAAGTGGTTTGGCGCAAAGCCCGTCTGGCCATCGAAGCCAAGCGCACCGGCGTGGCCAGCCAGGCTGTGACGATGCTGGCCCCGCAAGCCACCGCACAGGTGCAAGCACTGGCCGGCAGCGCCGCCAAATACCTGGCGACGCAAGCCCGTACCAGCAGCAAGCTGGGCCAGGAGCTCACCACACTGGCCTTGGTCAAACTGGCCGCTGACGATACTGAAGGCGCGGCTTACCAGTTGCAAAACAAGTGGGCCAGCCAGCTCAGTCCGGCGCAGGCCAACTGGGTCTGGGGCGTGCTCGGCAAGCAAGCCGCGCAGAACCTGAGCCCCACCGCGCTGACCTACTTTGCCAACGTCACGCAGGGCAGCGACTTGCCCGACGAGGCCCTGGCCTGGAATGTCCGCGCCGCGCTGCGTGCCGGCAACGGGCCGCGCTGGCCACTCGTGATCCAGGCCACCAGCGCCATGAGCGAGGCCGCGCGCAAGGACCCGGCCTGGGTCTATTGGCGCGCCCGTGCGCTGCACGCGCAAAAAGACCCGGCGCAGGCGCAGGCGCTGTACGAATCGATCGCCGCGCCCAGCGGCTTCTACGAGCTGCTGGCCCAAGAGGAGTTGGGCCGCCCCATCAGCGCGCCGCCCCGGCCCGAAGCGCTCACGGCACAGGAGTTGCAGGCCGCCAAGGACAACCCGGGCCTGAACCGGGCGCTGTACGCGATCTTGATCGGCCTGCGGCCTGAAGGCGTGCGCGAATGGAACTACGCCGCCCACCTGGTCAACGCGCAAGGCCAGAGCAGCGCGCTGGCCGGCCCGCACAGTGACCGCGAGCTGCTGGCCGCCGCGCAACTAGCCTGCAACCAGCAGGTATGGGACCGCTGCATCAATACCAGCGAGCGCACCCGCAGCCTGGTGGATGTGGCGCAGCGCTACCCGTTGCCGTTCAAAGACGCCGTGGTCAAGCGCAGCCGCGAGATTGGGCTGGACCCGGCCTATGTGTACGGCTTGATCCGGCAAGAGTCGCGCTTCATCATGGACGCGCGCTCCAGCGTGGGTGCCTCGGGCCTGATGCAGGTCATGCCCGCGACCGCCCGCTGGACCGCCAAGAAAATTGGCTTGGCGGGCTTTACCGCCGACCAGATCACCCGGCAAGACGTCAATATTGCCATCGGCACGGGCTACCTCAAGCTGGTGCTCGACGATTTCGCTGGCTCGCTGCCGCTGGCCGCCGCCGCCTACAACGCCGGGCCGGGCCGTCCGCGCAAATGGCGCGCACCGGGCGAAGGCGGCACAGGTCCGGTGCTGGAGGCCGCGATCTGGGCCGAAAACATTCCGTTTACCGAAACCCGTGACTATGTGAAAAAAGTGCTCGCCAACACCACGCTGTATGCCGCGTTGATTGCCGGCCAGCCGCAGTCGCTCAAAGCACGGCTGGGTACCGTAGGGCCCAAAGAGGCCAGCGCAGCGGAGAACCGGGAATTGCCGTAGGCAGTCCGCTGGAACGCTGGATTCAGATCGCCTGCGCTAGGCCGCAAGCGGCTCGCGCGCGGTGACCCGGCGCTGAATGTCGCCCAGGGTGGGCAGTGTCTTCAAGTCGAAGTTTGCCTGCATCACCAACCAGGACGCTGCATCGCCACCAAAGTATTGGGCAAGCCGGGCAGCCGTATCCGCCGTGACGGCGCGACGCTCGTTGACGATCTCGTGCATACGGGTGGCAGGAACTGCAAGCGCAACGGAAAGCGCGTTCACGCTCAGGCCAAGCGGTGCCAGATAGTCTTCGCGAAGCACCTCACCCGGATGGACCGGACGCATGCGATTAACCAAACGTGTCATGCTGGCTCCTTCAGTGGTAGTCCACTATTTCGACGTCATTGGGTCCGACGCCAGACCATACGAAACAAATACGCCACTGGTCGTTGATACGAATACTGTGCTGGCCCTTTCGGTCACCCTTCAGTGCCTCTAAACGATTTCCCGGAGGGGCCTTCAGAAAATCCAGCGTTTGGGCCGCTTCCAGTTGAGCCAGCTTTCGCTCCGCAACCTGCAAGAACGCCTTGAACTTCCTTGGGCTCTTGCCCTCGTACAGCGCCTGCGTATCTTTGCACTTGAACGACTGGATCATTAACCTATTCTATTACGCCGGACGTAATACACCAAGGGCTCCCCGGCGCAGAGTAAGACGCTGTTCTGTAAAGCCAAACGTTGAAGGCACCCGTGAAAACCGGGGCGATTCATTACCCCGCACGTACTCTCTCTTGGAGAGTTGCAGCAAATGAAGCAAAGGCACTTGGTGAGGCGAACGCCATGGGAATGATGCGTGCTTCACCAGCGGCAGATGAGATGATTATTAGCTGCTGGCCACGAATGCTGGCAAGTTGTACCCGGGTAATTTCTCTGTAGGGAATGCTGATCCATGGTGCGGCGAGCGAAGCCTTTGGAACAAAAGCGGCAGCCTTACCCAGCTCGACATAGCCCGGGCCTGCTCTGCTACGAAGCGCCACCCAAAGAGCCATAAGTGCCACAGACAGACACAAGGCAGCAAGACCCCAGAATAAGCGAGGCTTGTTCCGGCGCAAACGTGACCAGACCAGCGATACGAAAGCTCTTGCGATTCGAATCCGCGATATAGGCCCAGCACAATGGAAGAGCTAGGGCGAACGTTAGCATGGCAGCTATTCGCCATGTCGGTAGGGGGTACTCAAAACGCAGAGGTTCCAGTGGCGGCAATTGCGTAACCCCGGCAACCCGCCTCAAACCGGCTGCGTGTCCACAAAGCTCTGGCGCTGCTGGAGTTTTTCCATCAGTTTGGCCAGATTGGCATGGCTGTCACGCCAGGCGATCTGGGGAAAGCGAAAGTCCAGGTAGCCCAGCGCGCAACCCACCGCAACGTCAGCCAGGCTGAGGTGGATACCGGCGCAAAAAGGTTTCTCGCCCAGGCCGCGCGCCATGGCCGCCAGCACCTGGTCGATCTTGCCCATTTGGCGCTCGATCCAGGCCTGACTGCGCTGGCCCTTGGTGCGGCCGTCCCAGGTCGCTTCCAGGCGCGCCAGGATGGCGGCGTCGAGCAGGCCGTCGGCCAGGGCTTCCCAGGTTTTGACCTCGGCGCGCTCGCGGCCCACGCCGGGAATCAGCTTGCCCACGGGCGAGAGGGTGTCCAGATATTCAACGATCACGCGCGAGTCAAACAGCGCCTCGCCGCCTTCCATGATCAAACAGGGCACTTTGCCCAGCGGGTTGGCCTCGTTGATGACCGTACCCGCCGCCCATACATTCTCCAGCACCAATTGGTAGTCGAGTTTTTTCTCGGCCATGACGATGCGCACTTTGCGTACATAGGGGCTGGCGGTGGATCCGAGAAGTTTCATGCGCGGTAGGGTGTGGTGAGAATCAGCCATTCTATCGAGCCGCTGTCCGGGCTTGGCCGATGGCAAGCGCCGGGCCGTGGCGCAGAGCCAACACCCGCTGACCCCCGCCTACAATCTTGCCCATGCACTTTTCCCCGCTCACCGCCCTGTCGCCGCTGGACGGCCGCTACCACGCCAAACTCGCCGCGCTGCGCCCGCTGATGAGCGAATGGGGTTACATGCATTGCCGGGTACAGGTCGAAGTGGCCTGGTTTCTGGCGCTGAGCCAAGCGGGGTTTGACGAATTTACGAGGCTTTCCGGCGAAGCAGTCGCTCACCTTCAAACACTGGTGAGTGATTTTTCCGAAGCCGATGCGCAGGCCATCAAAAACATCGAAAAAACCACCAACCACGATGTCAAAGCGGTCGAATACTGGATAAAAAATCAGTTCAAAGGCCAGCCCGAACTGTTAGCAAAGAGTGAATTTGTCCATTTCGCCTGCACCAGCGAGGACATCAACAACACCAGCCACGCACTGCAGATCAAGCGTGCCCGCGCCCAGGTCCTGCTGCCGGCGCTGGACGGCCTGCTGGCCACGCTGCACGGCATGGCCCGTGCCTATGCCGCCGTGCCCATGCTCAGCCGCACCCACGGCCAGACCGCCAGCCCGACCACCGTCGGCAAAGAAATGGCCAATGTGGCAGCGCGGCTGGCGCGCACCCGTGCTGCCGTGGCCAATGCACCGCTGCTGGCCAAAATGAACGGCGCGGTCGGCAACTACAACGCGCACCTGTCTGCCTGGCCGGACTTTGATTGGGAGGCGTTGGCGCGGCGCGTGATCGAATCGCCCGAAGACGGCTCGCCGCCCGGCCTGGGTTTGGACTTTCAGCCCTACAGCACGCAAATCGAGCCGCACGATGCGATGGCCGAACTGTTTGACGCCCTGGCCCGCACCAACACCATCTTGATCGACCTCTCGCGCGACATCTGGGGCTACGTCAGCCTAGGCTATTTCAAGCAGCGGCTGAAAGACGGCGAAATCGGCTCGTCGACCATGCCGCACAAAGTCAACCCGATTGATTTTGAAAATGCCGAGGGCAACCTCGGCGTGGCCAACGCCGTGTTGCGGCACCTGGCCGAAAAGCTCCCGATCTCGCGCTGGCAGCGCGACCTCACCGATTCGACCGTGCTGCGCAACCTGGGCGTGGCCTTTGGCTACTGCGCGCTGGCCTACAGCGCGCTGGCCACCGGCCTGGCCAAGCTGGAGATCAATGAAGCTGCCCTGCAAGCCGACCTTCATGATGCCTGGGAAGTGCTGGCCGAGCCGATCCAGACCGTGATGCGCCGCTACGGCGTGCCCGAGGCGTATGAAAAACTCAAGGCCGCCACCCGCGGCAAAAGCGTCACTCGCGAAGACTTGCACGCGCTGATTGCCAGCCTGCCCATTCCTGACGCTGAAAAACAGCGGCTGTTGGCGCTAACGCCTGCTGGCTACACCGGCAAAGCCGCTGAATTGGCCTTGCGCAGTGGTTTTTGAGCATTTTTTAGATGTTTTTGGCCTGTAGCCAAGGTATTTCCTGCCAGTATTGCTATTTATTCAGTAGTATTTTGCAGCCACTCCCCAGTCCCCATCCCACCTGACAAGGCCTTGTGGCACTCAAATCCACCATCTTCAAAGCCAGCCTGCAAGTCGCCGACATTGACCACGGCTACTACGCTGACCACGCCCTCACGCTGGCGCGCCACCCGAGCGAGACCGACGAGCGCATGATGATCCGGCTGGCCGCGCTGGCGCTGAACGCGCATAAATTGCAAAGCCTGTGTCAGGGCGACGGCACGCTGGCCTTTGGCGCGGGTCTGTCCAACCCCGACGAGCCCGATGTGTGGCTGCGCGACTTCACCGGCCAGACGCGGCTTTGGATCGAAGTCGGCCAGCCCGAGGACAAACCGATTCTCAAAGCCTGCGGCAAAGCCGGAGAGGTGCTGCTGTACTGCTTTTCGCACGCGGCGGACATCTGGTGGCGCGGCATGCAAGCCAAACTGGCGCGGCCGAAAAACCTGCAGGTCTGGCGCGTGCCGACCGAGGCGTCACAGGCGCTGGCGCGACTGGCCCAGCGCAGTATGCAGTTGCAGGCGACGGTGCAAGAAGGGGTGCTGAGCCTAGGCGATGAAAAGAACAGCGTGGACTTGGAACTCCTGCGCTGGAAGTGATGTAGCCCCCACGGTTGCTCACTGCGTGTAGCGCCCTGCCCCCCGAGGGGCGCGCGCCTTGCTTGGGGCGGCCCGGCGCGGCGGCTGTAGCCGTAGCCCCCACGGTTGCTCACTGCGTGTAGCGCCCTGCCCCCCGAGGGGGACGCGCCTTGCTTGGGGCGGCCCGGCGCGGCGGCTGTAGCCCCCACGGTTGCTCACTGCGTGTAGCGCCCTGCCCCCCGAGGGGGACGCGCCTTGCTTGGGGCGGCCCGGCGCGGCGGCTGTAGCCCCCACACTACAGCGGCATCATCACGCCGCAGGCCCAGCACTGCTCGAAGCCGCCCTCGACTGTCTCACCGCAAACGCAGCGCCAATGGCGTTGCACCAGGTTTTGCAAATCGGCCAGCAATTCGCGCGCGCGCGCCAGTTGCTCGTCGTGGCGCAGCCACAACTCGGGCAGGCATTGATCCGGCGGCAACTCGCCGGCCACACCCACCAGGTGCTGACGCTGCACCGACACGTCGATACCGGCTTCTTGCAAGGTGTCCGCCCAGAGCGTGGCAATCGCGATGTTCGGCGCTTGGGTTAGACGCTTCATGGCGTTAGTTTTGAAGTACTTGGGCCGCCGCGGCAGCGACTGACGCAAGGGGGCCACATTCATGCGCGCTCAGCGTA
>JBJXED010000045.1:0-6453 GCA_046155225.1 Burkholderiaceae bacterium
CCTTGATTTCCAGGGGCTTTTCAGCACGCCAGCAAGCGCCGCCAATACCGGCCAAGCCGCCAGACTGGCCACGATGTGCTTGAGGGTATGGCCTGAGACCCATTCGCCCGTGGCCTCAAACACCGCCGCATCGCCCAGCTCCAGGCACTTGGCCAGCGCATAAATTACTACCACCCAGGCCCAGCGCACGGGCAGCGCGCCCGCCAACGCCGGGCGCGCCGCCAGCCACAGCAGCAGCCCCATGCCGCCAAACTGCAGCACCGCCCACGGCAGCAAATTGCCGCTCTCGGCCCAGACCCACACCGTCATTGGGGCCAGCAGCAGCAAGCTCGCCGCCAGCACCAGCCCGGCCCGCCCGCTGATGCGCCCCGCCGCCGCCAAACCCAGCAGCCCGGCAAAGGCCACGCACATGCCGAGCCGATCCACCACCAAACCAGCGTCATCCGGCTGCCAGTGGTAGTAGCCCGAGCAGAGCGCCGTTAGCAAAAGGCCGGTGAACGACAGCGCCGCAAGCGATTGCTCGGCCTGGCTCACCAGGCCCGCCCGCCAGCGCCGCAGCCCCATCAAACCCAGAAGCCCGCCCAGTGCAAACAGCAGGTTGCTCAGCACGTCGCCCGCGTTAGGCATGCCCCACCAGGGCCGCTGGTCGGCAAAGTCGTGGAAATGCGGCAGCTGCTCCAGCGGCGGGCCAAAGGCGGCCAAGGCCAACAGGGCGGCGCAGACCAGGAGCAGGGTTTTTTCAAGCGGGGTGGGTAAGTTCACTGGCGGACTCCAAACAAAAAGTCAGCGCAGTGTGTGCGGCGGCGCGGCAAAGTACAGCGGACTTTCTGCGGCGGGGCGATTCGGGCTACTGCGGGTAGCGCGTGAGGCTACGCGCCATAAAAGCAAACGCCCTAAGAATACATAAAGACAATAGCGCAACCGGCAATAGATACCGTGGCCAGAGGCTAGTTTGATGACCAAAAATGGCTTTTTCTTGTTTTTGAAGGCTTTTCGCGCGCGAGTCGGCATTCAGCGCCGCCCACTCCGGCATCAGCGCCACGACAGGTCGATCCAGGCTGGCGATGCAGCCCGTCCCAGTACCGCCCGGCCTCGAAGGTGTAGCGCTTGCCGGAGTAGGCCTTGGAATGGGGCTCGGGCTCGAACAGCTTGAGGTCCGTCGCCTGGCCGCAATCGGGGCCGATGACGGTAGCCACGAAAATCAGCCACGAGTGCATCGCGGCGCGCAGCGCGGGTGTATTGGCACGCAGGAACTTGCCGGTCTTCTCGGCCAGTTCCATCAGGATGGCATTGCTGTCGAACACCGCGACATCTCCATCCACCATTGCCGGCGTCTTGGCGTTGGGGTTGATCAACTTGAAAGCCGGCGTGCGGCTAGTCCTGGCACGTGTCCTCGGCGATGAGCTCAAAGGAAAGGCAGGCGTCTTCCGAGGTAAAGGCGACTTTCAGGGGAATGAGGGAAAGATGGTGGGAGAAGGTGAGCATTTGGAATGCTCGGCAAGAACCATAAGAGTCACTGAATGTCATTAGTACAGAATCAAAACAGCTTCGCCCAAGTCCTAACTGCCCATAAATCGTGTAGTTGGACTGACCGGTTCAGTTGCACACATCGCGAGCCCGTCGAACAAGTGTTTCCCGACATGCGTCATTGAATAGTGCCTATCTTGGCGTAAAGCGCAACCTCTTCCAGCGGGATGATGTGTTCACGCGACAGGGGTAAGCCCTTTAAGTATCGAATTGGCACGACAGCACTTGTTATTAACGGAGTCCTTAACTCATCGAGTTTCACGTCAGCTTTGGTGAAGGCTACGACCTTTGCAAAATTATTCTTGATCCAATCCATCCGCCGAAGATGTTTAAAAAGATGATCCCCGGCGTTACCCCTAAAGCGATCACATGTTTGAGCAATTTCAGTAATCGATCTCACTGGCTTCAGGCGTTTGCATTCAATGGCCAAGATGCCACCCGTAGGGGACCAAGCCAGCACATCAATGTCACCCAAATTCGGATTCTTTGGTGCACCTAAGCGAGTCATCTTAACTTCGGTTTCAGCCATCCACCCCAGGCGCCGCAATGTCGAAGCCACTTCCTGACTAAACTCCCGTCCCAGCTGGTCAACTCGACGTCCAACATAGCTTCGCATCTCCTTCGAAACAAAGACGTCTTTGTCAAAAGCTCCGCTAATTGACGAATCTACGATATAGCGGAATGCCTCCCAAAGCGTACCGGCACCAAAGAGAAAAATATGCTCTGCCGGTGAGCCACACTGAAGAAGCGGGCGCAACATAATCGAAAGTCGCCGCTCAAATCGCCAGGGCTCAATGTCTTTCGGATAAGCCCCTGGCGGCATTGGAGTCCATGTTTCGCGCGGAGATAGACCAAACCCTTGGAAAAATATTCTCAAATCTTCTCGGCTAATATTTCGTGACTTTCCTGCCTCAAGTACGTCGTCAGTCGTGACTGTGCATACAACGTTCCCGCGCTTAACTGCGATGTCTCCAAGCGCGCCAAAAATATCTTGAAAGGCAGTGAACGCAAGACCGTACTCTGCATGAAAGGCGGCTGCATACTCTAGTACGTTCTCACTGAGAACATTAGTTGTCTTAGGCTTGGACGGATTCACCCAGTCCTCATAACCTTCCGCACTTCTCGCAAAGTTTGAGGCAAAACTGTCTTGAACGTATTGAGTACCGATCTCCTCAAGAATATCAGCCGAAAATTCATACCCGCCTCCGGGATAAACAACAATGCCGCTCGAAGAAAGTCCTTTGTAAATTGCCTCAGAGTCGCGGCCTAATTGCAGAAGCGCGCCCATTAGTCCGTACAGTTCATCAATTAAATATGGATCTGGTGTATTGCCGCCAGCTACACAACACTCACAAAGTGCGGCTTCGGCGAGTGCTCGTAAAGTTAAAGTGCCTTCGGATCTTTCCTGTTCAACAATTTGCGCCTTTTCTACGGCATCTTCCGCATACAGCGCCTGAACCGCACGAGCGGTCGCCCTCCACCGCTTTTTATCTCGCAACAATGTTTCGTGACAATGTAGTAACTCAGCAACTACCTTTGTCCTGTCGAGCGTACGCAACTTCTGCGAAATCCGATCAACTAAAGAACTGACGGCAGCGTTGAGTGCCATGCAACTATCTTTAACGTTTAAGCTCTTTGACTTCTCCAGAGGTGGCATCCATGCAAATACTGATCGCAATACCGCTCCCACCTGTTCGTGAGGCCTATGAAATATACGCCGGGTATCCCCACTGAGGAGATGGTCCAAAGGAAAGTAAGTGGTGAAGGCATGCAGCACCTTTGCGTCTCGACCTCGCAGTACAAACTCCGAATCTTTTTCGCACTCTTCAAACAACTTAGGTGCGTCAGCTAGCATCCACAGTGCAGCAAATAAATTTGCAAGGAAATATCGTTCTCCATCATTCTCTATTCCTCCAAACCTTTCCAAAAAATCTCGTTCTGCAATTATTTTTACTATGGGTCGAGAACGGTGTAGATGAAAGCTCAAATCTTGATATTTGCATTTATCAGCAAGTACCGTTTTTACCTGAGTTACTTTGTCAAAGTCAATGACGACTTCTACTGCAGGCCATTGGAAATCCATTGGCACTCGTCTGTTGAGCAACGCCCGATGTATCAGTAACTGCAACGCCTCCCATAATTTAAATGCGGCGTGCTCAACGTACGAATCTCCTTTCGCGTTAACTACTGTCACCCATATGTTCGAGGTCGGCGTCTTTAAGCAAAATGTCAGAATGCCTCTTCGAAGTGCCTCAACATTTACATATGCCGGAACGGCCTTTGTACTTGCATATAGAGAATCAGATCCAGTTCTTACGACGGAGACAACTCGATTCCACGCATTTATTTCGCAATGTTTGTCGAACTTCGTGCGATATTCAATCCTCATTTTTGTAAGAAAGTCTGTCGCTATCTGCAAGTACGCAGGGCGACTTCGCGGTACGTCAGCGGGTCGAAGTTGATACCCCTGTTGCACCCAGTATGCATATAGATTCAGGATCCCGTTTGTATTTGGAAACTCTAACCCCGTTAAACGCACATCTTCGAGCTGCTCGTGAAGTAGGAACAGTTTTTCAAGTGCGCCATCCTCTTGCTTAAGAAGTATCTGTAGGTCTTCCAAGCGGCAGGAAACCAAACTCCATCCTGCCTCCCTTCGATGGCCTTCAAATATGAAGGCTTGCCCCAAATGACCTGCGACGAAGAAAGTGAGACCTCGTTTAACCGGGTACTTTGCTTTAATATTCGTGCGAACTTGCTCTAAGTAGTCTGGAATCGCAGTCCTGTTGTCCGAAGCAACCTCTAGAGGCCAGAGCGTTCCGAGTTCGGCAAACGGCTGCAAATCGTCCTCTACAACAAGCAAATGAATAAAGCGGCTCTGTCCAACCCGAAACGCGAGGCTTCCGCCTACGCCGACATTGTCAAGGGCCGGCGGAATCTGGATTTCGCTTACTTCATGCCGACTTGCTCTCGAAATCGAGTCTGCGGCCAAGCCTGTGACATATTGAGCAAGCAATTGCTGCAATTTGTAAACTTGTCCTGCTCCTGCAACCGACCGAACCACATGACGCCGAACCGCGTAGGCCACGGCGCCAGGCAAGGCGAGAATGACTTCATCGTTCAGCCTAACTAACGGCCGCATGTGCAAAGCAGACTCTTGGTTGCTTTGTGAGGCTAAGACCTTAAATTCTTCAGGAGGCAAGAAAAACGGTGCCAGCTGCTTTTCGTCAATACCCGCCTCGACCAGCTCTTCTAGACTCATGGCGGCGCGTGCACTCCAGCCCGAGAAGTCGGCGTTTGGTCCCAATATGAAGTTTTTTTTCGGCAAAGTCTGGCCAGTCTCGTTCCTACGCAGACCGCAACGACTCAGCATCCGTTCAGAAAGGCGCAACAATTCCCGCGGACTTACGAGCCATTCCTTCTGCCGTTCCCCGCCGAATTTTTCGAGCACATCAAATAGGAGGGCCGTGGAGGAATTAGAAGCTTCCCACGTACCACCGATGATGAGATAGTCGCCTGCCCCCGTGGCCACATTGCTCACAAAGACGTCTTCCGGCGGATCCTCCATTGCGGCAATTTGCCCACCTAGCCGTCCGTTTAGCCAATCCGTTAACTCTTTCCATCCAACGTTGCGGCTTCCTTCGCAGTTGGAAATTGCAATATGTGCGAGCATTTCAAGTCTGTATGAGTTGGCTTGAAATGCCGGCAAGGTCATCATCCCCGCAGCGGCCCTAAGAACGGCGCTCAATGAATACTTGGATATTGTTCGTGCCAACAGCTTGGCTGGCGGCAACTGCATTTGACCCTCTGCTGAATACAGGAACGGCGGAAACTGCGATTGCGGCATCATTAGTTGACCTCAAAAACTGATTCGAATACTGCACTGCTGAACTCACAAAAGAATTCGCGCATGCTTGTCACGAAGATCAGGCCGTTTTCCACAACCTCCCAACCCCTCCTCAATCTTCCCCACATCCGCCGCCGCAAAACTGAGCCGCAGCGTGCTCAGGTCTGGATTAATCCCATAGAACGGCGCACCGGGCAGAAACTCCACACACTTCTTGATAGCCCGCTTAGCAAACTCGCCCGCATGTGTGACCTTCCCGTTCGCCCTCGTCAGGCTCCTGGTGTGCCGGCATGACCGATTGTTTGCAGCGGATGAATACATGAAAGATGTGCGCATTGACACTGTCAGGAAGTCGTTAAGAAGTTTTTGACTTAGGCTAGTCAAACCGACTCTTCATCGTATCCCGATTCTTTAAAGGGGCTTTTCGTGCGCTGCCGCCAATCCCAAACCGCCTTGGCAGCGGCTTGGATCAAACACAACGCGTATTTACGCGGCAGCCGTGTAATTCTGCGGGAACAAATTGCGCTTTGTTTCCTCGTCCATCTCGGCCTTGAAGGTGTATTTGGTCTTCAGCGCTTGAGCCCGCGTGGCGGCAGGGCGAGCGTTGATCTCGTCTACCAGGCGTTTGATGTTGGGGAAATGCGTCCAGGTTTCTTCGCCAAAAATGAACGGGAAGAAATTGGCCCAGCCCCAGACGGCCATGTCGACATAGGTGTAGGTGTCGCCAACCATGTATTTGCTCTTGGCCAGGTGCGCATCCAAGATGTCCAGGTGGCGTTTGGCTTCGAGTTTGTAGCGGTTCTGGGCGTAGGGAATTTTCTCGGGCGCGAAGTGCGTGAAATGCACGGCCTGGCCGAAATACGGGCCAACGCCGCTGGCCACAAACATCAGCCACGACAGGGCCTGGCCGCGCGCGGCGGGGGTGTTTTCAGGCAAAAACTGACCTGATTTTTCAGCCAAGTACAACAGGATGGCGTTGCTGTCGAACACCGGCGCGCCGTCGTCGGTGATTGCCGGGGTTTTGGCGTTTGGGTTGATGGCCAAAAACTCAGGCGTGAATTGCTCGCCTTTTTTGGTGTCGA
>JBJXED010000046.1:0-10123 GCA_046155225.1 Burkholderiaceae bacterium
GACGCCTTGCCAATGCGGCATTTGAGCCACGCCTTCAAACAGCGGTACCTGCATAAATTCCCAAGGGAGATTGAGCAGGAAGGCAAAGAAAAACACATTCAGCTCGGGTATGCGCGAGAACGCTGCATGGTGCGAAGTTAGGCCGAGGTTAGTGCTCATGTCGGCTTTCAGTGGGAGGGCTACTTACTTGCTCATCTTGTCCGCAGCATGTGGATGTGTCGCCAGAAACTTGTCGATAGTGGCGATTTCTTTTTTCTGCGCTGCAATGATCTCCTTGGCCAGCTTGCGCATCTGCGGCTCTTTGCCGTTTTGCAGCTGTGCCTGCGCCATGTCAATCGCGCCCACATGGTGTTCGCGCATCATCTTGGCGAAATCGATGTCGGTATTGCCGCTCATGAGCATGGCGGCCATGTTGTCGTTCATGCCCTTCATCATGCCCTTCATGTCCATGCCGCCGTGCATCGGCATTTGCATTGGCATCGGCATCGGCGTAGCCATTGCGCCGCTGGCTTGCGCCATGGGCTTGGCGGGCATCGGCATCGGCATCGTCATGGGTGCTTGGGTTGGCGTCTGGGCTTGGGCCCAGGGGTTCAGCGCTGCGGCTAGTCCAAAGGTCAGGGCAATGCTGCTTAGGCGGGTGGCGGTTTTCATAATGGTGTTCGGCTTCAAAAAGTTGGATGATGGGTGCCAAGGCGGATTGCCTTAACCATTGCACCAGTGCATAGCGCTGCCGAACGTCAGCGCAGGCGCTGAGTCGAGGTAGGCTATGGCCGCGCATTGAAAGAAAATAAAACTAAGTGCTCAAGACTCCAGGAATCGCCGTGCCTTCAGCCACTTCCCCGCCGCATTACGCCTACTGGCCGCGCCTGTTGCCGCACGCCATCACGCCGCCTGCTACCTCGCTCTGGCACAACTTGGCGGTGAGCGCGCTGCGCTACCCCCATCGGCCAGCGCTGGTATTTTTTGAAGCAGTGCTGACGTATGCCGAGCTGCTGGCGCAGGCCGAGGCTTTGGCCGCTGCGCTGCACAGCATGGGCGTGCAAAAGGGTGACCGCGTGTTGCTGCTCATGCAAAACTGCCCGCAACTGGTGGTGGCGCACTTTGCCGTTTTGCGCGCCAATGCGGTGGTGGTGCCGGTCAACCCGATGAACAAGCGCGAGGAGCTGAAGCACTACATCAGCGATGCCGGTGCCAAAGTAGCGCTGACCACCGCCGACTTGGCTGCCGAATTGGCCGCGGCGAGCAATTTGTTGCCGGCCGAGCAGGGCTTGTCGCGGCTGATCGTGGCGCGCTTTGCCGATGCGTTTGACTCTACGCAATCAGGAGCGCTGGCTCCGCCCGAGCACTGGCGCGACTGGCTCTGCGCCGAACATCCACTGCCCACCTTGCAAAGCGGCAGCGTCACCACTTGGCAAGCTGCATTGGCTTGCCAAACCCAGCCGCCGCCGCACACCGCAGCCCCGCAAGATTTGGCGCTGCTGCCCTACACCAGCGGCACCACTGGCCTGCCCAAGGGGTGTATACACCCGCACGCCAGCATCATGCACAACGCGGTGGCAGCGAGCCTTTGGGTCGGCGGCGCGCAAAACACCAGTCTTGCCGTGGTGCCCATGTTCCACATCACTGGCATGGTGAGCGTGCTTCACTGCAATATCTATAGCGCCAGCACCTTGGTCATCATGCCGCGCTGGGACCGTGAGCTGGCCGGACGGCTGATCTCGCACTGGCAGGTGACGCATTGGACCAATATCCCAACGATGGTGATTGATTTGCTCGCCAGTCCTGCCTTTGCATCCTATGACCTCAGCAGCTTGCGCTACATCAGCGGCGGCGGTGCGGCCATGCCGCAGGCGGTGGCGCAGCGGCTGTGGGAGCAATACGGCCTGCGCTATGTCGAGGGCTACGGCCTGACAGAAACCGCCGGCCCATCGCACAGCAACCCGCCGTGGCACACCAAGCAGCAATGCCTTGGCGTGCCCTTTGTCAGCACGGAATCAAAAGTGGTGGACCCAGTGACTTTGCTAGAGCTACCGCAAGGCGAGGTGGGCGAAATCGTTACCTACGGCCCAGAAGTTTTCAGTGGCTATTGGCGCCAGCCAGAAGCCACTGCCGCGGCGTTTTTTGAGCTGAACGGCAAGCGCTTTTTCCGCACTGGTGATCTGGGCCGCATCGATGAAGACGGCTACTTTTTCATGACCGACCGGCTCAAGCGCATGATCAACGCCAGCGGCTTCAAGGTCTGGCCGGCTGAGGTTGAAGCGCTGATGTACCAGCACTCGGCCATCGCCGAGGCCTGCGTGATTGCCACCCACGACGCGTATCGCGGCGAGTCCGTCAAAGCGGTGGTGGTGCTGCGCGAGTCAGCACGCGGCAGCGTGACCGAGCAAGACTTGGTGCTGTGGTGCCGCGAAAACATGGCGGTCTACAAAGCGCCTCGCGTAGTGCAACTGGTCGACGCGCTGCCCAAAAGCGGCAGCGGCAAGGTGATGTGGCGGGCACTGCAAGAAGCTGAGTTAAGCCCATAAGTTAAGCCAATAGCGCCAGCGTGTCGGGGTGGCGTTGCATATAGGCGCTCACATAAGAGCACAGCGGCTGTACCCGCAAGCCTTGAGCCTGCGCCCAAGCCAGCGCCGCCTGCACCAGCGCCGCCGCAATGCCCCGGCCTTCCAGCGCGCGCGGCACGCCGGTATGCGTGATGACCATCACGTTGCCCTGCAATTGGTAACTGCATTCGCACAGCAAGCCGTCAACCGTGAGTTCAAAGCGCCGGGCTTCTGAGTTGTGCAGCGCGACTGGGCGGGTTACTCGGTGTTTGAAGAAGCTTTCGCGCTGGGGCATAGGATGGAAATGGCGGCGTTAGCCGGGCGGTCGAACTAGCCGGGTGCCCCAGCGCAGCGGTGCATCAAGTCGTGTGAAGACGCTCGGGCGTGGCGGTTTTACCGATGTCGTTCGAGAAACGTACCCGCTCAATCAGCCACATGTGCGGCATCGTCAACGCGGCCAGCGCAACAAACAGGAACTGGACCACGGCGGCGTCAAACTGTGCCGGATCGACGGTGGCCCAGCACAGCAGCAGAATCACCGTCAGTCCAGCCATCGGTAGCAGCGATTGTTTGAGCAGCCAAACGAACCCGCTGGTACCGGCGAATGCCTGGGTCCGAATCGCATGCCGGATGCTGTGCATGGCGCAGAAAAACACGGTGAAACCGACCAACGGCGTGGCCACAGTTACCAGCACGGCAACCGAAACCACCTCAATGCACGGCTGCAGGCTGCGGCGCAGGTTGCAAATCACGTAAACGGTCAAGCCGAGCAGCCAGGGCACGGCTAGGGCATGTAAGACGCCCGCGCTGGACTCGGCGAAGGTGGCAGGCACCAAATAGCCGAACAAGGTCGCGACCTCGGCTTCGTGCAGCAGTGCAGGCAGCACGATCACCGCGCCGCCGTACCAAAAGCGCAGCAGAGGTGCCACACCGTGCGTGAGATCGCCAGAAAAGTGAAACGCCGAGACCAGCAGAAAAGCGGTCAGAAATACTGCCGGCTGTAGCCACCACAAGCCAACGACAGCCAAGGCCAGCGCCAGGTACACGCCGACGAACAGCAGCCAATGGCGCGCGGCGCGAATCGGGTAGACGTGTCGCGCAAACACAGGGTCCAGCGCACCGTGGGGAACACCCAGCAGGAACACCAGGCCCGCGAGCAGCGCCAGCTCGGTACGGCTGTCGGGCCGCGTGGCCAGTAGGCTCAGCGCTGCAACCGCCCAGGCGATGGCGCAGAACACAGCACCCTGGCGCTGCAGACGTGTTGCATGGGTCATGCGGTGTGGGTCATGTTGCGCAGTCTACGCGTGACGCTTCATTTGGCCGCGCCGGAAAACCCGCCGACGGCGGCGGGTCTGAGCAACTGGCTGACAAAGCGTGCGGTCGGCAAGGCGGCCATCACTTGTAAGCAGTCGCGCAGGCTGGCTGTGCCAGACAGAAATCGAATCACGGACTGGTTGTCGGCTTTATCGAAAATCGACATGAACAGTGCTGGCGCCATCTGCGGTGCGTTGCGAATGACCTTGAGAAAAAGACGGTCCATCATCCGCATGGCCAAGGGATCGGGTGCATGGCCCACCGGCCCCTGCCCGCTGGCGATCGACTGGCTGCAACGGTTTGCCCATTGCTGAATTCTCTGGAAGGCAAAACCTGAGCTCGGCCGTGCGGCGCCGGCCATGATGCCGGCGCGCGCGTGGCCGTGGCCCAGGCTCGGCGCCGGGCGGTTCAGCCCCATGGGCAGAACGCCCTGCTCGCTGTGGCGCACCGCCAGACTGAGGCCGCCCGCATGGTCGGCCTTGGCCCGCTCGAGTTGATCGGCCAGATCGGCTGCGCGCAAGGGCCGCGGTCCAAAAACCGTGGCCTCAATCAGGGCGTGGCGCGGGCTGGTCGGCAAGACATAAGCGAACGAAATCTGGTCGCCGGCGGTGGCTGTGAAGTCCATCAGCACCGCTTGGGCCGGGTTGAACCAGTCTTCGTCGCAGACCACCTCTTGACCATAGAACGACTGCCAGAGCACCGCAGCGCTGTCGTCTTGGAACGTGGTCGTCCGCGCGTCGAGGACCAGCTTGGCGTGCACCGTGCCGAGAGCGGTCTCGATGGTCCAGCCGGCGGCTGACGGGCATGGCTCTGCGGTAACGGCTGTGTCCATGACGAGTTCGATCGCAGGGTTGGCCGCGATGGCTTGCGTCGCGTGCGCATAAAACTTGGCGGCAGTGACTATTTGGTAGGCGTTTGTACCGCAGTCGAAGTCCAGCGTTTGGTCACCGTGGGCCAGGCGCAGCCGCTGCCACTCGTGCGTGACCCAATCGCCCAACGGCAGTTTGTGGTTGTGCCAGAAGCACCAGGTGCGGTCGTTGCCGTAACTGCGGCGTTGTTCAATGACCAGGGTTTTGGGGCAGTCATAGCCGAGTTTGCATAAACGCGAAGCCAAGCTCAGCCCAGCACAGCCGCCACCCAAAATAACCAGTTCAACCGTGCGCCACATCCACAGCCTCTGATGCATTGCTGGTTTGCGGCAGCCGGTGGGCCCGAGGTCGGTACAACCGGAGGTCGGGCGTGCTGGTGGGGCGCCAAAAGCCGCGTACGAGCGGCGCCGACAGCACCACGCCGGCCGTGATGGCCGCCTTGGTACCCGGCGATACAACCGCACGGCCGAGCCAGTAACCGTGTTGTTGATCCCTGATCTTCATACCGATGGCGCGGTACAGCCGTGCAGCCGTCAGGATGCCGGTGCGCGCACCGAGTGGCAAATAGGACAGTCCCAGTTCACCGCTGCGGTAGTAGCGGTCCGCCAGCCCAAGCAGCTGCTGCACGCAATGCTGAAGCTGCGGCTGCAGCATTGCGTGCGGGGCGATGAGCGCAGCCGGCTCGACCGCGCCCGCCTCGCCCAGCAGCGTTGCAGGCAGGTAGCGTCTGTTGGCGAGCGCGTCGTCTTTCACATCGCGGCAAATATTGGTCAGCTGCATGGCGATGCCCAGGTCGACAGCGTGTGGCCATGCGGCGGGATTTTTCACGTCGATTGCGCTGCACATCATCAAGCCGACCGTACCGGCGACCTGATAGCAATACTGCAACAGCTCGTCGAGGTTGTTGATCGCGACTTGCGCCAGATCGGATGTGACGCCCTCGATCAGTTCGCACAGCACCTCGCTGTCGATGCCGCACTCTTGCATCAGCAGCAAGCCGTCCCGGATAACCGGGTTGGACGACTGCCCGGCCCGCACTGCCTGCTGAATCTCGCCCAACTGCTCGCGCGCGCGGTCGACTGAGCCCGGCTCGTCAGCCAGATCGTCCAAGTAGCGGCACAAACTGTACAGCCGGGTCGCCCGGTCTGCATGGGTGATGCTGAGCAAATGCTTGGCCCAATGGAAGCTTCGTCCCTTGTTTCTCAGCACCGCCCGCGCCGCCGTGAGCGTGCCGGCTGCGGGCAAGCTGGCGCTCATGTGCTCGCCACCTGAAGGGTCGCATCCTGGACAGGCGACCGCGAGACTGCGGGCACCAGGGCATCGAGCACTTTGGCCGAGCACAAAACACCCGGAACCCCAGCGCCGGGATGGGTGCCAGCCCCGACCAAATACAAGTTCCGGATGCCCTCGGCCCGATTGTGAAAACGAAACCATGCGGATTGGCGAAACAGCGGAGCGACCGAGAAGCCAGCACCATAAGCGCTGAGGTAATCGCTTGAAAAATCTTCAGGCGTCATGAAAAACTCGCCGGTGATGCTGGATTCGAGACCCGGCAATATGGACTGGCCAAGCGCAGCAACGATTCGTTGGGACAGGGCGGGACCCTGGGTGGCCCAATCGACCTTGCCTTGTAGATTGGGCACCGGGCACAGCACGTAAAAACTGTCGTAACCTGGCGGCGCAAAGCTGGGGTCGGTGGCGGTTGGGCGGTGCAGGTAAATGGAAAAGTCGTCCGACAGGGTCTTGTGGTGAAAAATGTCGGCCAGTAGTTCGCGGTAACGCTGCCCGAGCCAGATAGTGTGGTGCGCCACGTCGGGGTAGGTGCGCGTGGTACCGAAGTAAAGCACAAACAGGCCCATTGAAAACTCTGCTGCAGCCAGTTTCAAACGCGACGAGGCAGCTTGCTGCGAGGGCTTGATCATTTGACCGTACAGGTGTGCGGGGTCCGCATTGGAAACCAGCACATCGGCAGCCAACCGGGTGCTGTCATCCAATACAACGCCGGTGGCTACGCCTTCAACGATATCGATGGACGCCACGGTTTGGTTGAGCCGAATCTCAATTGACTGCCGGCGCATCAGATCGCCCAGGGCCTGTGTGATGGCTCCGGTGCCGCCCATGGCGAAATGCACGCCGTAGGCGCGCTCCAGGTAGTGAATAAGACCGTAAATGCTGGTGGTGTCGAAGGGGTTGCCGCCGACCAGCAGCGGCTGGATCGAAAACGCCTGCCGCAGTTTCGGGCTGATCAAGTGTCTGCACACCAGCTGCCAGACCGTGTCCTGGCTGCGCAGTTTCAGCAAACGCGGAATTTGCCGCAGCATGGTCGTTAGCCGGTTGAACGGCTGTGCCGACAGTTCGGTGAAACCCACATCAAATATGCGTTGGGACTGCGCCAGCAGTGCCTGGTAGCCCGCGCAGTCACGCGGCTCGATACGCGCAATTTCCGCCAGCGTTTCCTGCAGCGTGCCGCCGTAATCAAACGAATCACCGTCGGCAAAGTGGAATCGGTACCAGGGTTTGAGTGGCACCAACTCAACATGGTCGCTGAACTTCTCGCCAAACAACGCAAACAATTCCTCAAATAAAAAGGGTGCGGTAATGACCGTGGGGCCCGCGTCATGCCGATAGCCATCACGCTCAAAAACCTGGGCGCGTCCGCCCAGCGCCGCGCAGCGGTCCAGGAGCGTGACGCTGTAGCCTTTTGCGCGCAGCCGCAGTGCGGCGGCCATGCCGCCAAAGCCCGCGCCAATCACAATTGCACGCTTCACAAGGGTTCGCTCACGAGACGCTGGCGAAGGTCGAGCGACAAGCTGCGCAGCAACTGGCCACAATTGCTGGGCAGCGACAGGCTCGCCTCGGCGGCTTCATCAAGGTGCCTGACGGCCATTTGTTTGACCACCGAGCGCGCATCGCCGCCAGTGTGTTGTCGGCTGGCAACCTCCACCGCGTTGATTGCCGGGTGCAGCCGCTGCCGGCTGGCGTCTTTTTGGACATCGTTCAAATCATCAAAAATCTGGTAGCCGATAGCAAACGCGTTCGCGACCGTCTGGGCAACCGGCACCGACTGGGGCTGGCCGGCCGCCACCAATGACAACTCCAGTGGCAGACTCAGCAGCGAGCCTGATTTCAGCGTAGCAAGGTGTTCATAGGACGACAGTGAAGCGGCAGGTACATGCTGTGGTGCCAGGTCGATAGTCTGGCCGGCACTCGCGCGCGCGATGCTGCCGTGCAACAGGGCGATCAGCGCGGGCAAGAGGTGCGGGTGTCTCACGCCAGCAATTGCCGCGTAGGCCGCTGACAGCAGCAGGTCGCCCGCACAAATCGCCACCCCGTCGCCAAAAGCCACCCAAACAGAGTCGATACCGTGCCTTGTGGTGTCACGGTCTTGTAAATCGTCATGGATCAACGATGCGTTGTGCACCAGTTCAGCCGCAGCAGCCAGGCATACGCCGTCGCCGGGTAATACGCCCAGCGCAGTACAGGCGTGCGCAGCAATCCGCGCGCGGATACGCTGGCCACCTGAGTTCAAATGGTAGGCAGCCGCTTGTTGCGCTAGGTTCGGCGAAAGAAGCTGCTGCGGTTTGCCGCTGTTCAACAGGCCCTGCATGCGCGCTTCCACCGCTGGCATCAGGCCCAACCAACGGTCTTGGTGCGCTGCTGTAGCTGGTAGCTTTGATATGAGCACGGTCATAGCGACATGCTTTCAATAGGTGGCGGTCGGACTGCTACGGCGCTAGGCGCACCGTGATCAGTCCTTCACCCGTTTCAGTGTGTCAAACGCAGGCGACGAAGCGTCGTACGATCCCTTTGCTAGATCTCACCTGCAGTAATTAATCAGTAGCAGCTCACCAAACAGGTCGGGACTGCTGTCACTCTCCGACCGATTGCTGCCAGTTGCTGCGAGCCTTGGGCTCGCAGCACTACTGCTTGCCGATTTACTTTTTCAGACCAGCTTCAGATTCGCTGACGGCTACCGTCCAGATGATCAGGCCGAAGGCGATTTTGTTGAGCACGTCAGCCGCGTTGTAAATGATGTTCAATGCATTCGCGCTAGTCTCTGGACCGCTGCCCGTCAGATAGCCAAAGAAATAACCCAGCGGATAGATGGCCCAACCGATCGTGACGATCCAGCGCATGGTGCTGAAGGCCGACTGCACCGAAGGCGGCGCGCTTTCTGCATTGATCTTGCCTGCCTGGCCCAAAAAGATTTCATACAAGATGAATAACCAGCCGACCATACCGATGATGAAGCCAGGCCATACGCCGATGTAGCCTGCCTCGCCCAGATAACCGCCAACCAGCATGACCAATGTGCCAACCATCAGGCGCCAGAAAACACCGGTAGGCACTTTGGTGATGGCCGATAGGATCAAGTAGAACTCGATCATCAGCAGTGGTACCGTAATCAGCCAATCGATATAGCGGAACACGGTGGGTGTCGAGCCAGTCTCGACCCAGACATCACGCATGTAGAAGTAATGGACCGCGGCAATCAGCGTGACCAGGCCGGAGACGGTTAACGAGGTTTTCCACTTGGCTGATACGCGATCACGCTCCAGAAAGAAGAACACGGTCGATGCAATCAGCGCCATGGAAATAATCCAAAACGAGATGCCAACGAAGTCGTTGGACTTGAGAACACTGCTGGAAGCCGCTAAGGCGGGGCTGGTTAAAAGAAATGCGCCGGCGGTAAAGGCTGTTACTTTGGCCGCTACGGACCTAATTTTTGACATGATCATGCGGGTCTCCCTGAAATTGCATGACTGGTTGAAATAAAAAAACTGATTAGTTTTTCACCCTGTCATGGTTTCAGTGATCTAAGTCCAGACTAACCATGAAACTCGAATGTTAAGCGCGCCCACAAATACGCCAGCCACAACCGCCGCGTAATCCGACTGCCAATGAAGGTTTCTGCCCGTCTGCCGGTGAACGTTGGCTGCTGCAAATGAAGGAGCAGATGACTCTGGCACCGTAAGTGAAGTTATCGCGTGGCGAATGTGTTTCGGCTTAACCAGCGCGACGCAGCGGCCCAGGGTTTCTTGCCTCACCACCCCGGTGCTCCGCGCCAAATGCGTGAACAGCGAAGGCTGGTACTGCCTGTAACTCAGCAGGCAGTAGCCGCCATCGGTGGCGGGGATCATCACTGCGTCGCGGTAAGTGGTGCAACTGGTCGATGCGCTGCCCAAAACCGGCAGCGGCAAAGTCATGTGGCGGGCACTGCAAGAAGCACAGGATGGGCCTGGCGGCGAGGTCCGCTAACGGCTGCTGAACAGCTTCAGCCGAGCTCCCCCGGGAGGTTGGCAATTTCTTGGTCCCAGATCGTGTCATGCAGTTCAGGGTTGACGGGTGACGCACAAAAAACCAGGCCGCCGCCGGCCCAAACAGCCTCCCAGAACT
>JBJXED010000047.1:0-4820 GCA_046155225.1 Burkholderiaceae bacterium
CACATTTGCCCATAAGCGTCCGGGTCGGCTATCGGCAAAAGTGCAAGGCCGTTACAAATTGCTTGCCTGTACAGGTGCGACACTCCCAGTCATAAGGTCTAGTGCGGCTAACCCCAAACAAAATTGCCCGGCCCGTCGCAAAGAACAGACCGGGCAAACTCGCAGCGATTCAATTAAGGGGGTAATGCGGAGGTAACGTCACCACAAACCCCTTGAAACACGCATGAATACTCACTAACTGGCGGAGAAGGCGGGATTCGAACCCGCGGAGGGTTTTACCCCTCGCACGCTTTCCAGGCGTGTGACTTAAACCGCTCATCCACCTCTCCAGCAGCCAGGCATTGTATCAGCGCACCTGCGCGCCAATTGCCTAGCGCGTCGTGGGCGCGGGTTGCCAGGCGTGGGCCTGCAATTGCGCCAAGGCGGCCCATTGCAAGGCGTTTTCATGCGTGCATTCGAGCACCACGGGTGGGGCCACGCCGGCAGCGAGGGCTTCGCTCCAGCGCGCGGCGCACAGGCACCAGCGGTCGCCAGGTTTGAGGCCGGCAAAGCGCCACTCGGGGCGGGGGGTCATCAAGTCGTTGCCGCGTTCGAGCGAAAAGAGCAAAAATTCTTGTGTGACGCGGGCGCAGATGAGGTGTGAGCCGCGGTCGGATTCGTCGGTTTGGCAGCAGCCGTCGCGCAAATAACCGGTGAGCGGGTCAAACGAGCAGGCTTGCAGCTCGGTGCCTAAAACGTTACGGGTCATGGTTGCGAGCGGGTTTGAGATGCGGTTGTTCAGGCTTTGCCTGTGCCTTGCACCATTTTCATGGCTGAGGCAATCAAGGTGGACACTTCGCTCATGTTGCTGGGCACGATCAAGGTGGTGGTGGCGTCGGCAGCGACTTTGGAATACGCCTCAACCGCCCGTTCCGCCACTTTAAGGTTCACCGCCAGCGCGCCGCCGGGCCGCTCGATGGCTTGCGCCACGTAGGCGATGGCTTTGGCAGTGGCTTCGGCCACGGCAATGATGGCCGCCGCCTCGCCCTCGGCGTTGTTGATCACCGCCTGCTTTTCACCTTCCGAGCGCGCAATCGACGCCTCACGCTCGCCCGTGGCAATGTTGATCTGCTCTTGACGGCGGCCTTCGGATGCGGCAATCAGTGCGCGCTTTTCACGCTCGGCGGTGATTTGCTGCTGCATGGCATGCAGGATTTCTTTCGGCGGCGTCAGGTCTTTGATCTCGTAGCGCAGCACCTTCACGCCCCAGTTCAGCGCGGCTTCGTCAATCGCTTTGACCACCTCATGGTTGATGGTGGCGCGTTCTTCAAAGGTTTTGTCGAGTTCCAGCTTGCCGATCACGCTGCGCAGCGTGGTTTGCGCCAATTGGGTGATGGCGATGATGTAGTTGGCCGAACCGTAGCTCGCACGCATCGGGTCAGTCACCTGGAAGTACAAGATGCCGTCCACCTGCAATTGCGTGTTGTCGCGCGTGATGCAAACCTGGCTGGGTACGTCAAGCGCAATTTCCTTCAGCGAATGTTTGTAGGCCACGCGCTCGATAAACGGCACCACAAACTGAAGGCCGGGCGTGAGGGTGCGGTTGTATTTGCCCAGGTTTTCCACCACCCAGGCGTTTTGCTGCGGCACGATATTGATCGAGCGCCAAATAAAGATAACAGCGACTACCAAGAAAACAATGGCAATGGTTTCCATGAGCGACCTTGTGAGTTGGAAATAGACTTTCAGTATGTCAGAGCGGTTTGACAACCAAGTGATGGCCGCGCACTTCCGTGATGGTGTGTTCACCCGGCGCGGCCACGGCATCGTCAGCCAAAACCACCCGCCAGATCGCGCCGCGGTAGTTGACGCTGGCTTTGCCATCGGCCTCCCACTGCGTGACCAGCACGGTCTCGCCAATGTCCATGTTGACGTTTTTGTCTGTGCCTGCCTGCAACGCAGCGGGCTGGCGCATGCGCCGCCAATGCCATAACGCTACCGAAGCGCCGCCTGCCGCGCCCGCCACCGCCAATTGCAGGGGCAGGGCAGCACCGGCATACGCCGCCAACGCCCCCGCAGCCGTACCCAAAGCCAGCATGAGCAGGTAAAAAGTCCCAGTCACCAGCTCGGCCCCGACCAGCAGGGCCATCAGCAGCCACCAAACATTCGCTTCGCTCATCGCTGTCCCTTTTTGTTTGTGCAACGCCACATTGTGTGTTGAAAGCCGCAGCTGCCACAGGCAACAGGCCATTATTTACTTACACTCGCATCGCTTCCACCTCAGCCTTCATTTGTCCCCGTTTCATCCAGGCCGCACCATGAAATTCCGCTTCCCCGTTGTCATCATTGACGAAGATTTCCGCTCTGAAAACACCTCGGGTTCTGGCATACGTGCACTGGCGCAGGCGATTGAAACCGAGGGCTTTGAAATTCTGGGCGTGACCAGCTACGGCGACCTGTCCCAATTTGCACAGCAGCAAAGCCGCGCCAGCGCCTTCATTTTGTCCATCGACGACGAGGAATTCACCCCCGGCCCCGACCTGGACCCGGCCGTGCTGAACCTGCGCCACTTCATTGAAGAAGTGCGGCGCAAAAACCTGGACGTGCCGATTTATGTGTACGGCGAGACCAAAACCTCGCGTCACATTCCCAACGATATCCTGCGTGAGCTGCACGGCTTCATCCACATGTTTGAAGACACGCCCGAGTTTGTGGCGCGCCACATCATTCGCGAAGCCAAGAGTTACCTGGAAGGCGTGCAGCCACCGTTTTTCAAAGCCTTGCTTGACTACGCCGAAGACGGCTCGTACTCCTGGCATTGCCCGGGCCACAGCGGCGGCGTGGCGTTTCTGAAAAGCCCGGTGGGACAAATGTTCCACCAGTTTTTTGGCGAAAACATGCTGCGTGCCGACGTTTGCAATGCGGTGGAAGAGCTCGGGCAGTTGCTGGACCATGACGGCGCCATCGGTGCCAGCGAGCGCAATGCCGCGCGCATCTTCAATGCCGACCACTGCTTTTTTGTGACCAACGGCACCAGCACCAGCAACAAGATGGTTTGGCACCACACGGTGGCACCCGGCGATGTGGTGGTGGTGGACCGCAACTGCCACAAATCGATCCTGCATTCGATCATCATGACCGGCGCGATACCGGTGTTTCTCAAGCCCACGCGGAACCACTTCGGCATCATTGGCCCCATTCCCAAAAGCGAATTTGAACCTGCTGCCATCAAAGCCAAAATTGCCGCCAACCCCCTGTTAAAAGGGGTTGACGCGAGCAAAGTCAAACCCCGCGTCTTGACCATCACGCAGTCCACCTATGACGGCGTGCTCTACAACACCGAGACCATCAAGAACATGCTCGACGGCTATGTCGATAACCTGCACTTTGACGAAGCCTGGCTGCCGCACGCGGCTTTTCACCCGTTCTACGCCACCTACCATGCCATGGGCAAAAAGCGCCCGCGCCCCAAGCAGGCGATGGTGTACGCCACCCAGTCCATCCACAAGCTGCTGGCGGGCCTCTCGCAAGCCAGCCATGTGCTGGTGCAAGACTCGCAAACCGTGCAGCTCGACAGGCCGTTGTTCAACGAAGCCTATTTGATGCACACCAGTACCAGCCCGCAGTACAGCATCATTGCCAGTTGCGACGTGGCTGCCGCCATGATGGAGCCGCCTGGCGGCACGGCGCTGGTAGAAGAAAGCATTGCCGAAGCGCTGGACTTTCGCCGTGCCATGCGCAAGATTGACGAAGCATATGGCGACGACTGGTGGTTCAAAGTCTGGGGACCTGAAAAGCTGGTGGAAGAAGGCATTGGCAGCCCGGATGACTGGATCATCAAAGGCGAGGCCAAAGTCACCAGCAAGAACAGCGGTAAAGCCGCCGCCAAAAACGGCAAGCACAACTGGCACGGCTTCGGCAAGATGGCGACCGGCTTCAATATGCTGGACCCGATCAAATCGACCATCGTCACGCCCGGCATGGACTTGAACGGCAAGTTCGCCAAGACCGGCATTCCGGCCAGTATCGTCACCAAATTTCTGGCCGAGCACGGCGTGGTGGTGGAGAAAACCGGCCTCTACAGCTTCTTCATCATGTTCACGATCGGCATCACCAAGGGCCGCTGGAACAGCATGCTGACCGCTTTGCAGCAGTTCAAGGACGACTACGCCAAAAACCAGCCGATGTGGCGCATCCTGCCCGAGTTCTGCCAAAAGTACCCGCGCTACGAAAAAATGGGCCTGGCCGACCTGTGCCAGCACATCCACGCGCTCTACGCCAAGTACGACATTGCCCGCCTGACCACCGACATGTACCTGAGCGACCTGCAGCCCGCCATGAAGCCCAGCGACGCCTATGCCTGCATCGCCAAGCGCAACACCGAGCGGGTCGAGATTGACCAGCTGGAAGGGCGCATTACGGTGGGCCTGGTCACGCCCTATCCGCCGGGCATTCCGCTGCTTATTCCCGGTGAAGTGTTCAATAAAAAAATCGTTGACTACCTCAAATTCGCCCGCGAGTTCAACGGCCAGTGCCCCGGCTTTGAGACCGATATTCACGGCTTGGTAGAGCTGGAAGATGCAGAGGGTAAGCGGCGGTATTACGCAGATTGCGTCAAAGTGTGACCAGAAATCGGGTTCGATAAAACCTGTTTACCCCCACGGATTCAAAGCCCGCAGAATCAGTTGGACTCTCTGGCGCTTGGGAATCCGGGCGTGAGATGCCTTCGTATAGTGCCCAGTCGCTGCATTTCTGGCGGCTTAACTTATCGGAGATTTCTCACATGATTGCAAAGAAAATCGCTACCCTGGGTGCTGCCTTGATTCTCTCGGCGGTTTCGG
>JBJXED010000048.1:0-53706 GCA_046155225.1 Burkholderiaceae bacterium
CGGTCTGGAACGACCCCAAGCGAGCGCAAGAGCTAGGGCGCGAACAAAAGTCGCTGGGCGACATTGTGGGTACGCTGGAATCGCTGACCACCAATCTGGCCGACAACGCTGAACTGTTTGAAATGTCGCGCGAAGACGGCGACGAAGCCGGCTTGCTGACCATCAATGCGGACGCCGACAAACTCGCCGCCGCGGTAGAGCAGCTCGAATTCCGCCGCATGTTCAACAACCCGGCCGATCCGCTGAATGCGTTTTTGGACATTCAGGCTGGCGCTGGCGGCACCGAGGCGTGCGACTGGGCCAGCATGCTGCTGCGCCAGTATTTGAAATACGCCGAGCGCAAAGGCTTCAAAGCGATTTTGGAAGACGAATCGCCCGGCGACACCGCAGGCATTAAGGGGGCCACTATCAAAATTGAAGGCGACTACGCCTTTGGCCTGCTGCGCACCGAGACCGGCGTGCACCGGCTGGTACGCAAAAGCCCGTTCGATTCATCAGGCGGCCGCCACACCAGCTTTGCGAGCGTGTTTGTCTACCCTGAGATTGATGATTCGATTGAGATTGACATCAACCCCGCTGATGTGCGCACCGACACCTTCCGCGCCAGCGGCGCTGGCGGCCAGCACATCAACAAAACCGACTCGGCCGTGCGCCTGACGCACATCCCTACCGGCATCGTGGTGCAGTGCCAGGACGGCCGCAGCCAGCACAGCAACCGCGACGTGGCCTGGAAGCGCCTGCGCTCGCGCCTGTATGACTTTGAGCTGCGCAAGCAGCAGGAAGCGCAGCAAAAGCTCGAAGACACCAAGACCGATGTCGGCTGGGGCCACCAGATTCGCAGCTATGTGCTCGATCAGAGCCGCATCAAGGATTTGCGCACCAACTATGAAACCTCGGCCACCCAAAAAGTGCTCGACGGTGATTTGGACCCCTTCATTGAAGCCTCGCTCAAGCAAGGCGTTTAAGAAAGCCACACCATGACCAAAGAAGGCCAAGCCGCCCTCACTCTGCGCGCCAGCTACAGCGCCCCCGCCTACTGGATCGACAGCGTTGACCTGACGTTTGACCTCGACCCGGCCAAGACCCGCGTCTTGAACAAGATGACACTGCGGCGCAACCCCGATGCGCCCGCACAGCCGCTGCGGCTGGACGGCGAAGAGTTGAACCTGGCCCGCGTGCTCGTCAATGGCCAGGGCGTGTCGTTCAAGACCGAGCCGCACGCCAGCGGGCGCGGCGAGCAACTGGTGCTGGACAATTTGCCCAGTGCCGAAGCCGGGGCGTTCGAACTGGAAATTTTCACCACCTGCGCGCCCGCCAAAAACACCCAGCTGATGGGCCTGTACGTCAGCAACGACTCCTTCTTCACCCAGTGCGAGGCCGAGGGCTTCCGGCGCATCACCTACTTTCTCGACCGGCCCGATGTGATGGCGCATTTCAGCGTGACGCTGCGCGCCGACCAGGCCAAGTACCCGGTGCTGCTGTCGAACGGCAATTTGGCCGAGCAAGGGCGGCTCGATGGCGGCCGTCACTTCGCCAAATGGGTGGATCCGCACAAGAAGCCCTGCTATTTGTTTGCCCTGGTGGCCGGCCAACTGGTGTGCCGCGAGCAGCGCATCGCCTCGCGCGGCGGCAGCGAGCACCTGCTGCAGGTGTATGTGCGGCCCGGCGACCTGGACAAGACCGAGCACGCCATGCAGTCGCTGATGGCGTCGATTGCCTGGGACGAAGCACGCTTTGGTTTGAGCCTGGATCTGGAGCGCTTCATGATTGTGGCCACCAGCGACTTCAACATGGGCGCGATGGAAAACAAGGGCCTGAATATTTTCAACACCAAGTACGTGCTGGCCAACCCGGCCACCGCGACCGATGCCGACTACAGCAACATCGAATCGGTCGTGGGCCACGAGTATTTCCATAACTGGACCGGCAACCGCGTGACCTGCCGCGACTGGTTCCAGCTCTCGCTCAAAGAGGGTTTGACGGTGTTCCGCGACCAGGAATTCAGCCAGGACCTGTGCCTTGAAGCCTCGGCCAGGGCTGTCAAGCGCATTGAAGACGTGCGCGTGCTGCGCACGGCCCAGTTTCCCGAAGACGCCGGCCCGATGGCGCACCCAGTGCGGCCCGACCAGTACCAGGAAATCAGTAATTTCTACACCGCCACCGTCTATGAAAAAGGCGCTGAGGTGGTGCGCATGATGCAGACGCTGGTCGGCAAACAAGGCTTTGCGGCTGGCATGGCGCTGTACTTCCAGCGCCACGACGGCCAGGCCGTGACCTGCGACGACTTCGCCCAGGCGATTGCCGACGCCAATCCCGATTCGCCGCTGGCACGCCTGCTGCCGCAGTTCAAGCGCTGGTACAGCCAGGCCGGCACGCCGCGGGTGCAGGCGCAGGGCGTGTACGACGCTGACCGCAGCAGCTTCGCGCTCACGCTGACGCAAACCGCTGCGCCAGGCCACAGCGACAGCGCGCCTTGGGTCATTCCCATTGCGTTGACTTTGCTGGCACAGGACGGCAGCGAGCTCGCTGCCAGCCGCCTGCATGTGCTGACCGAGGCCAGCGAAACCCTGCACTTTGAGGGCCTGCGCGAAGCGCCCGTGCCCTCTTTGCTGCGCGGCTTCAGCGCCCCGGTGGTGCTGGAGGTGCCGTACACCGAAGCGCAACTGCTCACCCTGCTGGCGCACGACACCGACCCCTTCAACTGCTGGGAAGCCGGCCAGCGGCTGGCACTTCGAAGCGCTATCAGTAATATAGCTACACCGGCAAGCGATACCTTGGCTACAGGCACTTTTAGCTTGAATTCTGGTCATTTGGAGGCTTTGCGTCAGGTTTTGCGCGACCCTGGGCTGGACCCGGCTTTCAAGGAGCTGGTGCTGACATTGCCCTCCGAAACCTACATGGCCGAGCAGTTGGCTGAGGTGGACCCACAACGCATCCATGCGGTGCGCGAAGCCCTGCGCGAACAACTGGCGCTGGCGCTGCTGGAGGACTGGCAATGGGCTTATGAGGCACACCAGACCACCGGCGGCTACAGCCCCGACGCCGCGTCCGCCGGTCGGCGCGCGCTGGCCAACCAGGCGCTGGCCATGCTGTGCCTGGCAGCGCGCAGCCGCGGCGACGCGGTTTGGCCCGGCAAGGCTTACCAGCGCTTCAAGGACGCCGCCAACATGACCGACCGGCTCGGTGCCTTGTCGGCCTTGGTCGGCAGCGGCCACGCGTTGGCGGCGCAGGCTCTGCAGCAGTTTCATGCCCTGTTCAGGGGCGAGCCGCTGGTGATTGACAAATGGTTTGCGCTGCAAGCGGGCCGCTGTGACCACGGCGGTGACGTGCTGCCGCTGGTGCGCCAGCTCATGCAGCACCCCGACTTCAACCTGCGCAACCCCAACCGCGCCCGCAGCGTGATTTCGACCTACTGCCACGCCAACCCAAGCGCGTTCCACCGCGCCGACGCCGCCGGTTATGGGTTCTGGAGCGAGCAGGTGCTGGCGCTCGACGCTACCAACGCGCAAGTCGCCGCGCGGCTGGCCCGCGCGCTCGACCGCTGGAAGCAGCTGGCCGAGCCCTACCGCAGCGCCGCGCAGGAGGCTATCCGCCGCGTGGCAGCCCATGCGGGCCTGAGCAACGACGTGCGTGAAGTCATCACGCGCTCGCTCGCTGAATAGCCTGAATTACAAGACTGGAAAGCGCCGCCATGCCGCCCAAAATCTCCCTGACCCGCTACCTGGTGGAGCAGCAGCGCGCTGACCAGCGCATTCCGCCGCCATTGCGCCTGCTGCTGGAGGTGGTGGCGCGCGCATGCAAAAGTATCAGCCATGCCGTCAACAAAGGCGCTTTAGGCGGCATTTTGGGCAGCGCGGGCAGCGAAAACGTGCAGGGCGAGGTGCAGAAAAAGCTCGACATCATTGCCAATGAAGTGTTGATCGAGGCCAACGAATGGGGCGGCCACCTGGCGGCCATGGCGAGCGAGGAAATGGACGGCATTTATGCGGTACCCAACCGCTACCCGCAGGGCGAGTACCTGCTGCTGTTTGACCCGCTCGACGGCTCCAGCAACATCGACGTGAATGTCAGCATCGGCACCATCTTCAGCGTGCTGAAAAAACCCGACGGCGACCACAGCACCCACTCACAAGTCTGTGAGGCCGACTTCCTGCAACCCGGCCACAGCCAAGTGGCAGCGGGCTACTGCATCTACGGCCCGCAAACCACGCTGGTGCTGACCGTGGGCGACGGCGTGGCGATGTTCACGCTCGACCGCGAGCAGGGCTCTTTTGTGCTGGTCGAAGAAAACCTCACCATCCCCGAAGACACCCAGGAATTTGCCATCAACATGAGCAACCAGCGCCATTGGGCACCGCCCGTGACGCGCTACATCAACGAGTGCCTGCAAGGCCAGGCCGGCCCGCGCGGCAAAAACTTCAACATGCGCTGGGTCGCCAGCATGGTGGCCGACGTGCACCGCATCCTGATGCGCGGCGGCATCTTCATGTACCCCTGGGACGCGCGCGAGCCCGACAAACCCGGCAAGCTGCGCCTGATGTACGAGGCCAACCCCATGGGCTGGCTGGTCGAGCAGGCCGGCGGCATGGCCACCAATGGCTTGCAGCGCATCCTGGACATCCAGCCCGCGCAGCTCCATGAACGCGTGAGCGTGATTCTGGGCTCGAAAAACGAGGTCGAGCGCGTCACCGCGCACCACACCGAGTTGGCGGCACGCGCCGGCCAGGCTTGAGCCGTGCGCGCCCTGCTAAAATCGCTGGCTTAGCCGGTGTAGCTCAGTCGGTAGAGCAGCTCATTCGTAATGAGAAGGTCGGGTGTTCGATTCATCTCTCCGGCACCAATAAAGACAAGGGTTCATTGCTACGCAAGTAGTAGTGAGCCCTTTTTCTTTGGTGTTCGTGTAGCCACTGTGTAGCCAGCGGTACACGTTTAAGGTGCCCTTTTGGCTATTGCACCTGGCAAAAATACCGCATGAAGCTGTCCTCAATTTATCCAGTGCTGTGATGCGGCGGCCAGTTCGTCAACCTCTGCCACGCGGGCCAGCGTACCAATCGCACCCAGCAGCGCGGCCCCTTGACCCGGCGCAAGCTCACCAGCGGCCACGGATGCGCGAACCTTCGACCACGCCCCAGCCTGCGGCCCTGAGTGCGGGGTCAATGTACTCGGCACGGGTTCGGCTTCGTTCATAAAAATGCGGGCGAAGCGACTGCATCGGCAGGGGACAGGATGCGCACGCCCTGCGGCAACAGGGTCTCAGTCAAAACCAGCAAATCCTTGTCGCCTGTTATCAGCCACACGGGCTGCGCGGACAGTGCTGCATGGATGAACTTGTCATCATCCGGGTCGCGGCAAAATGTTCTGGCCGCAATCTCTGGGGTGACCTTCACCCACCGTGCCGCAGCGTCCAGATTTTCCAGCAAGGCCTGACGCTGTTCCATAGAGACATAGCGGTCAAACTTGGGGCGCCATAAGCGCTCTTTCAATTCATCGAAAGTGGACGCCGTAAAAACTGGCTGCCCGTTGCGGATGACCCGGCGCGTCAGTTGCCCAGGCGGGCCGACCATGCTGATCAGGCCGCTAATCCAGACATTGGTATCGATAACAACCAATGCACCAGGCGTACGCATCCTGAATCAACTTTCATCAGCAAGTAGCTCCGCCAGCTTCTCCGGTGTTAATCCGGCCCGCTGCGCAGCTATGGCGGTTTCGTCCATAGTCCGCAACAAGCGGTCGGCATAGAAGGCGCGCATAGCCTCAAAGTCTTGCACGCTCACCATGACACCCACCAAGCGGTCATGCTTGAGCACGCCCACGGGCTCACGCTGCGCCCGGTCCAGAAACTCTCCAAACCGGGTTTTGGCTTCGTTGGCGGTAAAAGTTTGCATCGCGACGCTCCTTGCAGGACGGAATTTATTCGTTTAATTTAGTCGAATCGTTCGATTTGGTCAAATTTTTCTTACAAGGCTCCACTGAAAGCCTGGGCCAGCAGGGACTTTTTCAGCTCGTCTACAGGTGGGTGGGCAGTTTGTTCAGCTGGTCGAGTAACGAAGCTTTGGGCATGCTTTTACTGTGACGGCATCGTCAACAACTCACCAGTCGCTTTTGGATCGGGTCAGCTTTTCGCGATGGCTGCACGTTCAGCCTCTTGGGCCTCGAATTTTTCGTGCTCAGTCGTCTGCTCGATACAGTAGGCCAGCAACTCTTCAATCTCGCTCGATTTGTCAAATACAGCATCGGCACCCAGCGCCATTGCGCGCCGGCGAATCTCAGGGGTCACGTAGTTGGTCAGCAGTACCACTTTTTGATACGGCTCACGGTTGCGGCAACCCGTCAGCACCGCCAAGCCGCTGCCCTCCTTTAAAAAAAGGTCAACGATCGCCAGATGCCAATGGCCGTCGTGTAGCAGCAACCAACGGTCTGCCTCGGCCTGAGTTGCACCGGAACCCATGACTCTGACTTCCGTGATTTCCTGAAGCGTTTCAATCAGGTTTTTGAGGATGGTGTCGTTGTCTTCGGCGAGGTAGGTGATGAGTGCCACAGTGGACCTTTGGTTTTAAGGCATGACCGATCAGCGAAAGCCACAAGCTCGCCATCCCTTGACAGCCACTCTAGGCTGTTGACCGCAAAAAACTCGCCAGCCTTTGGCCCGCATCCTGGTAGGACTATGCAGGCTTGCGTCTACACCCTTTTTTTTACCACTTCGCCGGTGCTCTTCATGCGGTACCCGACACGAACTTCCCTGCTCGCCGTGTTCTGTGGGTTGATGGAGGTCCCACAGGGGTGGACGGTAAGACCAGCGCGCAGACAGCGTGCAGGACGCAAAACAGTTCATTTTGGATGTCAAAAATCCTTATCACGCAAATCCTGTTGTTAGAAATACAAATAATGCAATCCGCCGCTATATTTTGTTGAATTCGATCAACGAAACAGGAATTAGAGGGTGGTTGATAAACATGGAAGCAATTTACGAAAATAGCCGCTCTGAATGGATCCGCCTAACCGAGTGGCTAGAGGCTGAGTTGCATCGCGGTTGGGGTACCTTACGGGTAAATGATGATCGGGTGATATGGGAAGTGGCCACAACTGAAGTTTCCGGGAACGAAGGTGGCTTCTTCATTTTTAAGAGCCGGAAGTATTTAGGTGCGAAATTTGACGCCCTTTGCGTTCGCTTATCCGATCTGCTCAAACAGCAATCTGTCCCTTGGGTCATCTATTGTTACGAATATCGACATGACGGTGAACGTTGGCTGTGCTCAGATAATCCAGTCGCCAGTATTTCATCGAGCAGTCAAGTATTCGCTGAGCCAGCTTTTTCACATCGCGTCACTGTTGAAGTCCCTGATGCGAAACACGAATGAGCAGCGAGTTAATCAGAGTTAATCAGGGTCAGATTCCAATTGTTACGTGTGTGATGTCCTGGCTGGCTTGACCCCTTGGCAACGCCGCAGCAACCGATTTCTGGCCATTTTTTTTACTTTTACAAGCAAAATAAGCCTGTAGCCAAGGTATTTACTGCCTGTAGTGCTACTAAAAGAAGAGTATTCAGGGTGGGTCAGTTCGCCCAATGCCCCCTTGCGCGACGCATGCCAGATTAATCAGGCACCGCGCTACGGTGCCCATGCCTTGACTGCCTCGCTGACTGTGACGAGTCGCACGCCCTGGTACTCGGCCACCGACAACAGCGCCTTGTCGCCAGTGACGATCAAATCGGCCTTGGCCGCAAGCGCCGTGCCGATGACCACATCGTCATCCGGATCTGGCGCGATGCGGGGTGTAGGCGCTGGCCGAACCAGATCGGCGAGCGCCGCATAGCGATCCACGATTTGATCGATGGTCAAGGCCGACGCGGCGATCTTCTTGCCAAACTTGCGCCGCCCCAGAATGTCGGTGAGTTCGGCCAGAATGGCCGTGCTGGTGAACAGCTCGATGCGCTTCTCGCGGCCGGCCTGCAGCAGCAGGCGCGGCACGCCGCCCCACAAGAGGGCCGAGGCGACCACATTGGTATCGAGTACCAGCCGCACGCGGTGGCCAATCAGCTCGCGTACTTCGCGCGCCGCTCGGCGCGTAGGGTGGCGATTTCCCTGGCCACTTCTTCGGGCGACATGACAGTCGGCTCATTGACTTCGGCCATGCGATCCATGGCCAAGAACAACTCCCCCACGCGCTGGCGCTTTAGCTGCTCGCGCAGCATGGCCTCCAGCGCTTGCGGCGTGAGTAGGCCAGCGGCTTGTGCGCTTTGCGCCAGCACATCGGGCAATTCAACTTGAACGGTCGTCATGGGGATTTCCCCTTTCAGTAGCCAGAGATTGGGATGCAAGAAGTGAATGATAGACAAGCCGCCACACTTGGCGCAATCTCATGTTCAGCTAGCCAAGTTGATTCTGCTGACCATTTGGCCGACCACCGGGTGGCTTGCCGCCAAGGCCCGCAAAAAAGCCGCCACACCCATTTCCTGAGCTTTCTATTGCCTAATCAGCCTGCAGCCAAGGTGTTTACTGCCTGTATTGCTACTAAAAATAGAGTAGTAAGAGAACTGTGCAACCCTCACTTGCACCCCCTACTACCTTAACGGCCAAAACAACGACCTGGGCTATGAGAAAGAAATCAAAGACAACGGCCTGACCGAGCACAAGCACTACCTGAGCGCAGGCGGCATGGTCTTCGCCCTGCAAGTCACCCGTAGCGGCAACCTCGCTGGCAGTGGCGGTGGTGGCGGCACCAGCGGCAGCGTCATCGAGCGCCTGGCCTTTGACCCCTGGGGCAAGCGGCGCTTTCCGAATGGCATGGCAGACAGCAGCGATTCAATAGTCGGCCTCACCCTCGACCGCGGCTACACCCTGCATGAGCACTAAGGCGAGATGGGCGTGATCCACATGAACGGGCGCATCTATGACCCGCTCATTGGCCGCTTCATGAGCGCCGACCCGTTCATCCAGGCTCCGGAGAACCTGCAAAGCCACAACCGGCTTTCGTATGTCTTTGGTGGGCCGTGTTGGACTTGAACCAACGGCCAAAGGATTATGAGTCCTCTGCTCTAACCAACTGAGCTAACGGCCCACAACACTCAATTGTATGGGGGCCTACTTCTGGTGGCTTAATGCGTTGCTCACCAGTTTCGAGGTGATGTCGACAATCTGGATCATCCGGTCATACGGCATACGCGTCGGGCCAATCACGCCGAGGGTGCCCACCACTTGCCCGTCAACCTCATAAGGCGCGCTCACAATCGACAGGTCTTCAAACGGCACCGAGCCGCTCTCGCCACCGATGTAGATGCGGATGCCCTCCGCGCGGCTGGAAATGTCGAGCAAACGCATCAACTGGGTTTTTTGCTCGAACAAATCAAAGGCGCGGCGCAGGTGGCCCATGTCGTTGGAAAAGTCGCTCACCGCCAGCAGGTTGCGCTCACCCGAGATCACCACGTCGCCCTGCGCCTGGTTCAGGGCTTCGGTGCTGACTGTGACCGCGGTTTGCATCAGGCTGCCGATTTCACTGCGCAGCGTCTCCACCTCGGCCTGCAGCCGCTCGCGCACCTGCTCAATGGCCAGGCCGGCGCAATGCATGTTCAGGTAGTTGGATGCTTCCAGCAGTTGCGCCGGTGTGTGGTCGGTTTCAGTGAAGATGACGCGGTTTTGCACGTCACCTTCGGGCGACACGATGATCACCAGCAGGCGGCGCTCGGACAAGCGCATGAACTCGATGTGGTGGAACACCGATGTACGGCGCGGCGCCATCACCACACCGACGAATTGAGACAGATTCGACAGCAGTTGCGCGGCGCTGGCGATCACTTTTTGCGGCTGCTCGGCCGCCAGGCTCGGTGCCGACAGATGCTGGCGCTGCACCGTGAGCATGGTGTCGACAAACAGGCGGTAGCCGCGCGGTGTGGGGATGCGGCCCGCCGAGGTGTGCGGGCTGACGATCAGGCCCAGGTCTTCCAGATCTGACATGACATTGCGGATGGTGGCCGGCGAAAGCTCCAGCCCGCTGGCCTTGGACAGGGTGCGCGAGCCCACGGGTTGCCCGTCGGCGATGTAGCGCTCGACCAGCGCTTTGAGCAACAACTTGGCACGGTCATCCATAGCGTCAGATTTTAGTGATGTAATTTGCGCATGAGCCTGCGCTTTCAGCATATCGCCTTGATCGGCAAACACCACGGCAGCCCGGCGGCGGCCAGCGGCAGCGCCCAGGTTGCGCAGGCGGCGCTGTCCGAGATTGCGCAGTATTTGCAAGCGCAAGGGGCCCAGGTCGTGGTGGAGTCCGACACTGCGGCGCACTACCAGATCAGCGGCTATGAAACGCAGGACTTGCAGGGCATAGGGCGCGGCTGTGACCTCGGCCTGGTGGTCGGCGGGGACGGCACCATGCTCGGCATTGGCCGCCAACTGGCCCGCCACGGGGTGCCGCTGATCGGCATCAACCAGGGGCGGCTGGGCTTTATCACCGACATCCCGATGCAGCACTACGCCTCCTTGCTCACGCCGATGCTGCACGGCGAATTCACCGAAGACCACCGCAGCCTGATGTGCGCCCGCGTGATGCGCGCGGGCGTGTGCGTGTTTGACGCGCTGGCCATGAACGATGTGGTGGTCAACCGCGGTGCCACCTCGGGCATGGTCGAGCTGCGAGTCGAGGTGGACGGCCATTTTGTCGCCAACCAGCGCGCCGACGGGCTGATCATTGCCACCCCCACCGGCTCGACCGCCTATGCCTTGTCGGCCGGTGGCCCGCTGCTGCACCCGCAGGTGCCGGGCTGGGTGCTGGTGCCGATTGCGCCGCACACGCTATCCAACCGCCCAATCGTGCTGGCCGACCCGACCGAGATCGCGATAGAGATCGTCTCGGGCCGCGACGCGAGTGCGAATTTTGATATGCAGTCGCTCGCCGACCTGCAGCAGGGCGACCGCGTGCTGGTCACGCGCTCGGCGCACAGCGTGCGCTTTTTGCACCCCAAGGGCTGGAACTATTTTGAGACCTTGCGCAAAAAAATGCACTGGAACGAGGGGGTGGTGTGAGCCTGAAAAACATCACCCTGCGCGACTTTGTCATCGTGCGCGAGCTTGAACTCGATCTGGCCAGTGGCTTTACCGTGCTGACGGGTGAAACCGGGGCCGGCAAATCCATTTTGATTGACGCGCTGCAGCTTGCGCTGGGCGCGCGCGCCGATGCGCATGCGGTGCGCGAAGGCGCGCAGCGTGCCGACATCAGCGCCGAGTTTGACTTGTCCCCGGCCCTGCTGCCCTGGCTGCAAGAGGCGGGTTTTGACGCCGCAGACAGCGTGCTGCTGCGCCGCACCGTCGATACCCAAGGCAAGAGCCGCGCCTGGATCAACGGCAGCCCCGCCACGGTGGGCCAGCTCAAGCGCCTGGGCGATGAGCTGGTGGACATTCATGGCCAGCACGCCTGGCAAAGCCTGACCCGGCCCGACTCGGTGCTCACTTTGTTTGACACCTACGCCGGGCTCAGTCCCCAGCCGCTGCAGGGGCTGTGGCAGCAATGGCGCGCGGCCGACAAACAATGGCGCGAAGCACAGGCGGCCCAAGCCACCTTGCAGCAAGAGCGCGAGCGCCTGGCCTGGCAAATTGACGAGCTGGACAAGCTGGCCCCCGGCCAGCACGAGTGGGACACACTGAACGCCGACCACACCCGCCTAGCCCATGCGCACACCCTGCTGGAAGCGGCGCAGGGCGCGCTGGCTGCGCTGGAAGGCGACGAATCGGGCGCACTGCAAAACCTCTCGCAAGCCCACCAGTTGCTGGAAAAACAAGCCCATCTGGAACCTGAATTCAAAGCGCACACCGAGGTGCTGGCGTCCTGCCTGGCGCAGGCGCAGGACAGTGCCCGAAGCTTGCACGGCTGGCTGGGCAAGGTCGATCTGGACCCCGAGCGCCTGGCCGAACTCGACGCCCGGCTGGCGCAGTGGCTGTCCTTCGCGCGGCGCTACAAGCGCCCGCCGGCCGAGTTGCCCGCGCTGCTGCACGAGTGGCAACAACAACGCGCCGCGCTCGACGCCGCCGCCGACCTGGCGGGCCTGCAAGACACCTGTGAGCAGGCCGCCGCGGCCTATCAAAAAGAGGCCAGGCAACGCTCCCAAGCCCGGGCCCAGGCCGCACCGCAACTGGCCAAAGCCATCACCCTGGCGATGCAGGGGCTGGGCATGCAGGGCGGGCATTTTGAAGTCGCGCTGCAGGCCGCCGAGCCGGGACCACGCGGGCTGGAGCAGCTTGAATTTTTGGTGGCGGGCCATGTGGGCAGCAGCGCGCGGCCGATCGGCAAAGTGGCTTCCGGCGGCGAACTCTCGCGCATTGCCCTGGCCATTGCCGTGACCACCAGCGAATCGGGCACCGCCCAGACCCTGATTTTTGACGAGGTGGACGCCGGCGTCGGCGGCGCGGTGGCCGAAACCGTGGGCCGTCTGATGAAGCAGCTCGGCCGCGACCGGCAGGTACTGGCGGTGACGCACCTGGCGCAAGTTGCCGCCTGCGCCGACCAGCACCTGGTGGTGCACAAGCAGCAGCAAGCGGGCAGCACCCACAGCAGCGTTGCCGCCGTGCAGCACGAGCAGCGCGTGGTCGAGATTGCCCGCATGCTCGGCGGCCAGCAGCAGTCGGCCACCAGCCTCAGCCATGCCAAAGAAATGCTGGAAGGCAGCCTCAGGCCATGACCAGCCCCGCGCCCACCGCGCCCCTGGAGATCGCCGTCATCACCGGCATGTCGGGGTCGGGCAAATCGGTCGCGCTGCATGCGCTGGAAGACGCCGGCTACTACTGCGTCGACAACCTGCCGCCCGAGCTGTTGCTGCCCTTTGTGGCGCTGGAGCAGCAGCACAAGGCCGAACGCGTGGCCATTGCCATGGACGTACGCAGCGCTGCCTCGCTGCCGCTGGTGCCCAAGCAGTTGCAGGCGCTGCGCGCGCAAGGTCTGGTAGTGCGGCCGCTGTTTCTGGACGCCAGCACCGCCACGCTGGTGCACCGCTTCTCGGAGACGCGGCGCAAGCACCCGCTGTCAGGCCGCACCGCCAGCGCCGAGGGTGAATCCGCCGACCCGCAGCGCGCGCTGGTCGAAGCCATTGAGCTCGAACGCGAGATGCTGGCCGACCTGCGCGAGCAGGCGCATGTCATCGACACCAGCATCCTGCGCAGCGCGCAACTGCAAAGCCATGTCAAGTCGGTGATTTCGGCGCAAAGCAGCCAGCTGACGCTGGTGTTTGAGTCGTTTGGCTTCAAGCGCGGCATTCCGCTCGACGCCGACTATGTGTTTGACGTGCGCATGCTGCCCAACCCGCATTACGAACCCACGCTCAAGGCCTTGACAGGCCGTGACGCAGCGGTCATCGGCTTTTTGCAGCCGCACCCGCAAGTCCAACTGATGCTGCGCCATATCGAAGTGTTTTTGTCGCACTGGCTGACGGTGCTGGCGCAGGACCACCGCAGCTATGTCACGGTGGCCATTGGCTGCACGGGCGGCCAGCACCGCTCGGTCTATCTGGTCGAGCAGCTGGCCAGCACCTTCGCCCACCAGTGGGTGACGCTGCGCCGCCACCGGGATTTGGCTGGCGGCTGAGCCCAGTTCGCGGCAAAGCGGCCGCGCCATCCACTATTAAAAATATAGCTGCACCGGCAGGAAACACCTTGGCTACAGGCATAAAAGGCTTTAAAAATCGAATTTTTTAGTGCTTTTTGCCGTTTTGCGGCCTTTGCCGGGTTTTGTGGCTATTGGCACAGGCCCGGGCAGCGTGCCATCGCCCAGCAGCAAGCGTATCGGCGCAGGCAACCCCAGCACTTGCCACTGCGCCGCCATTAGCCACTGGCCCGGCCCCCGTACCGGGCTGGCCGCATCGGCAGCAGGCACATCCAGCCGCAGCGGCGTCAGCAGCAACTCCTTGTGTGTCAGCGAATGGCGCACGCTGGGCGCATCCTGCAGCCGTGCGCGCAGCGGCTCGGCCACCGCTTGCAGCAAGGCGGCCCGGCTTTCAAACACCGGCACGCAATGCAGCCCGGCCCAGATGCCGCGCTCAGGCCGCCGCTGCAGCCACACCGCGCCACCAGCCGTGCGCGCCAGCAGCAGCCACAGGTCTTGCGCGCTGCGCTTGAGCTTGCGGGTTTTGACCGGGTAGCGGTCCCAGCTTTGGGTTCGCTCGGCCACGCAAAGGCCGCGCGCCGGGCAAGCCGCGCAGTCGGGCTGGCGCCGCGCGCAGACGCGCGCCCCCAGGTCCATCAGGCCCTGGGTGTAGCGCGCCATGGCGGCAGGCTCGGCCTGCAGCAAGTCGGGGGGCGGCAGCAAGCCGGTGGCCAGGTCCCACAGGGCGCGCTCATTCGCCGCCAACGCCAAATCGCCGTCAAAACCCAGCAGACGGGTGAGCACGCGCTTGACGTTGCCGTCCAGAATGGCCACGCGCTGCCCATAGCAAAACGCGGCTATCGCCGCTGCGGTCGAGCGGCCAATGCCGGGCAGGGTTTGCAGCCCCTCGGCGCTGGCGGGAAACTGCCCGCCGTGCTGGCGCGCCACCACCTGGGCGCAGCGGTGCAGGTTGCGCGCCCGGCTGTAGTAACCCAGGCCGCTCCACAGGCCCAGCACCTCGTCTTGCGAAGCGGCGGCCAGTGCCAGCACGTGCGGAAAACGCGCCACAAAGCGGGGAAAGTAAGTCAGTACCGTCGCCACCTGCGTTTGCTGCAGCATCACTTCCGACAACCACACCAGGTAAGGGTCACGGGTGCCCTGCCAGGGCAGGCTGCTGCGCCCGAAATGCGGCTGCCAGGCCACCACGCGGGCGGCGAAATCCGGCAATGAAACAGGGCCAGGGAACGGGGCGTCAGCGGCAGCTTGCGCGGCAGCGCGCTTCATGCGGCTTCTAGCTGCGCCGGGTCCGGGTGGTACTGGGTCTGCGGAATGTTGATCAGGTACGCCGTGAGCTCGCCGAGTTTGGCGTCCAGGGCGACGAGTTCGGTCTCCATCACCTCGATCTCGCCAATGCGGTCGTCCAGGCCGCCTGCGGCTTGCTGGATGCGGTCAATCGCCTCCATGCGGCGGGCAAAGTTGCGCCGACGCTCGCGCAGCTGCGCGTCAAGTTGCGAGGCCGCCGACTTGTTCCACATCTCGACCTCGCCCAGCGCCGACTCATAGACCGCGCGCAGCCGCGTGGCCAGCGCGCGCACCAGCCGGTCGGCAAACTCGGGCTGCGACAGCCGGAACGCATTGCCAAAACCCATGTACTGGTTGTGGCTGCGCTCGACTTGTTCCAGGTCATCGATGAAACGCTTGAGATCAGGCTCTTTTGGCGCTTGCAGCGAGAAGCCATATTCGCCGTTGAGCTGGCGGAACATGGCCTCGAGCATGGCGTGAATTTCGGAGTTGATGCTCTGCGCCTTGTCCACCGCCATACGCAGGTTGCCAAAGGTCTCGCGGTAGGCTTTTCTGACGCCGAACTTGATGCCGGGCTCGCGCAGCGTCCTGGACAGGTTGGCCATCTCGGCCTTCAGTTTGCTGGTGCCCAGCAGTTCAAACACATTGCCGAGCAGCTTGAGGTGGACCGAGCGCACCGCGTGCAGCTTGGCACCGCTGTCGTCAAACTCCACCCGCTCGGCATCAATCCGCGCGCGCATGTGTTTGATGACCGTCGCATTCTTGCCGCGCAGGCCTTTGAGCTCCTGCTTTTGCTCGGCCTGGTCACGGCGGCGGATGTTGATGACGCGAGCGGCTTCAATACGCAAGTCACCGACGCCGCCCGCCACGGCCGAACGCAAAATCTTCTGGCGCTGGCCCATCACGCCCTGCGCCAGCGCCTGCTCGAGCAGCGGCAACTGGCTGGCTTGCAGCAGCGCGTCGTCACCGGTGACTTTGGCGACCAGGCCTTTTTGCGCTGACACGGCAATCACTTGCTCCACCGGCAAACCGAGTATCTCGGCCGAGCTGCTGCGCTGGCGCTTGATTTGCGCCTGCACCTGCTCGGGCGTGCTGAGCGCGTCCCACAGTGTGTCGATCTTGTTGAGCACCACCAGGCGCGAGTCGGTGCCGGCGGCCTCGGATATCAAATGCTCGCGCCAGATCGACAAATCCGACTTCGTCACGCCGGTGTCGGCGGCGAGGATGAAGACCAGCGCGTCGGCCTGCGGAATCAGGTTGACCGTCAACTCGGGCTCGGCACCGATGGCGTTCAGGCCCGGCGTGTCCAAAATTACCAGGCCCTGTTTGAGCAGCGGGTGGGCGATGTTGATCAGCGCATGGCGCCAGCGCGGCACTTCAATCTTGCCGTCGGCCGTCGGCAGGGGGTTGTCATCGGGGGCGTCGTCATGCCAGAACCCCAGGGAGCGCGCCTCGTCTTTGGTGACTTGCCGGACCTCGGCGACTTTCTCCAGCGCTTTGGCAAGTTGCTCGGGGTCGTTCACGTCCAGATCGATGCGGGCCCACTTCTCGGGCACCATGCGCCACTCCATCAGCGCCTGGGTTTGCAGCCGCGTCTCAATCGGCAGCAGGCGCAGGCAGGGCGGTACCTGCGGGTCATAGCCCAGCTCGGTCGGGCACATGGTGGTGCGCCCGGCGCTGGCGGGCATGATGCGGCGGCCGTAGCCCGCAAAAAAGATGGCGTTGATGAGCTCGGACTTGCCGCGCGAGAACTCGGCCACAAAGGCCACCATGACTTTGTCCGAGCGCATCTGCTGCTCGAGCCGGCGCAGCCGCTCCTCAACCGCAGAATCCATCAGCTCGTGGTCTTTCATCCATTCGGACAAAAGCTTCAGCCGCAGGGCAAACTCGCGCCGCCAAGCGCCATGCTGGTCAAACTGGGTGTTGAATGAGGTGGCCACGTGTGTCCCGGTGGTTTGGATGCCGACTACTCTTTTGAATATAGCACTGGCACCAGCCCCTGTGCTGTAACCAAGTGATGGCATTCACTATTTTTGGCACACCCGGCAAAAATACGTGGCGCGCTGTCCCTGCACCAGCCGCACGATGGTGCCGCCGCACTTGCGGCACGGCAGCCCGGCCCGGCCATACACCTCGGCTTGCAACTGGAAATAGCCGCTTTGACCCTGCGCATTGGAAAAATCGCGCAAGGTGCTGCCGCCACTGCGCACCGCCGCTGCCAGCACGCTGCGAATCGCGCCGTGCAGCGCCAGCGCCCTGGGAAAGCTCAGGCGCCGCGCCGCAAGCGTCGGGCGGATACCCGCCGCAAACAAGGCCTCTGACGCATAAATATTGCCAACCCCAACCACCACCTCGCCCGCCAGCAGCACTTGCTTGATCGCCGTACTGCGCAGGCGCAAGGCGGCGTGAAAACGCCGCGCATCAAAGTCTTCGCCCAGCGGTTCCACGCCCAATTTGTCCAGCAGCTTGCGTGCCTGCGGGCTGCCCAAGCTGTCTGCGTAGACTGCCGCGCCAAAGCGCCGGGGGTCTTGCAAACGCAGCGTGCCCTGGGTGGTGGCCAAGTCAAAGTGGTCGTGCTTGCCGGGCGGCCGCGCAGGCCCGGGCGTAAAAGCCAGTGACCCCGACATGCCCAGGTGCAACAGCAGCAAGCCTGAATCCAGTTCCACCAACAAGTATTTGCCGCGCCGCGAAACCTGAACCACCTGGCGACCGACCAGCGCTTGCGGCGCACACCCAAGCGGCCAGCGCAGCGGCAAACCCAGGCGCACGCCGGTGACCACGGCACCGGCGATCAGCTGCGCAAAACTCTGCCGTGTCACTTCAACTTCGGGGAGTTCCGGCATGGCTTTTATTGGCTTTGGTTTTCTTGGACTATTATGTTTCATGACGCGAAAAAACCTCTTTGCCATCGCCACCAACATGCCCGCACACAACCCCGGCCATCAGGCCCAAGCACCTGGATTTTCCGCGCCATTGCCTACTCCTTCATGGCTGGGCCGCAGCAAGCTGCTCTGCCTCAGCGGCAGCCTGTGGCTGGCCCTGTGCTGGCCTGCCGCAACCTTAGCGCAGACCCTTCCTGCAAGCACGCCAAGCGCAGCAACGCCCGAGGAGCCAACTGAGCCAGTCAACAATTCGGCCTTGGGCAGCGAGTTGTTCTACCAATTGCTGCTGGGTGAGCTGCAAATTGGTTTGGGCGAGCCCGGCACCGGTTATTCGCTGCTGCTCGATGCGGCCCGCAAGAATAATGACGACAGCCTCTTCCAGCGGGCCACCGAAGTTGCACTGCAAGCGCGTTCGGGCGACGCCGCACTGGCGGCGGCCCGCGCCTGGAAAAGCGCCAAACCCACCTCGCGCGAGGCCAACCGCTACGTCCTGCAAATTCTGCTGGCGCTGAACCGCTTGTCAGAAACACTTGAGCCGGTGCGGTCCGAGCTGTCCCTGGCGGGGCCGCTGCAACGCAATGCCGCGATGGGCAGCCTGGCGCGGACTTTTTCCCGTGTGGCCGACAAAAAAGCAGCGACGGCGCTGATGGAACTGGCGCTGGCCGAGTACCTTGCGCCCAATGCCGCAGGCAAACGTGACGGCAACAACGGCCACACGGCGGCGGCCTGGGCCACAGTGGGCAAGATGCGGCAGGCCGCTGGCGACACCACAGGCGCACTGCAGGCGGCCCAGCGCGGCCACACGCTGGATGCCGCGGCCGATGAGCCGATCGCGCTGGCGCTTGATTTGATGGACCCCAAGCTGCCAGCCGCCGAGGCGTTGGTCAGCCAGTATTTGCAAACCGCGTCGAGCGCTGAAATCCGCATGGGCTATGCGCGCGCGCTGCTCGACGTGCAGCGCTATGCCGAAGCCGCCGCGCAGATCCAGTTTGTCACCCGCGAAAAGCCCGACTTTGCCCAAGCGTGGCTGGTGCAAGGCAGCCTGCAGGCACAAGACAACCAGCTCGGCGCGGCGCAAGCTTCGCTCAAGCGCTATTTGGACCTGGCCCAAGCCCTGCCGCCCAGTGAAGAGCGCAGCCGCGGCCTGGCCCAGGCTTATCTGGCGCTGGCGCAAGTGGCCGAGAAGACGGGCGACTTCACCGCTGCTGAAATCTGGCTCAACCAAATTGAAAATTCAGCCGACCTGACCAGCGCGCAAAGCCGCCGCGCTTCGATCCTGGCGCGCCAGGGCAAGATGGAACAAGCACGCGCCCTGCTGCGCACCCTGCCCGCACGCACGCCCGAGCAAGCCCGCAGCAAGCTGACCGCTGAAGTGCAGTTGCTGCGCGAGAACAAGCTCTACCGCGAAGCCTACGCGCTGGTCGATGCCGCACGCAAGGCCGACCCGCAAGACACCGACCTGACCTATGACCAAGCCATGCTGGCCGAAAAACTCGGCAACCTGGACGAAATGGAGCGGCTGCTGCGTGAGCTCATCAGCGCCAAACCCGACTACCACAACGCCTACAACGCGCTGGGCTACTCGCTGGCCGATCGTAATTTGCGTTTGCCCGAGGCCAAGCAACTCATCCTCAAAGCGCTGGAATACGCGCCGGGCGACCCTTTTATCAGTGACAGCCTGGGCTGGGTCGAGTTCCGCGCGGGCAACAAGGCCGAAGCCCTGCGCATTCTGGAGATTGCCTACAAGGCCCGGCCTGACGCCGAAATTGCCGCGCACCTGGGCGAGGTGCTCTGGAGCCTGAACCAGCGCGAACGCGCCCTGGCCATTTGGCGCGAGGGCCGACTGCTCAACGCCGACAACGAAACCCTGCAGGAAACCATCAAGCGCCTGCGCGCCAAGCTGTGAGCGCTGCAAACCCCTGGGCGCGGCGCGGCTGGCGCAGTGCGGGCGCCTTGATTGCTATTTTTTTAATAGCTGGCTGTGCATATAAATCAGTGGCTAGCGGCCTAAATGATTCAAAAAACGGCTTGGAAGCCGCGTTTTGGTCGGGTCGGCTGGCTCTGCAAGTGGCCTCCGAGCCACCCGAGTCGCTGTCGGGCCGTTTCGAACTCTCCGGTAACGCGGGCGTTGGCCAACTGCACCTGTTCAGCCCGCTGGGCCAAACGCTTGCCGCGCTGCACTGGGCACCAGGCGATGTGCGCCTGCAAGCGGGTGGTCAAGAGCGCCGTTTTGACTCTACCGACGCCATGACCCGCCAGCTCACCGGCACCGCGCTGCCGCTGGCGGCGCTGTTTGGCTGGCTGGCGGGGCAACCCAGCGCCGCGCCAGGCTGGGACATTGACCTGTCGCGCCATGCCGACGGCCGCTTGCAGGCGCAGCGCAGTGCCACCGACGCGGCCCCGGCAGCGCAACTGCGCATCATCCTGGATACGCCTTGAGGCACATAGGGTCCGCATGAAAGCCCTCTACGACGTGGCAGCGCCTGCCAAGCTCAACCTTTTTTTGCACATCACCGGTCGCCGCACCGACGGCTACCACCTGCTGCAGTCCGTCTTTATGTTGATCGACTGGTGCGACACGCTGCACTTTGAACTGCGGCCAGGCGGCCAGATCAGCCGTGAAGACCTGCCCGGTAGCTTGGGGCACAACGCTTTCATGCCACCGCCCCTGCCGGCAGATGACCTGACCCTGCGCGCCGCCCGTGCCCTGCAAAGCATTGCCGCCTGCCCGCTGGGCGTGCACATCACCCTGACCAAACGCATACCGCAGCAGGCCGGCCTGGGCGGCGGCTCGTCTGATGCCGCTTCAACCCTGCTGGCGCTGAACCGGCTGTGGGGTCTGAACTTGCCGCTGGCGAAACTGCTGGAAGTTGGCCTGCAACTGGGTGCCGACGTGCCCTTTTTCCTCTCTGGCGGCCACGCATGGGTTGAGGGCATTGGCGAGCAATTGACCCCACTGGCGCTGCCTGCAGCGCGCTTTCGCGTCGTCAAACCGGCCGCCGGTCTGGAGACTGCGCGCATCTTTGCGGCGGCGGAGCTAAAACGCAACACCCAAACTGCTACAATTTCGGGCTTTGCTGCGATGCCGCAGAACTGTATGCTGAGTTTTGGCCGCAATGACCTGCAGCCGGTGGCCGAGCAACTGTGCCCCCCGGTCACGCAGGCTTTGCAGGCACTGGCAGCACAAGGCTTGCAGCCGCGGATGACAGGCTCTGGGAGCGCGGTGTTTGCGCCGATTGCGGCAGACGCCGACGTCAGCGAAGTCGCAGGGTGTTGGGTTCGCGACTGCAACAATTTGGAGGCGCATCCCCTGCGGGGGTGGGCCTTGTGAAACTGATAATCGGTGGGTTGTGCAAACAGCCCACCCGTGTAGGGGAGTCGCCAAGTTGGTAAAGGCACTGGATTTTGATTCCAGCATGCGAGGGTTCGAGTCCTTCCTCCCCTGCCAAAATGTGGTTCCGTGCCCGCTGCGGCCTGTTGCGAACGGGCGGGTGAGCTTGCTTCGTAATCCCAAGGCCTGCGCTTAGCGAGCTTGTTTTTTGCCAGGTTGTTTTTTGACCGCTGGAACACACATGCAGGTTCATCACCCCGATTTCATGGTTTTTACCGGCAACGCCAACCCGGCGCTGGCGGCAGAAATCGCGCAGCACCTGGGCATTTCGCTCGGGGCGGCCAACGTGGGGCGCTTCTCCGACGGCGAAGTCATGGTCGAGATCAACCAGAACGTGCGCGCCCGCGACGTGTTTGTGGTGCAGTCCACTTGCGCACCGACCAACGAGAACCTGATGGAGCTGCTCATCATGGTCGATGCACTCAAGCGCGCCTCGGCCGAGCGTATCAGCGCCGTCATCCCCTACTTTGGCTATGCCCGGCAAGACCGCCGCCCGCGCTCGACCCGGGTGCCGATTTCGGCCAAGGTGGTGGCCAACATGCTGCAAGCCGTCGGCGTGGCCCGCGTGCTCACCATGGACTTGCATGCCGACCAGATTCAGGGCTTTTTTGATATCCCGGTGGACAATATTTACGCCTCGCCGGTGCTGCTGGGCGACTTGCGGATGCAAAACTACGAGGATTTGATCGTGGTCTCGCCCGATGTCGGCGGTGTGGTTCGCGCCCGCGCCCTGGCCAAGCAACTCGACACCGACCTGGCCATCATCGACAAGCGCCGCCCGCGCGCCAATGTCAGCGAAGTGATGCACGTGATCGGCGAAATTGAGAGCCGCAACTGCGTCATCATGGACGACATGATCGACACGGCAGGCACGCTGGTCAAAGCCGCCGAAGTGCTCAAAGAGCGCGGTGCCAAAAAAGTCTATGCGTATTGCACGCACCCCATCTTTTCCGGCCCGGCCTGCGGTCGCATCATGCAAAGCGCGCTCGACGAGATCGTCATTACCAACACGATTCCGCTGTCCGAGGCGGCCCGTGAGTGCAAAAAAATCCGCCAGGTGTCTGTGGCCCCGCTGATCGCCGAGACGATCCAGCGGATTGCCAAGGGCGAGTCGGTCATGAGTTTGTTTTCAGACCAGGAAGAATTGTTTTAAGTCTTTTCTGAGCTGGAAACCAAGCAACTTCAAGCCATCGCTAGAAGTTTTTAAGGCGCAAAAGCCACTGGTCGCGGTGGCTGAGCACTGTGTTTTTATCCTAACGGAGTTGATTATGAAATTTACCGCTTTTGAGCGCGCCAAGCAGGGCACGGGTGCGAGCCGCCGTCTCCGCATCACCGGCCGCACCCCCGGCATCGTCTATGGCGGTGCCAATCAGCCGCAACTGATTGAGCTGGACCACAACGCGCTGTGGCATGCCATCAAGAAAGAGGCCTTCCATGCGTCCATCCTGGAGATGGAATTGGCTGGTCAAACCAGCAAAGTGCTGCTGCGTGACCTGCAAATGCACCCGTTCAAGCAACTCGTGCTGCACATTGACTTCCAGCGGGTCGAGGCCAACACCAAGCTGCACATGAAAGTGCCGCTGCATTACAGCGGCGAAGAAAATTCGCCCGCCACGAAGCTGGAGAACTGCCTGGTCACGCACATCAGCTCCGAGATCGAAGTCTCCTGCCTGCCGGCCGATTTGCCAGAGTTCATTGCGGTGGACTTGAGCGGCATGAAAAAGGGCCACCCGCTGCATGTCAGCGATGTGGCCCTGCCCAAAGGCGTCAAAGCCGTGTTGCACGGCAAGGAAAATCCGGTGCTGGTCTCGGTCGTGCCGCTGGCCGAAGAAGTGCCTGACCCAGCCGCTGCCGCCGCTGCGCCTGCCGCACCCGCTGGCAAAGGCGGCAAGGCAGCCCCCGCGGCCAAAGCCGCGCCTGCGGGCAAAGCCGCTCCCGCGGCCAAAGCGCCGGCTGCGAAAGCCCCAGCCAAGAAATAATTGCCTGGGCCCGGTCAAGCCCGCCACGCAGGCTGTGTGGCGGGCTTTTTTCTTGCCATTTGCAAGTAAGCTAAGCCGTCATGATCAAGCTCTTTGTTGGCCTGGGCAACCCCGGCACCGCCTACGAGGCCACGCGCCACAACGCCGGATTCTGGTGGATTGATGCCCTCGCGCGGCAGCAGCGGCTGACGCTGGTAGCCGATAAAAGCTACCAGGCGCTGGTGGTGCGTGGCCAGGCGGGCAACCCAGGCAACGCTTATTTCTGGCTGCTGCAACCGCAGACTTTCATGAACCTGTCAGGCCAGTCGGTCGGCGCGCTGGCGCGTTTTTACAAAATCGCGCCCGAGGAAATTCTGGTGGTTCACGATGAGCTGGATTTGCCGCCCGGCGAGGCCAAGCTCAAACTGGGCGGCAGCCATGCAGGGCACAACGGCCTGCGCGACATCCATGCCCAGATAGGGCCTGATTACTGGCGCCTGCGCTTGGGAGTAGGCCACCCCGGCGACAAATCTGAAGTGGTCGGCTGGGTCTTGCAAAAGCCCAGCCTGGACGACCGCATAGCGATCACGCAGGCCATTGACCGCAGCCGGACGGCCTGGCCCGAGTTGCTGCACGGCGCGATGGACAAAGCCATGCTGAAGATCCACACCCGCCAGCCGCCGCGGCCCAAACCGCCCAAGCCTGCTGCCACGGTCCCGCCTGCAGCGGTTTAGCGGGCTAGGCCGCAGGCACCTGGCCTGCCTGCAGGGCGCGGTATTTTTGCCACAGCGTTTCCTGGCTCTCAGCCCACTGCGGGTGCAGGGGAATGCAGGCCACCGGGCACACCACCACGCATTGCGGCTCGCTGAAATGGCCAACGCATTCGGTGCATTTGTGCGGGTCGATTTCGTAGATTTCGGGCCCCATGCTGATGGCCTGGTTGGGGCATTCGGGCTCGCACACATCGCAGTTGATGCAAGCGTCGGTGATCATCAAGGCCATGCGTGAGGCCCTATCGGTGCCGTGGGCACAGCGGGGTTGCCGCAAAGAAAATGAAGGCGCGTCATGCGCCGATTATCCGCCTAGGTTTGGGCAGTTGTATCGCCAGAGGCGTCGCACGCCGGGCTGGCTTTGTAAACCGCCTGCGGCGGCAAGCCGCGCAAATGCTCGGCCAGCGCCCACTCCAGAATGATGAGCTGCCAATTTGCCGCGGCGTCGTGGTGAATCGCCACGCGATTGATGCCGGCATTGGGGATGTCGCACCGGCGCGGCCCCTCCAGCGGCAGGCCCTGGGCACGGCGGTAGATCATGTCGAGCACACCGCCGTGGGTCACCACCACAATATTGTTGCGGCAACCCACCACTGCCAGCGCCTGCACCGCGGCCATCACCCGGTTGTTGAGGCTGCGCGTGCTCTCGATGCCGGCCATGGCATCGTCAGGACCACATTCGAGCCACTGCTGCCAATGCTGCGGGTGTTGCTGCTGGATGTCGGCGACGCGCAGGCCGTCGAGCTCGCCAAAACTGCGTTCGCGCCAGGCCGCGTCAATTACCAGGCCTTTTTGCGGCGGCTGCGGCAGTCCTGCCGCAATCACCTCGGCGGTCTGCCGGGCCCGCAGCAAATCGCTGCTGATGATTTTGTAAACCGGCTCGCCCGCCAGCGCAATCGCCAGCGCCGCAGACTGCGCCTGCACCAGGCCCGCCGCATTCAGCGGCACATCGCTGTGGCCCTGGAAGCGCAGCTCGCGGTTGAGGTCGGTCTCGCCGTGGCGGATGAGAATGAGCTGGGTCATGGGCGCATTATGCAAAGCCGCTGTGACAGCGCTGGGCACGGTTTTGGCCCATTTTTTCAATGAAATTAGGTTGTAGCCGGCGCATATATTGCCGGTATTGCTATATTTTATGAAGCATTTGGAAGGCGAAAAACTTGCACTGGCACTGGCACTGGCACTGCACGCACGGCATGCCGTTGCGCCATCAACAAACCGCACCCTGCTGCGGATGCAGTTTGTCCATTAGCCGCTGGTACACCGCAGGCGAGACGAACTTGTTCGCCTCACCGCCCAACTGCGCAATCTCGCGCACAAAGGTGCTGGAGATGAACTGGTATTGGTCGCTCGGGGTGAGGAACACCGTCTCGACCTCGGGCATGAGCTGGCGGTTCATGCCCGCGAGCTGGAACTCATAGTCAAAGTCGGTCACCGCGCGCAGGCCGCGAATGACCGCCTTGGCACCCTTGCCCACCACAAAATCACGCAGCAGCGTGGCAAAGCTGTCAACCTCCACTTGCGGATAGGCAGCGACCGATTCGCGCACCATGGCGATGCGCTCGTCCAGGCTGAACAGGGTTTTCTTGTGGTGCCCGGCGGCGACCGCCACAATGACGTGATCAAACAACTGCGAGGCCCGCCGCACCACGTCCTCGTGGCCCAGCGTCATGGGGTCAAAGCTGCCAGGGTAGACGGCAATCACGTGGCGCGCCATGGGCGGTACTCCTGCAAAAAGTGGGCTTGTTGCAAAAGATTATGCGCCGGGCTCTGCCGCGCGATGCCGGGGTTCAGCGCTGGTAGGGGTTGTCTGGCCTGCGGTCTTTTTTGTTGCGGGTGCCGTCACCATCACGGTCGCGGTCGTTCTTGTTGCGAATGCCGTCGCCGTCGCGGTCACGGTCATAGCGGTTGCGCACGCCATCACGGTCGTCGTCACGGCCGCCGCGGTACTGGGCATGGCGCTCGCGAATCCAGCGGTCTTGTACAAACACCACCGGCTGGGTGCAGGCGTTGTAGCGGCTGCAATGGCGCGACCAGTTGTTGTAGTGGCCCGGCGGCACATAGAGGTAAATCGGCTCGCGCTGGTAGTACACATTCGGCTGCGTGACCACCACCGGATTGGCATTGACCCAGGCGTTACGCGGCAGCGGCTCACCAAACACCACGCGGCCGTACACGCCGGGTTGATGGACGTTGATCGACACGCTGGTGGCGGCGCTGGCTGCCTGCGCGGTGCACAGGCCGAGCGCGGCGGCGGCAAGGGCAATGCGGAGTTTGGAAATCGTCATAAGGGGCCTTTCGTAGGGAGAGCCGCCAGTGTGTACCCGCGCCGGCGATAACGCGATGTCGCCCATGTAAAGCAAGCCCCAAAGCGCGCATCTTGCGGCGCTGTCCTACAAGGCCGGGCTGCAGCGAATACCGATCAGTGCGGTGTCAGACTGTCTTCAGGCTGCGGGCCGCAGCAGATGCGCATGTACCGCCCCCGCTTTGAGGTGGCGGTGCAGTACCAATCCGCAGGCTAGCAAAGCGTCCTCACTCCAAGGCAGCGCTGCCTCCCAATAGGCATAGCCCGCCGGACTCAAGGCCGCCGCCGCCGCGCGCAAGGCGGCCTGGCGCTGCGCCTGCGTGAACAGCGCCTCGTCAAACGGCGGGTCCAGCAGCACCAGCTGCAGGCTCTGCGGCGTTTGGCACTGCAAACGCGAGAGGCCGTCACCACGCTCAATTTGCACCATGGCCGCTTGCAACTTGGCTTGCAAAGCCAGCAATTGCCGCACCAGGCCAGGGTCTTGCTCGATCAGCAACACCTGCTCGGCGCCGCGTGAGGCGGCTTCAAAACCCAGGGCACCCGTGCCCGCGAAAACGTCAATGCAGCGCCAGCCTTTGAGGTCGTGGCCGAGCCAGTCAAACAGCGTCTCGCGCACGCGGGACGGGGTCGGGCGCAGACCCGGTTTGTCGGCCACCGGCAAGGGCGTGCGTTTGTACTGGCCGCCTATGATGCGCAGCACAGCGGGCGCGGTCATCGCCCGCTTCGTTATCTTTGGCGCGGTCGTCGCCCGCTTCGTTATCTTTGGCGTGGTCGTCGCCCGCTGACTCTTGGTCGCGGCAGCAGGGCGCTGGCTGCGCGGCCTCACGGCTTGCCGCCCACCACCACCACGGCCATGCGTCCCGGCTGCAAGGTGCGGGCAAATGCCGCCTTGACATCGGCCAGGGTGACTTTTTCCACCTGCGCCGTCCACTGGTCCAGGTAGTCCAGCGGCAAGCTGTGCCAAGCGATGTTGGCGACGTTGTCCAGCAGCTTGCGGTTGCTGTCGATGCGCAGGGCAAAGCTGTTGATCAAACTGGTTTTGGCGTTTTGCAGCTCGGCCTCGTCCGGGCCTTGGGCAACAAACTGCGCCAGCACGTCCTGCGTGACTTGCAGCGCCTGGGCGGCCTGGTCGGGCCGGGTTTGCAGGCTGATGGTGAAAGCGCCGGTTTGCAGCGCCGGGTTGAAACCACTGCCGACGCTGTAGCTCAGGCCGCGTTTCTCGCGCACTTCCTGCGTCAGGCGCGAGACAAAGGTGCCGCCGCCAAGCAGGTAGTTGCCGACAAACAGCGGGAAAAAGTCCGGGCTGCTGCGTGCAATGCCGGGCTGGCCCAAGAGCACATGCGCCTGCGCCGACTCAAACGGCAGCCGGATGTCTTGCGGCTTGGCGAGTGCCGCCACCTCGGGCAGGGCCGGCAGCGCCGGGCAAGGGCCCTGCGGCAAATGGGCCAGCAGCGCGCGCACCAGGGTGTCGGCCTGGGCCCGGCTGACGGCCCCGACCAGCGTGACTTTGGCACGGCAGGCCAGCAGGTTTTGGCGGTGGAACGCGCGCAAGTCGCTGGCCTGGATAGCCGACAGCGTGGCGGTTGTGGGCTGGCGTGCGTACGGGTGCGCGCCAAACACGGCTTGCTGGTAAGTACGTTGTGCCAGGGTGGCAGGGCGGGTATCGGCCTCTTTAAGCTCGGCGATCAGGCGCTGGCGCTCACGCCGCCAGAGGCTGTCGTCAAAGGCCGGATCAGCCAACTGGCGTGCGGCCAGTTGCGCTGCGGCAGCAAGCAGATCAGGCTCGGTGAGCGAGCGCAACTGGTAGCTGCTGCGATCAGCCCCGGCGCTGGCGGAAAAACCCGCGCCCAGATCGGCCCAGGCCTGTGCCAACTGGTTTTCATCCAGCGCGGGTTGGCCATTGCGCGCACGCACGCCCTTGCTGGCCATGCCAGCGGCGGCACTGGCCAGGCCGGCCAATGCCGCCGGGTTGCGGCGCGCGCCCGCGTCAAAGTCGAGTTGCACATCCAGCATGGGAATCGCCGGGCTTTGGACCAAATACACCTGCGCGCCGCTGGGCAGGCTCCAATGCTCCACCGGGATGCCTGCAGCAGCAAATTTAGTGCCAAATAGGCCGCTAGCCAATACAAATACTGCCGGTAACGCTATATTTTTAATAGTCATGGAAGGGCTGCCTGAGAGGGTTAATGGCGCAGTGCAGTGGCATGGGCACGGACTGGACGCTGGGCTGCCAGCGGCTGCGGCAACAAGGTGGCTGCGGTGAGCTGGTCGGCAGCGAAATAGCGCGCCGCCACCTGCTGCACCTGCTCGGCGGTGACCGCCCGCAACCGCGCAATGATCTGGCTGGCCGCGCCAGGCGGCAGACCGACCACCCAGTAAATGCCCAGCTCGCGCGCCTGGTTCATCACCGAATCCAGCTTGTAGGTTTCGTTGGCAATCCACTGCGTTTTGACACGCCTGAGTTCGGCCTCGGTCACGCCGGCACGCGCGATTTTGGCGACCTCGCCCAGCAGCGCGGCCTCGACCTGCGCCGCCGTTTTGCCGGCCACCGGCACACCGGTGAGCGAAAACACCTTGGGGCCGCGGCCAATCAGTTGGTGGCTTGCATCGACGCGGTCGGCCACGCGGCCTGGGCCTTGCGTCAAGGCACGCGGCAAGCGCGCGCCGTTGTAGCCATCGAGCACGCTGGCCAGCACCGTCAGCGCCAGCGCGTCTTGCGTCTGCTGGTGTGCGGCGCTGCCTGCGCTGGCATTCAGATCGACCACGCCCGGTGTTTTGAAAGCCAGCGCGACATAGGCCTGCTGCGCCGGGGCCTTGAAGTCCAGCCGCCGCTGGCCGACCTGCGGCGGCTCCAGCCGCGGTTTGCGCGCAGGCACATCGCGCGCGGGGATGCTGCCGTAGGTCTGCTCGGCCCAGCGCTTGACCTCCAGTGCATCGACATCCCCCGCGACCACCACCGCCGCATTGGCTGGCACGTACCAGCGCTGGTAGAACGCGCGCGCGTCATCAGGCTGCATGGCGTCCAGGTCGTTCATCCAGCCGACGATGGGGCGGCGGTAGGGTGAGGTGGTGAACACCGTGGCCGCGAGCGCCTCGTGCAGCAGGGCTTGCGGGTTGTCTTCGGTGCGCAGGCGACGCTCTTCCTTGACGACTTCGATTTCCTTGGTGAATTCACTGTCGGCCCACTGGTTGCGGGCAAAGCGCTCGGCTTCGAGCTGCATCACATCGGGCACTTTGGCGGCAGGCACCTGCTGGTAGTAGCCGGTGTAGTCTTTGGAGGTAAAGGCGTTTTCGCGCCCGCCCAATGCGGCGACCTTGCGCGAGAACTCGCCCGGCAAAAGCGTGGGCGTGCCCTTGAACAGCATGTGTTCGAGCACATGGGCGACGCCGCTGGTGCCGCCGACTTCGTCCAGCGAGCCCACCCGCAGCCAGAGCATGTGCACGGCCGTGGGTGCGCGCCGGTCGGGCTTGACGATCAGTGTCATGCCGTTGGCGAGGGTGAATTGGCTCACCGGTGCAGCGGTTTGGGCGGCAGCGACAGCAGGCAGCAGAAGGCAAAGGGTAAGGAGGTAAGGTTTCATAGAATGGTGTGATACCCAAAGCGCTTTCGATGTTCAGTTTTCTCACGAAAAAAATCTACCTCACGGGCCGGCCACCTGCGCCCGATGCCCCCAGCGCGCCGGGCCAGGCCGCTGAGCTGGCGCTGCCGCAAGCCGCTGCGCCGCGCGCCTCCTGGCTGGAGCGGCTCAAGGCCGGGCTGGGCCGCACCGGCGCGAGCATCACCAGTGTATTCACCGGCACCCGCATCGACGACGCGCTGTACGAGGAGCTGGAGTCAGCGCTGCTGATGGCCGACACCGGCGTGGCCGCCACGCAGCACCTGCTGGCAGATTTGAAGCGCCGCGTCAAAACCGCTGGCAGCACCGAGCCGCAGCAAGTCAAGGCGCTGCTGGCGCAGGCCATTGCCGACTTGCTGCGCCCCTTGCAGCGGCCGCTGGTGATCGGCACGGCACCCTGCGTCATCATGGTGGCCGGGGTCAATGGCGCAGGCAAAACCACCAGCATCGGCAAGCTGACCCGGCATTTGAGCCATGCCGGTGCGCAGGTCTTGCTGGCCGCAGCAGACACGTTTCGCGCGGCGGCGCGCGAACAACTCGCAGTCTGGGCGGACAAAAGCGCGGTCGAGATCATCAGCCAGGACGGCGCTGACCCGGCGGCGGTGGCCTTTGACGCCGTGAGCGCGGGCAAGGCGCGCGGCAAGGACGTGGTGCTGATCGACACCGCCGGCCGCCTGCCCACGCAACTGCACCTGATGGAGGAGCTGAAAAAAATCAAGCGCGTGATCCAGAAAGCCGACAGCGCAGCGCCGCATGAAATCATTTTGGTCATCGACGGCAACACCGGCCAAAATGCGCTGGCGCAGGTCAAGGCATTTGACGAGGCGCTGCATTTGACCGGCCTGGTCATCACCAAGCTTGACGGCACCGCCAAAGGCGGCGTGCTCTGCGCGGTGGCGCTGTGGGCCCGGGCGCGCGCCGAGCAGCGCCCCGGTGCGCCTGGCGTGGCGGTGTATTTCATCGGTGTGGGCGAGCAGTTGCAGGACCTGGAGACCTTTCAGGCGCAGGAGTTTGCGCAGGCACTGGTGGCCTGAGCGGGCTTTTTTTCGCCCTGGCCTTGCGAACTTTTAGGCCGCTGGGTAGCCCAAATCAGGCCTCTAACGTCTTAATTTCTAACCCATTGCCTGACCATGTCCACCCTATTGCCCCCTGTTGAAATTGCCACGCTACAAGCGCTGCGCAGCCCCGCCGCCAACCCCATGCAGGCGGCGCGCGAACGCATGCACGCCAGCGGCCAGTGGTCACCCCGCCAGCTGGCCGGGCGGCGCTGGAACATCGCCTGCGTCTCGCTGGAGATCACCCAGCGCTGCAACCTGGACTGCACGCTGTGCTACCTCAGCGACAGCGCCGAGGCAGTGCGTGATTTTCCGATGGAGGAAATTTTTCGCCGCATCGACCTGATCCATGCGCACTACGGTGCCAACACCGATGTGCAAATCTCGGGCGGCGAGCCGACCTTGCGCAAACCTGCGGAGCTGGTGGCCATCGTGCAGAAGCTGGCCGGCCTGGGCATGCGCAGCGCACTGTTCACCAACGGCATCAAGGCCAGCCGCGCCTTGCTGGCCGAGCTGGCGCAGGCCGGTTTGACCGATGTCGCCTTCCATGTGGACAGCACGCAGCAGCGCGCCGGCTATGCCAGTGAGGCGGCGCTCAATGCTTTGCGCCTGGAGTACATCGAGCGGGCCCGCGGCCTGCCGCTGGCGGTGTTTTTCAACACCACGGTACACGACGGCAACTGGGCCGATGTACCCATGCTGGCCGCATTTTTCGTGGTCCAGGCCGAAGTCGTGCGGTTTTGCTCTTTTCAGTTGCAGGCCGACACCGGGCGCGGCGTGCAGGGCGCACGCGCCGACGCCATCACCCACGACGGCATCTGGCAGCGCATTGCGCAGGGCGCGGGCACGCCACTGCGCACCAATGTGCTGCAAGCCGGGCACCACGACTGCAACCGCAACGCCGTCACTTTGGTGGTTAATGGCCGGGCGCGCGATGTCTTTGCCGACAGCGCTTTCGTGCAGCGCTTCATGCGCGAGACCGCGAACCTGCATTTCCCGCGCAGCAGCCGCGGCAAGGGTTTGCGCGCCCTGCTGGCAGCGGGTTTTTCGCGGCCCCGCCTGGCGCTGCATTCGCTGCGCTGGCTGGCGCGGCAGTTGTGGCTGGCCCGCAGCGATTTGTGGTCGGCCCGAGGCAAGGCCTACAAGCTGACGTTTTTCACCCACAACTTCATGGACGCCTGTCAGTTGCAGCAAGAGCGCCTGGACGCCTGCGTGTTCATGGCCATGACGCAGGACGGCCCGCTCAGCATGTGCGCCTACAACGCGCGGCGCGATAATTTTTTGCTGCAGGCATTGCCCACTTCGCAAGGGCTTTGGCAACCCCTTGTACAAGGTGCCGGTGCCGTGCACACTTTTCCCGTCAAGCTGCTCAAGGGCCGCAGACGGGCCGAACGCGCGGCGCAGGGTGCCGTGCAGACCACTGCAGAAAGTACCGCATGAAACGCTCATTTCAACGCCTGGGCCTGGCTCTGGCATCACTTTGCCTCTCCGCTTGCACCACCTTGGTCAGCCTGCCTGCCAGCCCTCAAAACAGCCCTGACCCCAATGCCGCGCAGGCGCGCCAAGCCTGGGGCCGGGTGCTGCAGGCCCATGTGAACGAACGCGGCGAAGTTGACTTTGCCGCTCTGGCCGAAGTGCACAGTACGGGCTACCAGGATTTGGTGCTGGCCGTGCGGCACATCGCGCAAACTCCGCTGGCCAGCCTGCCTGAGCCCGAGACGCGGCTGGCGCATATGGTCAACGCCTACAACGCGCTGTCGATGTTCAACGTCGTGGCCAGCGGTATCCCGGACACCCATGCAGGCCTGAACAAGGTCAATTTTTTCGTGCTGCGCAAATTCACCATCGGCGGCCAGCCGATGTCGCTGTATGTCTTTGAAAACGACATCATCCGCCCGCTGGCGCGGGAAATGGGTTTGCCCGAAGTGCACTTTGCGCTGAACTGCAGCGCCGTGTCGTGCCCGGTGCTGCCGCGCGTACCCTTCTCGGCCAGCGCCCTGCGCGGCGAGCTGCTGCACGAGGCGCGCACATTTTTTGCTAGCCCGCGTAATTGGCGCATCGACAGCGCGACTCAAACCGTGTGGCTGAGCGAAATTTTGAAGTTCTACCCGGAAGACTTTGTGCCCGCACACGGGCGCAACCTGATCGAGTATGGCAACCGCCATGCTGCGCAGGCCGCTCCGCTGGATTTTGAGGTGCGCTTTACACCGTATGACTGGACGGTGGCCAACAGCCGCCGCAAGCCCTAACAACACGCCGTTGCGCAACCCTCTGGAGTTTTGATGTCACTTAAAAAAATCGCCATCGCGCTGGTTTTTGCCGCCCTGGTAGCCGCATTTTTTGCGTTTGATCTCGGCCGCTACCTTAGCCTGAGTTACCTCAGTGAAAGCCAGTCGCAACTGGCAGAGGCTTACGCCCGGCAGCCGCTGGTGTTTGTTGCTGGCTTCATGGCGGTCTATATTTTGGTGACCGCCGCGTCGCTGCCCGGCGCGGTGATTCTGACGCTCGCGGGCGGGGCTATTTTTGGCCTGTGGTGGGGCACGCTGATTGTGTCTTTTGCTTCGTGCATCGGTGCCACACTCGCTTTTTTGGCGGCGCGATTCGTACTGCGCGACAGCATCGAGGCGCGGCTAGGCAATTGGCTCAAGGACATCAACGCCGGCATTGAAAAGCAGGGCGCGTTTTATTTGTTCACGCTGCGGCTGGTGCCACTGGTGCCGTTTTTCGTCATCAACCTGGTGATGGGCCTGACGCAAATGCCGGTGCGCACGTTTTACTGGGTCAGCCAACTAGGCATGCTGGCGGGCACGGCGGTGTATGTCAATGCCGGCACGCAACTGGCGCAGCTGAATTCGCTCGCCGGGATTTTCAGCCCGGCCCTGATCGGCTCTTTCGTGCTGCTGGGGGTGTTTCCGCTGCTGGCCAAGTGGGTCGTTGGCCTGGTGCAAAAGCGCAAGGTCTATGCGCGCTGGCGCGCCGTCAAACCCAAAACCTTTGACCGTAATCTGGTGGTGATTGGCGGCGGCGCAGCGGGGCTGGTGTCGTCCTACATTGCGGCGGTGGTCAAAGCCAAGGTGACGCTGGTTGAAGCGCACAAGATGGGCGGCGACTGCCTCAACTACGGCTGCGTGCCGAGCAAAGCGCTGATCAAGAGCGCAGCGCTGATGCACCAGATCAGGCACGCCAGCCACTACGGCATAGGCGCGGCCAGCGCCACCGGTTTCAGCTTCAAACAAGTCATGGCGCGGGTGCATGCGGTGATTGCCGCCATCGAGCCGCACGACTCGGTCGAGCGCTACACCTCGCTGGGTGTGGAGGTGTTGCAAGGCCGCGCCAAAATCACTTCGCCCTGGACGGTGGACATCACCCTGGCTGATGGCAGCCTGCAGACCCTGAGCACGCGCAGCATCATCATTGCCGCCGGTGCGCAGCCGTTTGTGCCGCCCTTGCCTGGCATTGACGAGGTGGGCTACGTGACCAGCGACACGCTATGGGAGCAGTTTGCACAGCTGGATGAGGTGCCCGCACGCCTGCTGGTGCTGGGCGGCGGCCCGATTGGCTGCGAGCTGGCGCAGAGCTTTGCGCGGCTGGGCTCGCAGGTCACGCAGGTGGAGATGGCGCCGCGCCTGATGGCCCGCGAAGACGCAGACGCTGCCGCGCTGGTGACGGCTTCGCTGCAAGCCGACGGCGTGCGCGTGCTGACCGGCCACCGGGCGCTGCGCTGCGAGAAATCCGGCACCACCAAAACCCTGATTGCCGAGCATGGCGGCCAGGAAGTGCGCATTGAATTCGACGCCCTGCTGTGCGCCGTTGGCCGCAGCGCGCGGCTGACCGGCTACGGCCTGGAGGAACTCGGTATTCCCGCCAAGCGGACGGTGGAAACCAATGCGTATCTGGAGACGCACTACCCGAATATTTTTGCGGCGGGCGATGTCGCCGGGCCTTACCAGTTCACCCACACCGCCGCGCACCAGGCCTGGTATGCCGCCGTCAATGCGCTGTTTGGCCAGTTCAAGAAGTTCAAGGCCGACTACAGCGTCATTCCCTGGGCCACTTTTACCGACCCCGAGATCGCGCGGGTGGGCCTGAGCGAGCAGGAAGCGACCGAGCAAAAAATCCCGTTTGAGGTCACCAAATACGGCCTGGACGACCTGGACCGCGCCATCGCTGACAGCGCCGCCTACGGCTTTGTCAAGGTGCTCACGGTGCCCGGCAAGGACAAGATTCTGGGCGTCACGATTGCCGGTGTGCATGCGGGCGATTTGCTCGCCGAGTATGTGTTGGCCATGAAATACGGCCTGGGGCTGAACAAAATTCTGGGCACCATCCACACCTACCCGACACTGGCCGAAGCCAACAAATACGCCGCCGGCGAATGGAAGCGCCACCACACGCCTCACAAGTTGCTCTACTGGGTGCGCAAATACCACGACTGGCGGCGCGGGTGAAACGCCGCCTTGCCAGCGCTGCCGCCCTGCTGTACGCCGGCGTTGCTGCGCTGCTTGCCGCTGCCGCCGAGCCGCAGCGCAACCTGGCCCCCGTGACCGGCGGCTCGCAAAGCAACGCGCCCAGCCCCTGGCGTGTGGTGGGTTTGCCCAAACAGCCCGCAGCGCTGGCCCTGGCGCAGTTTGAGGTGCTTGAGCTGGACGGCCAGCGCAGCCTGCGCGTGCGTACCCAGGCCAGCTACGGCACGCTGCTGCACGAATGGCAGGCCCCCGCCGGCAAGCAGCTGGCCTGGCGCTGGCGGCTGGACGCGCCACTGGCCAATGCCGATATCCGCACCAAAGCGGGTGACGATGCCGCACTGAAAGTCTGCGTCATGTTTGACGCGCCGTTGACAGGTGTGCCTTTTCTTGAGCGCACCATGTTGCGTATGGCGCGCAGCATCACAGGCGAAGACCTGCCCGCCGCCACCCTGTGCTATTTGTGGGACAACAAATACCCGGCGGGCACGGTGAGCGACAACCCCTACACGCGGCGGGTACGCTACATCGTGCTGCAAGGCGCGGGCGCAGCGCTGGGGCAGTGGGCAGACCAGTCACGCGATGTCGGGCAGGATTTTCTGCGTTTGTTTGGTGAGGAAAATTCGGCACTGCCACCGGTACGTGCCGTACTGGTCGGCGCCGACGCCGACAACACCCTGGGCAGCAGCCTGGGCTATCTGCAAATGCTGCGCTGGCAAACGCCTTAAGGCCTGCTGCCTGGCCATCTTTGGCGGGCTTCCAAAAGGCTATTTTGGCGGCATTTGACTGATTTTTTAAGCATAATGTGCATCTAGCCAGCGTATTTATTGCCTGTAATGCTATTGTTTTTATTTGCTCTCCAACCTGCCAAACTACTTCAAGGGAGACTCCGACATGAGCACCACGACCCATCGCACCGCTACGTCGACCGCCGACACGGCGGTCAGCCCGTGCGCCGCTCTGCCTGAGGCAACGCGCCGCGTTGACGCGCTGCTGGCGCACTACGGCCTCAGCCACCAGCATCCCACCAACGAGACCATCCATTTCGTCGCCATCCCGCTCATCATGGTCAGCCTGGTCGGGTTGCTGTTTTCGCTGCATCCGTTTGTGGCCGTGGTGTTTGTGGCAGCGAGTCTGGTGTACTACGCACGCTTGTCGCGGGTGTTTTTAGTTGTGATGGCTTTGATCACGCTGCCCACGCTGGCTTTCCTGCACTTCCTGGGCGCTTGGGTGCTGCCACTTTCTGCGGCGGTTTTTGTACTGGCCTGGGTTATGCAATTCGTCGGGCACAAGATAGAGGGTAAAAAACCCTCTTTTTTTGAGGATTTGCAATACCTTTGGGTTGGACCACTGTTTGTCTTGTCAAAGCTATTTATAGCTCGGGGATGGCGTTGGTAGTCGTCTTAGACGTAGGCGAGGGCTAACTTTTCTCGCTCGGAACATGGTTTTCCGCATGCTGTAAGCGTCTAAGCCAGCGATTAAAGCATTCAATTAGCACTCCATTTGGTTGAGTGCTAATATTGCCTCCTACTGCAAGGAGATGAACATGACTGCAAACGCGCTCGCCTTAGCCAGCCCTTGGTCGAATTCCTCGGTTTCGCTGCCCGCACTCGGCAATCTTGACGCCTACATCAGCGCCGTCAACCGGATGCCCATGCTGACGCTCGAAGAAGAGCAGCAATTCGCCAAGCAATTGCAAAGTGACGGCAACGTCGAGGCCGCTGGAAAGTTGGTGCTGTCGCATTTGCGTTTGGTGGTATCGATCTCGCGCCAGTACCTAGGCTACGGCCTGCCTCACGGCGATTTGATTCAAGAAGGCAATGTCGGTCTGATGAAAGCCGTCAAACGCTTCGACCCCGAGCAAGGTGTGCGTCTGGTCAGCTATGCCATGCACTGGATCAAGGCTGAAATTCACGAATACATCCTGAAAAACTGGCGTATGGTCAAAGTCGCCACTACCAAGGCGCAGCGCAAACTGTTTTTCAACTTGCGCTCGATGAAACAAGGCTTCAAGGCCGATGCGGATCTGAATGACGACACCCACCGCGATACGCTCAGCCCAAATGAAGTAGCGCAAATGGCCCGCCGCCTGAATGTGAAGCAAGAGGAAGTTTTGGAGATGGAGATGCGCATGGCCGGCGGCGATGTGCTGCTGGACCCAAGTCCGAACGACGAGGGTGACGAAACCTACGGCCCCATCGCCTACCTGAGCGATACCAACCACGAGCCGACCGTAATGATGGCCGCGCATCAGCGAGACGTACTGGCCAGCGAAGGCATAGCCAGCGCGCTGAGTGCGCTGGACGACCGCAGCCGCCGCATCGTCGAAGAGCGTTGGCTCAAAGTCAACGACAACGGTTCGGGCGGTATGACGCTGCATGAATTGGCGGCGGACTACGGCGTGAGCGCCGAACGCATACGCCAGATTGAAGTGGCCGCCATGAAGAAAATGAGAACTACGCTGGCGCAATACCGGTAGCGAGCCGATGGACTGCAAGGCTGAATTGGCCTTGCAGCAATCCGAAAAATAAGATCACTGTGCGGTGACGCACATAAATCGTCCGAACCCATCTTTTGGTATTAATTTGTCAGTGAAATATGACAAATTTCCTTATATCGCTGTTTGAGCCAAACCACATGTAACGGCAGCCTCCGGCTTAGCTACACAATGGTTTAAAGGAGCTCAAACTGGGTGTTCGGTGCAAAAAATAATTTAGTTTGCTTGCTGTTGCTCGGCTTATACCTGTGTTTGGGTGCCCACGCCCAGCCTGCTCTCAAGCCAGCCCTTACTGCTGCGCCCGCTGCAATTGTCATTGACGGCCGGCTGAATCAAGTTGATTTGACGGCGCTCGGTGCCTACTGGATCGACATCGATTCAGCGACAACCATTGAAGATGTGGACACTTCAGCCAGCCAAGACAAATTCACCTCCATGATGCCTGATGACTCGCAGCTTGCCAGCGGGGGGGTGTTGTGGGTTCGATTGGACATAGCACTGACTGACGTCACTTCGGCCAGGCATTTGCAGATTCCCTTGCCGGGACTGGGCTCTGCAGCGTTTTACTACCGCGACGCGCAAGGCTTATGGACCGAGCAAAAAGCGGGCGATCGCATTGCGATGGATTTATGGCCGCAGGCGGGTCGCTACCCCGTTTTTGCCCTGTCGAATGACACGCAGCTGACCCGCTATTACGTCCAAATTGTTCTTGGCCGCATCCCGTTTGTGATACCGCTGAAAATCGTGAGCCAAGCCTACATGAGTGAGCAGCATGAAAGGGAGCAGTTTTTTCTGGGTGCCTACTTTGGCTTGATCTTGCTGGTTGCCCTGCTGGCAGGCATCAACGCCGTGGCCTACCGCGACCGCGCCTTTGCGGTCTACACGATTTACGTCATTTTTTTGGCGGCAACCGTCGCGGCTTGGAGTGGCATTGGCGCTCAGTACTTCTGGCGCAATCAACAGGGGGTAAGCAGCGCGACCTTGTTTTTCCTGCCGCTTTTGGTGAGTGCTTGCGTACTGTGGTTTGCACGTGTGGTGCTCACGCCAAAACAATACGCGCCTGTGCTGGATCAATGCCTGCTCTCGCTGATCGGCCTGCTGCTGCTCATCGGTTTGGTCGATGTGCTCTGGCCCATACGCAGTGGTTTTGCTATTACCCAGGTGCTGGTGCTCACGGGCGTTGCGCTGCTCCTGAGTACGGTGGCGCAGGCGGCAAAGAACGGCAACCGCCATGTGCGCTGGTTCGGGTTGGGATTTTTGCCCGTTTTGCTCGTCACCGTGCTGTTGGTGGCCAGCAGTTTTAACTGGCTTCGGCTAGGTGTGATGTATGAAGTCATCATCATGCTGTCCTCGGTATGGGCGGTTCCCGTGCTGTTTTTGGGCCTCAACCGGCGCTTGGCATATCGCAAAGAATCAGAGGTCCGCGCCCGCGCTGCGCTGCAAACCGACCCCTTGACGGGACTTTCCCGAGAGCGGGTCTTTCTGGTCAGGCTCGAACGCTCACTGGTGCGGGCCAAGCGCTACCAACAGCCCTTTGGTTTGATGGTGGTCAGCCTGTCTAACTACACCGCTTTGCAGAGGGAATTTGGCCGCAATGCAGCCGAACAGGCTTTGGTTCTGACGGCGAGTCGGCTGCAAGATGTGGTCCGCGATGTCGATACTGCTGCACGTGTAGGTGAGCATGAATTCGCCCTGTTGATCGAAGGACCTTGCTCGGCTGAAGACCTGCAACAAATCGCCACGCGCACTTTGGCGCAGAGCCTGCGCCCATCCTCCTTGCTTGGTGTGGGTGCAGGGCTGAAATTTCACATCTCGATGGCGACAGTACCGCAGGGAGATCTGGACGAGAAAGAATTGCTGGGCTATCTCCTGAGTGATGTGGCACTCATCACGCCGGAAGACAGGAAAACCATTCGCCACTGTGCATTTTAAACCGGCTTGAGCAGCAAATCAATATCGGCAGCCATAGCGGCCGCACCACTGCCATAACGGCTGTACAGACGAACCCGGCCTTGCGGGTCATACACAAAACTACCTGCTGAGTGGTCCAGCGTGTAACTGGCGGGTGTTTTGCCATCCACCTTTTTGTAGTAGACCTTGAAGTCCTTGGCCAGGTCTTGCAGCTTGTCTGGCGTGGTGCGCAGGGCCAGAAAAGTGGGGTCAAAGTTGTTTACATACGCTTTGAGGACTTCCGGTGTATCGCGCTCAGGATCCAGCGTGACAAAGAGCACCTGGAATTTACTGCCATCTTCCGCCAAGCGTTGCTTGATTTGCACCGCTTCGGCCAAGGTGGTGGGACATACATCAGGGCACTGTGTAAAACCAAAAAAAAGCAACACCGCCTTGCCAGTAAAGTCTTTGATGCTGCGCGCCTGCCCATGCTGGTCGGTCAAGGCAAAGTCATTGGCGTAGGGTGCGCCAGTGATGTCAATGGCAGAAAACTGGGGCTTTTGGACCGGCTCCGGGCTGCAACCCGACACGACTGCGGCAAACAGCGCGAGCAGCAGCACATGAAAGATTTTTCTTTTTTTCATTGGGATTTCTAATTGGAGAAAAATACATAGTGGTCCACCAGTAAAGCGGCAAACAGCGCACTGAGGTGAATCAAAGAAAAGCGAAAAGTTCGGCGTGCCAAAGCATCCGAATAATTGCGCCATAACGCAAACGCGTAGCCTGTGAATGCAACGGACAAAATCACTGCCGCAAAACAATAAATCCATGAACTCATGCCAACCATGAAAGGCATCAGGCAAGCGGCAAACAAAATCAAGGTGTATAGAAGAATTTGCAATCGGGTGAATTCATTTCCATGCGTCACTGGCAGCATAGGCAGCCCAGACTTGCGGTAGTCCTCCACGCGGTAAAGCGCCAAGGCCCAAAAGTGTGGCGGTGTCCACAAGAAAATAATCAGAAACAAGACCAATGCCTCGGGTGCGACCTCGCCCGTCATGGCTGCCCAGCCCAGCACAGGCGGCATGGCGCCAGACGCTCCACCAATGACAATATTCTGGGGGGTGAGGGGTTTCAAAATTACGGTGTAGACCACGGCATAACCGATGAAAGTGGCCATCGTCAACCACATCGTGAGCGGGTTGACGCCGAAATAAAGCACTGCCGAACCAACCAGCCCAAGGACCGCTGAAAAACCCAGGGTCTGGGTATTGCTCAACTGGCCTTGTGCAGTTGGCCGCCAGGCAGTGCGCTTCATTTTGGCGTCGATGCCCTGCTCGACAATGCAGTTGAAAGCGGCCGCCGCCGCCGCGACCAACCAAATACCCAAACAAGCAAGGAAGGCTATTTGCAGATCGGCCCAGCGCGGCACACCCGGTACCGCCAACGCCATGCCAATCAGCGCACAAAACACAATCAGTTGAATCACGCGCGGTTTGGTGAGGGCATAAAACTGGCGCCAAACCGGCAGCGAAACCACCGCCAACGGGGCGGTGCCAGCCAGCACGGGCAGCGGTGCAGCCGGCTCACTCATGCAAAAGAACCGGTTGACGAGGTGTGCACCATGGGCAGTTGCACTTTCTGTGCAGCCCGTGGGATTTGGCAAGCTAACCACGTCAAGATCAAAACCAAAGCGGCAGCACCACCTGTGTGGGCGAGTGCAGCCAGTAGCGGCCAGCCCAGAATGACGTTTGACACGCCACTGGCGACTTGCCACAGTGACAAGCCCACCAGCCAATAGGCCGGACGGCGCAAACCCTGATGCTGGTACAAACGCCAAGCGAGCACGCCCAATGCGACTAGCAACACAGCAGCGAACAGGCGGTGTATGTAATGAATAGCGGTCAATGCCGAGAAATCGACAGGCGCACCCTGCGACGTCAAGCCCAAAGGCCGCCAAAGCGAAAAGCCCTGTTCAAAATTCATAGGTGGCCACAAGCTGCCTTGACACAGCGGGAATTCACTGCAAGCCAACACCGCGTAGTTGGTGCTGACCCAACCACCCAGCGCCAGCTGACAAACCAGCAGTGCTGCAGTGATTATCAAACCGCGCGTTAGCGAAGGCATCAGCGGTTGGACAACGGGTTGGCCGCTGCTGCGCACACTTTGCAGGCACAGCAAGGCCAGCAAACCTAAACCACCCAAAAGGTGCAGTGTCACGATAGCTGGAAACAGCTTCATCGTGACGGTGAGTGCACCAAATGCGCCTTGCAAACAGACCCAGAGCAAGGTAATGCTTGGCCATAGCGGATGCAGTAAGTGACCTGCGCTTTCGTTGCGCTCAGTGGCACTTGCCCTGTTGCGCCACCAACTATGCCAGCTGGCCAAAGCCATTGTCAGTATCAACACGCCAACGCCGGTGGCAAGGTACCGGTGGACCATTTCTATCCATGCTTTTTTAAATGTTACTGGCCCATCTGGCAATACCTGTTGGGCTTCAGCGATAGCCTGCTGCGCACCCAGTGGGCTGAGGCTGCCGTAACAACCTGGCCAGTCCGGGCAGCCCAGACCGGAGTCGGACAAACGGGTGAAAGCGCCAAACAAGACCAGATCAAATGTCAAAAAAAGTGTCAATACGCTGAGTTGGTGGAAGCGGCGCAATGGGCTTTTTCCGCGGCTGCGCAACCAAACCCAAGCCAATGGGCCCATCGCAATGACCACACCGAGCAGCATCAACTGTAGGACGGGCGAGAAATCGAAGTCACCGAACGCCGTCATTTTTTTCATCCTCCCTACCAGCACGGTCCCAAAAAGCTGATGCACGCAACAACCTGTCCAAATCTTTCTTGGCTTTGCTGGCATTGGCCAAATCCAACCCCGCAGGAAAGCGAAGCATCCAGTTGCCCATGGGGTCAATAACATACAAGTGGTCAGCAATTGTCTGCCCTGGTGCTGGAACTAACCAGTCAGCCAATGGCTGCTGCGCCACCCGCAACACAGTGGCATCTCTGAGAGCGGGCAACAACGCCGCCGGAACGGCCTCTGTGTCATTGACCAACCAAACCCAGTCCAGCCGTTCTTTGTCTTTGCCGAGTGCTTGGCGCAACTGGCGCTGCAAATAAAGTTGCTTTTGACAAGCGTCAGTGCAAGTAGCGCCCGCCACACTGACGAGCAGCCATTGCCCTTTGAGCTGGCGCAAATTGCCTGCATGGCCATCGAGTTGCTGCGAGGCTAACAGAGGCATGGGCCGCTGGGGTTCAATCAGTTCGCCAAAATTCCGCCGCCCGTCAGGTCTCACCACAAAGTAGGTGAAGTAAGAGGCAATGACTGGCATGGCGCAGACCAGCAGCACCGCCAGCATCCGCCAGCGGCCATGCCAAAGGGTCGGGACACTTTGCAGGGTGCTTGTCGATGCAGCAGGCAGGGCATGGACAGTCATGTCCAACGGACGATCAAACACTGAAGCTTGTGTCTTCGAGTTTGGAGCCGAGATTTCAGTCATAGCGGTCCTGCTTTTCGATAGGCTTGATGCTGCGACGCTGCAGCAAAGGTTTGAGCATTTGGAACCAGACATAAAGCAGTGCCAGCAGCGCACTGAGCGCAAACCATTGGGCAGCATAAGCGTAGTGCTTGGCAGTGCCAGTGCCCACTTGCAACCAGTCGCGCTGCAAACCATCACCTGCAACAGCGTCTGCGGGAAGCTCTAAGACCGAAGCCATCAGCAAAGGCCGCTTGATCTCCAGGCTGTAGAGCGGCAGATCAATATTCTGCCGAATATGCGCTGGCCCCGCTGTAATGTGGCTACTCTCAAATTCCCAGAGCTTGGGCGGTGGTCCGGCAAGACGCCCGTACACCACCACGGATCCTTCCGGGGTGGGTACCTGCGGCACCTGGGCACGCTCGGTAAAGTTGCGTGCAACCCAGCCGCGCTGCACCACGACGGTGTGGTTTGACCCTGCCAGCGCCAACGGCGTCAATACAAAAAAACCGGGGCGTCCCTGCATTTGGCGATTGTCTAAAAAAATCGTGTGCTGCGGCAACCAGCTGCCTTGCAGCTTCACACTGCGGTGGTAGAGCGGTGCAAGCGACTGGTCGGACGGCATTTGTTGCAGCAGGCCAGCCGCATCAAGTGCGGGCCGTTGTTTTTGAGCTTCTATAGCCGAGTGAATCTGTTCTTTTTGTGTTGCGCGCGACAGTTGCCAGCGGCCCAGTGAAAAGGTCAATGCCAAGCCCAGCAAGGTCGCCGCAGTCAGCCATACAAAACGCCGGGAATTACGTCCGGTAGTAGCGGCGCCAGTCACAGGATAATCACCCTCATGTCATACCTCATTGCTATCGCTTTCTTAGCCATTTTGGCCAGCCTCGGTGCAGCGCTTTTTTTCATGATGCGCGGCGGTCAGGAAGGCAAATCCCAACGCGGCGGCATGTCCAAGGCGCTGGCCTTTCGGGTCGGTTTTTCCATCGTCCTGTTTCTGTGCATTCTGCTGGCCTGGAATATGGGCTATATCCAACCCACAGGCATTCCGCCGGGTAAATAAAAAGGCCGCGTAGCGGCCTTTTTGGACAGGGCGGCGGCAATTGCCTGCAGCTATTTGGCCTTAGAGCCAATAAACCAGTATGTACAGGCCCAACCAGACCACGTCAACAAAGTGCCAATACCAGGCGGCACCTTCAAAACCAAAATGTTTGTCGGCGGTGAAATGGCCTTTTTGCAAACGCAACGTGATAAACAGCAGCATCAACATGCCGACAAACACGTGAAAACCGTGAAAACCGGTCAACATGTAAAAGGTCGATCCATACACGCCGGAGGACAGCTTGAGGTTCAGGTCACTGTAGGCATGAGCGTACTCAAAGCCCTGTACGCCTAAAAAGACAATCCCCAGCAACACCGTAATCCACATGAAGGCAATTGTCTTGGCGCGCTCACCGTGCTGCAGGGCATGGTGCGCGATAGTGATGGTGACGCCTGAACTGAGCAGCAAGGCGGTGTTGATGGTGGGCAGCCAAAAAGGCCCGACCGTAGAGAAAGGCTCAACGATACCGGCGGGCGACGTTGTCGCACCCGGCACATTGCTGGGCCAAGCCGCCTTGAAATCCGGCCAGAGCAAGGCATTTTCCAGGCTGCCCAACTCAGGCACCGAATGCGAACGTGCCCACCACAATGCGGTGAAAAACGCCCCGAAGAACATCACCTCCGAGAAGATGAACCAGCTCATGCTCCAGCGGAAGGAAATGTCGATTTTGCGGCCATACAAGCCACTTTCACTTTCGCGAATCGATTGGCTAAACCATTGAAATAGCACGACGAAGAGCCACGTCAGCCCAAAGAACAGTGAGTACTGGCCCCAGGCGACATCGTTGATCCATTGGCCAGCGCCAAAAAAGACAAAAAACAAACCCACTGCCGCCATGAATGGGTGACGAGACGGCTCGGGAACGAAGTAATAAGGCTTGGCGGCGCTCATGCCGTGAGAGGGTGTGCTCATTTGAATGACCGTTCTTTCAATACGTGCTGTCAATTAATTTTCGCTGTGGCTAAGCCGTCAACATCATGTTTTCACCACCGAATTGGCCAGCCACATCAGCAGCCCCACCAGGGCAAACGTAGCCGCCAAGCCTGCGCCAATCAGATAAAAAGGATTGAGCTTGGCACTGTCTTCCTGAAACCCGCGTTGCGCGCGGACTCCCAAAAATCCCCAAGCAACTGACTTAAACGTACGCCACACAGAAGCTTTGGGCTCGGCAGCAGGGTTGCTGCCTTGTGATGCGGGTGGGCTCATGATTTTGGCGGTGCCGACTCCGGCGCGCTGCGCTGCGCCACAGGGGCAGGCGGTGTTTTACCGCCCACTTCAAAAAAGGTGTAGGACAGCGTAATGGTTGTGACGTCTTTGGACAGCTTGGGGTCAATGACAAAAGCCACCGGCCACTGCTTTTTCTCGCCGGGCTCCAGGGTGTACTGGTTAAAGCAAAAACACTCTAGCTTGTTGAAATGCGCAGCCGCTTGGCGTGGTGCATAGCTGGGAATGGCTTGCGCGGCCATCCGGCGGTTTTGCACGTTTTGAAACTCGTACATCACCGTGGTCAACTGGCCGGGATGGACTTGCACAGAACGCTGTGCGGGTTTGAAGTCCCATGGTCCGCGGGCATTGGCATCAAATTCCACCGTGATGCTGCGGGTGGTATCAATTTGCGAATTCCCTGGCACCTTGACTTCTCGGCCTGCCGTGCCATTGCCGGGCACCAGCCGTTCGGACAAAGACAAGATGTTGATGCCGGTGAGTTCGCAAATCGCCTGGTACATGGGCACCAGCGCATAACCGAAAGCAAACATGCCTGCAGCCACCACAAGCAGCTTGCCCATCATTTTGGCGTTGGCGGTTTGAAACTTCATCAAAACAGACCTAGCGGTTCAACACCCACATCTTGACAAAAAACCCAATGAAAAAAACCGCCACGACCGACGCCAGAATCAGCGCCGTGCGCAAGTTGGTTTTCTTTTGCTCAGGCGTCATGGTCGGCTCAGGCCAGCACTTTGGTGGCGGCAGCATTCAGCTTGGGCGGGTTCTCAAAGGTATGGAAAGGCGCAGGCGACGGAACTTCCCATTCCAGGCCTTCAGCACCTTGGCCGTTTTCATCCAGCCAAGGATTTTGTTTGGCTTTCTCGCCCTTGCCCATCATGCACGGCAAGGCTACGAAGATGAAGAAATAGACCTGTGCAATGCCAAAGGCGAAGGCGCCGACGCTGGCCAGCATGTTGAAATCGGCAAACTGCATCGGGTAGTCGGCGTAGCGGCGCGGCATGCCGGCCAAGCCCAGGAAGTGCATTGGGAAGAAAGTGACGTTGAACGCTATCAGCGACCACCAGAAGTGGATCTTGCCGCGCGTTTCGTTGTACATCACGCCCGTCCACTTGGGCACCCAGTAATAGAAGCCGGCAAACAGGCCGTAGAGCGAGCCGGCGACCAGCACGTAGTGGAAGTGCGCCACCACGTAGTAAGTGTCTTGCAATTGGATATCAATTGGAGCCATGGCCAGGATCAAGCCCGTGAAGCCGCCCATGGTGAAGACGAAGATAAAGCCCACGGCAAACAGCATCGGCGTTTCAAACGTCATCGAGCCCTGCCACATGGTGGCAATCCAGTTGAAGATTTTCACCGCCGTGGGCACCGCAATCAGCATGGTGGCGTACATGAAAAAGAGTTGACCCGTCACCGGCATGCCGGTGGTGAACATGTGGTGCGCCCAGACGATGAAACTCAGGATGGCAATTGACGAGGTGGCATAGACCATCGAGGCATAACCAAAGAGTTTTTTGCGGCTGAAAGCCGGCACGATTTGGCTCACGATACCGAAGGCCGGCAAGATCATGATGTAGACCTCGGGGTGGCCAAAGAACCAGAAGATGTGCTGGTACATCACCGGGTCGCCACCACCTGCCGGGTTGAAGAAACTGGTGCCAAAGTGACGGTCGGTCAGTGTCATGGTGATAGCACCTGCGAGTACCGGCATGACGGCAATCAAGAGGTAGGCGGTAATCAGCCAGGTCCAGCAGAACATCGGCATTTTCATCAGTGTCATGCCGGGCGCGCGCATGTTCAAGATGGTGACGATGATGTTAATCGAGCCCATGATGGAGCTGGCGCCCATGATGTGCATCGCAAAAATACCGACGTCCATGCTGGGACCCATTTGCAGAGTCAGCGGCGCATAAAGCGTCCAGCCTGCCGCTGGTGCGCCGCCAGGCATGAAAAACGAGCCCACCAGCATCAAACCCGCAGGAATCAGCAGCCAGAAGCTGAAATTGTTCATGCGCGCGAAAGCCATGTCAGCTGCGCCGATTTGCAGCGGAATCATCCAGTTCGCAAAACCGACAAAGGCCGGCATGATGGCACCAAACACCATGATCAGGCCGTGCATGGTGGTGAGCTGGTTGAACAGTTCGGGGTTGACCAGTTGCAGGCCGGGCTGGAACAGCTCGGCGCGAATCGCCAGCGCCAGCACACCGCCGACCATCAGCATGGTGAACGAGAACAACAAATACAGCGTGCCAATGTCTTTGTGATTCGTGGCGTAGACCCAACGACGCCAGCCATACGGCGCGTGGTCGTGGTGTCCGGCGTCATCATGGCCGTGGTCTGCTGCATGGCCTTTGGCGTGATCTTGTGGATCCAGGACTGCACTCATGGGATTACCTCTGACTGAAATAGTAAATGCGCGAGATAGCGAAAACGTCTGAAATTACTTGCGTGCCGACTTGATTTCAGTCGGTTGCACGATTTGCTCGGTCTTGTTTGACCAGTTGTTCTTGGTGTAGGTGATCACGGCCGCCAACTCGGTGTCACTGAGCTGTTTCCAGGCGGGCATGGCACCGTTGTTCTGGCCATTGAGCAAAATTGCAATTTGCTTGGCCTTGTCAGCATCGAGCACCACAGCCGCGCCGTCGAGTGCCTTGATGGCCGCCGTGCCTTTGCCGTCGGCTTGGTGGCAGACCATGCAATTGTCTTTGTAGACCTTCTCGCCGCGCTTGATGCTGTCGGCCAGCGTCCAGACCTTGCCCGGGTCGTCGGCTTTGGCCGCAGCTTTTTTGCGCTCTGTGTCGACCCAGGCTGTGTACTCGGGGGCTGTCACCACCTTGACGTGAATGGGCATGTAGGCGTGCTCTTTACCGCAGAGTTCGGCGCACTGGCCATAGAAATCGCCGGTCTTCTCGGCCTTGAACCAGGTGTCGCGCACAAAGCCGGGGATGGCGTCTTGCTTGATGCCAAAGGCCGGCACCATGAAGGCGTGAATCACGTCATTGGCAGTGGTGATGATGCGGATTTTCTTGCCCACTGGCACCACCAGCGGGTTGTCCACCTTGAGCAAATAGTTGTCGGGCACGGCCCCTTTGGCACCGTTGTTGGACAACTCGCGGTGCGTTGGGTCGAGCGTAGAGACAAAGCCGATGCCCTCGCCCTCGCCCTTGATGTAGTCATAGCCCCACTTCCACTGCATGCCGGTGGTTTTGATGGTGAGGTCGGCGTTGGTGGTATCTTTTTGCGCCACCAGGACTTTGGTGGCGGGCAACGCCATCAAAATCACAATGATGAAGGGCACGATGGTCCAAATCATTTCGACAGTGACCGACTCATGGAAATTGGCGGCTTTGTGGCCGCGCGATTTGCGGTGCTTCCAGATGGAATAAAACATCACCGCAAACACGGCCACAAAAATCACCGAGCACAAAATCAGCATGAACCAGTGCAACCAGGCCTGCTCTTCGGCGATTTTGGTCACTGCGGGGTGCAAATTGAGCTGGTTCACCGCAGGCCCGCCGGGCAAATCGTTCACTGCCCAGGCCGCGCTGAAAAATGCCGTGACCAACCACGCTGTCAACCCCGCCAGGACCTTGCTGTAGCTTCGCTTCATCGTGTTCACTTCGTATGCCTTGAATTAAATAATCATTACCTATTGCACTGACGGTGGGCTTTCAACCTGCAAGGTAGCGCGCAAGGCGCTTCGAATTTCCCGCGCCAGCTCGGGTCGCAGCTCGGGGCGAATATAACGCCCGACTTCGACGGTTTTGCCTTGCCCTGAAACTTCAATCAGTGACTGGTCATTGGTTTTGGGCTCGACTCTCACCCATTCGCGGTTGAACTCGGCGCGCTCGCGACGCCCGGCGTTCTCCAGTTCCACTACCAACTGGCTGCCGCGCAGTGAAATCGTCTCGCCGTCGGTGGCGTGGCGCGCATAAGTCAGAAAGGCGGCACCGACCGCTAGCAACTCGAGCCCGGCAAAACCGAGCACGTAGGGCGCGCCCTGAAACCAGAAAAACACACCGATACCCAGCGACACCACGCACAGCGAAACGTACATCCAGCCCAGTTGTGCTGGCGTGATGGCGCAGTTGCGCAGCAAGCGCCAATCAAACCCCTGGCTGGAGACTCTGGCGAGACGAAATGTGGTGGTGGACACGGAAAACTCTGGCGGAACGGTGATATGACTTGCGCCCAATGCACCCATGCACTGTGGCGGCTACCGCGCGGGAAGATACCCGAATTTGACTCGGCGCATTTTAGCCGACTCGCTGCGCTGCAAAACCTGCGGCCGAATGTCCCTGGGTTTGACTGCGCCTATAAGCTCAACGCGGACGCCGCAGCCCCCGCATATCTTGCAGCACGGCCGCGCCGCCCGCCAATGCGGCCGGCCGGGGCAGCGCTTTGAACGCATGGCCGTAAATGATCTCAAAGCTGAGGTCCAGGCGTCCCGGCGACTGCGGTGCCGCCAGCGACAGCGACAGCAGCGAATGCAATTGCGCCAGCCAGGCGCGCCCGCGTACCTGCGTGCCGCGCTGGCGGTGCAAATTGCGCCCGAGCGTGCGCAACTCTGAGAGCAGGCGCTCGGCGCTCGGGTAGCTCAGCCGCATGCGCTCCATGTCCATGACCGGTTCGGCAAAGCCTGCGGCCAGCAGCATGTCGCCCCAATCGTGCATGTCGGTGAACGCATGCGCTGGCGCGGGCCAGCCTTGGCTGCGGTAGGCGCTGCGCAGCTCCGTCATGGTGTCCGGCCCCAGGCAAGAAAACATCAGGAAGCCACCCGGCGCCAAGCGGGCATGCCATTGCTGCAGCAAGGCACGCGGGTCAGGCGACATGTGCAGCGCCATATTGGCCCACAGCATCTCCACGCCGACGGGCGGCGGCGCGTGCCATTGCGGCGTGGCGCGCCTCCAGTGCGCTGGCTGCCACCACGGTTTTGCAATGCTTTTCATAGCATGCAGTGCAGACTTTGCCTCGGCTTCCACAATAAAACACTCAGATTTCGGGTAACGGCGGGCCAAATTTTCATGCGCCAGCAGGCCGCCACTGACCGGTGCCCAATGCAGCCAGGTGCGGGGCTGCAGCGTGATCCAGTCCAGGCGCGCTTCCATGCGGCGGGCCACTTCTTCATGCAACCAGGGCGACTGCGGTTGCAACACCCGCTGCCAGCGCGCGGCGGCAACCGGGTCCAGGCTGGGCGGGGCCAAGTGGGCTGCGGCCCCTGCCAAGGCACTTGTCAACATGGGCGCTGGCGACGTTTCCTGCAGAGAGTTGAGCGGCATGGCCGCAGTATATTGAGGCATGTTCAGCCCCTGGTTTCGCAGCGCTTTGCGCCACCTGCCCAGCCAGTGCCTGGTCTGCCATGCCTGGCCTGCGCAAAGCGTATGCCTGCATTGCACGGTCGCATTTTCATCGCCCGTGATGCGTTGCAGTCGCTGCGCCTTGCCGACACCGGGTTTGGCAGGGTTTGCCAAGGCTTTCCCAGGCGCAACAGCGGCACCCTCTGCTTTGTGCGGCAGCTGCCTGCGCCTGACCACCTCGCCGCCGACGGGCCCAGACACTTGCCTGGCAGCACTCCCCTACGCCTACCCGTGGTCGGGTTTGATCACGCGCTTCAAGTTTGGCGGCGACAGCGGGCTGGCCCGGCCACTGGCTGAATTGATGCGGCATGCCCCTGGCGTAGCCGGGTTGTTGGCCGAATGCGACGCGGTGCTGCCGATGCCGCTGTCGGACCAGCGGCTGCGGGAGCGCGGCTTCAACCAGGCGCTGCTGCTGGCGCAAGCGCTGGCCCCTGACAAAACCCGGGCCCAGTGGCTGCTGCGCATTCGCGACACACCGCCGCAAACTGCGCTGCCGCGGCCCGAGCGCCTGCGCAACCTCGACCACGCGCTGGCACTGGAGCCGCTGCACGCCGAGCAGGCGGCGGGGCAGCACATGGTGCTGGTGGACGACGTGATGACCACCGGCACATCGCTCCTGGCGGCGGCCCAGGTGCTGCGCCAAGCCGGGGCTCGGCAAGTCAGCGCCGTGGTGTTGGCCCGCGCCGAGTGAAGGGCTTGCGGAACGCCGCACAAATTTCAAAAAGCATAGCAATACCGGCAGTATTTATATTGGCGATAAGCACATTTGGCATTAAAAATACCGCAAAAAGCCATTTGGGCAGCTTTGGGCAACCGTCCCTGGGCAGCGACAATCGCGCCATGTTCAATGTGGTTCTGGTGCACCCCGAAATTCCGCCCAACACCGGCAACATCATCCGGCTGTGCGCCAACACCGGCAGCAGCTTGCACTTGATCGAACCGCTGGGCTTTGCGCTGGACGACAAGCAATTGCGCCGCGCCGGGCTGGATTACCTCGAATACGCCACGCTCAAAACGCATGCCCACTGGCGCGATTTTCTGGCGACCTGCCGCCCCGACCCGGCCCGGCTCTGGGCCCTGACCACTCGCGGCGAGGCAGCGGCCTTTGACGCGCGGTTTTTGCCCGGCGACTGGCTGGTCTTTGGCAGCGAAACCAGCGGCTTACCCGCCGCGCTGCGCGAATCATGGCCGCCGCCGCAGTGCCTGCGCCTGCCGATGCGCAGCGGCCAGCGCAGCCTGAACTTGTCGAACGCGGTGGCGGTGGTGGTGTTTGAAGCCTGGCGGCAAAACGGCTTTGCCTGACCTGCCTGTCCGGGCTCAAGCATTCGGGCAGGCGCTACTGGTGGCCAGCTGGCGCGCCCTGACGGTCAAAAACTCGAGGAATGCCCGCGTGCGGGCTGGCATGAATTTTCGGCTTGGCAGGGCGGCGTAGAGGGTAAAGCGCCCCGTGATCCACTCGGGCAGCACCCGCAGCAACTCGCCGCTTTCCATGTAGGGCGTGGCCATGATGCGGGACTGCGCGCTGATGCCGGCACCGGCCAGGGTGGCGCTCAAAATCGTGTCCAGCAGGTTGCACACCAGCGCGGGGGCAACGTCGACCAGCACGGCAGGGCCGGGGCGGCTGGCATGCAGCAACTTCCACGGCACGTTTTGCCGGTCACGCCGCCAGTACAGGCAGGCATGTTGCTGCAGGGCGTCGATGGTTTGCGGCACGCCGTGGGCTTCGAGGTAGCCGGGCGAGGCGCACAGCACGCCGTCGGTCTGGATGATCGGGCGGGCAATGATGTTGGCGTCAAATCCATCAGCGGCGGACAGCAGCGTCAGGTCAAACTCCTCGATGGCAGGCTCGGCGCTGGCATCGGCGTGGATGTCAATTTGCACCTTGGGGTACAGGCGGCGAAATTCGGGCAACAGCGGCGCGATTTGGTGTGCCGCGATCAGTGGCGGGCACTGCAAACGCAATACCCCAATCACCTCGGTGGTATGCGCCTGCGCCTGGCTGTGCGCCTCTTCAATGTCCGACAAAATTGGCCGCACCCGCGACAAATAGGCCTGCCCCGCATCCGTCAGCGCCAGACGCCGGGTGGTGCGCTGGAGCAAGCGCGCACCCAGATGGTCTTCCAGGTCGCTGACCAGACGTGTCACCACGGTGGGCGACAAATTCAGCCGCCGCGCCGCCGCTGCAAAGCTGCCGTCATCGACAACTTGCTGGAAAACCCGCATTGACTGCAATCTATCCATGTCAATTTTTTAAAATTCAATATCAATATTACTGCTTATTTAGCAACAGTGAATTGATGTAAAGGTTATTTATCTTTTTATTATGAATGAATAAAGTCCAGTTCATCGATGAGCCACCTACAGAATCTGACTCACCGAACAGAACCTAGGGATTGTCCTAGGCTCTGAACTTTTGGAACTGCTTCTTCATTCGTTAAAGGAAATTCATCATGAACCGCACTATCGCCGCTCTCGCTATCGCTACCTTCGCCGCTTTGGCTTCTGCCAACAGCTTTGCCGCTGACGACAAAGTTGCCCTCAGCTCGCAAGGCACGCAAGTGGCTACACCAGTTGCCACACAAGGCGCGAAAGCCGAGCAAGCCGGCCGCACCGATGCACCTGCACCCAGCTCTGCATTTGACCCCCAAATCAATGTGCGCATCGGTAACAGCTACCCGCTGATCAGCATCTAAGCCGCGCCGCACCCGTCAGCAGCGTGCAAACGCTGGCCCCGCACCGCCCTGCACGTGGCCCCGGCCGCAAGCAGGGCGGCTTTCTTTTTGCAAACCGCCTTTCAAAGCGCTTTGGTGCCACTACGGTCATCTCGCATTTGGACTATTGAAAAAAATTTTGACTTGAGC
>JBJXED010000049.1:0-12548 GCA_046155225.1 Burkholderiaceae bacterium
CTGGCGCGCCACTTTGGCAGCCTGGACGCCCTCATGGCCGCCAGCGAAGAGCAGTTGCTGCAAGTGGCCGATGTGGGGCCCATTGTGGCGGTCAGCATCCGCACTTTCTTTGCACAGCCGCACAACCGCGAGGTGGTGGAGCAACTGCGCGCCTGCGGCCTGACCTGGCCCGAAGGCGCGCCAACGCCGCAGGCACTCCTGCCGCTCGCAGGCCAAACCTTTGTACTGACCGGCACGCTGCCCACGCTGGGCCGCGAAGACGCCAAAGCGTTGATTGAAGCGGCAGGCGGCAAAGTAGCGGGCTCGGTCAGCAAAAAAACCCGCTATCTGGTGGCGGGCGAAGAGGCCGGCAGCAAGCTGGACAAGGCGCGTGAGCTGGGTGTGGCCGTGCTCGATGAGGCGGGCTTGAAGGAGTTACTTGATGACCATTCGTGAAATCCTCAAAATGGGCGATGCGCGCCTGCTGCGAATTGCGCAGCCGGTGGAGCCTGAACTGTTCGGCTCGGCCAAGCTGCAAGCCCTGATTGCCGACCTTTTTGACACCATGGCGCACGCCAATGGCGCTGGCCTGGCCGCGCCGCAAATCGGGGTGGACTTGCAACTGGTGATTTTTGGCTCTGACCAGCCCAACCCGCGCTACCCCGATGCCCCCGTGGTGCCGCGCACCATCCTCATCAACCCTGTCATTACCTTGCTCACGGGTGATGGCCAGGAACTGGATTTCAGCGACCCTGACGCGATGGCGCAAGCCCGGCCAGAAGACGTGGAGTGCGGCTGGGAGGGCTGCCTCTCGGTGCCCGGCCTGCGCGGTGTGGTGCCGCGATTCAAGCGCCTGCGCTATGAGGGTTTTGACCCCGATGGTCAGCCGATTGCGCGTGAGGCCGATGGCTTTCACGCCCGCGTGGTGCAGCACGAGTGCGACCACCTGTGGGGCGTCCTCTATCCGATGCGGATACGGGATTTCAGCCAGTTTGGCTATACCGAGGTTCTGTTTCCGAATCTGCAAGACCAGGCGGATGATTGAAGTTTTACTGCGAACTTGAGCTGGAAATGACATTAGCCTCGCGGCAAATTACGATTGACAGTACGATTAACCGTACTAATAATCATGCGATGATTTCACTTACCGCCAATGACCTGAAAACCAAAGGCACAGCCGCCATCGAGGCGTCGCTGGCGCATCGGCCAGAGGCCATTATTTCGGTGCGGGGTAAAGACCGGTTTGTAGTGATGGAGTTGGCCCACTACCACTACCTGCGTGAATGTGAGCTGGAAGCCGCGCTAGCACAAAGTCAGGCCGATGTAGCGGCGCAGCGATATGTGGCGGAATCAGCAGCAGGGCACATGGCCCGGCTGCAAGAGTTACTTCAGACGAAATCGAATGGTACTAACAAGCCCATCAAGGCTGCGCAGCGCCGCAAGCCAGCCTGACGTAGCCCGCAGCACCCGCCGAACCCAAGCCCATGGCCTGGCAACTGATATTCACCGACAGCTATGTCAAGCGCGCATTGCGCTTTTTGCGTCGCCACCCTGATTTGAAGGCGCAGTATGTCAAGACGCTCGCGCTACTGGAGGCCAATCCGCATCACCCCTCGCTGCGTCTGCATACGTTGAAAGGAAAATTGGAGGGCCTGCATTCGGTTTCCATCAATCTTTCGTACCGCATCACGCTGGAGTTGGTCATTCAGGGCGAGCGCATCATCCCCATCAATGTGGGCGGGCACGATGAGGTGTATTGGTGAGACACCTCACTACAGTCATCAAAATGGGTAGGTCTGTTTGCACGGCTGTTCCGGATCAACTTTTCTGGGTACAGACATGATCGATTGGCGCAGATTTCTCAAGATTAATCGAGCGCAATCAGATTGCAGTTCTTCCGCGCGCTCTATCCGTTGTGTTGTGCCTTGAAGATATCTGAATGTCTTTACGCTAGTTTCCTGGGGAGCAACCCAAATCGATGTTGAGGTGCTCAACTGCAAAACGTGCTTCATCATTTCACTCGCAGCGCGTTTGATCATTTGTGATTCGTCTTTGGCCCAATAGGCGCGAGGGTCAGCAATATCCAGGGGGGTTGAGATAACGCGAATCATGACTTCCTTCTCGGGAATCTTTTCCCCAAGGCGTCCAACTCGGATTTGGGCATCAAGAACCAAGACCGCATGATCTAGGCTCATGGAAAATAAGGGAACAGTTTCAATAAAAATACCTGTGCCAGCAGGACTTTGATCGTCTCCGAGCAGTGTCAAATTAGCCTGACGCGCTGCCAAAACAACTGCCGCACGCAATTCCGCCATTTTCCATTCACCAAGTGCTGGCTGGAATGGTGATAGCGCCAGATCAGCTGCTTTTTGCGCCCGTTTTTTCTCTTCAGATTGCTGCATTTGTGAGATGGCGGCATGCGTTGCAACTGCAACAATCAAACCCGCCAAACCCGCGTTACCGACTGGATACAGGCCAATTTGTTGGCCCATCTGAACTGCTCCACCTTCGTTTGGCAGCATTCCTTGCCAAACGATGCTTTCAGTGCCAGGCAGTCGCCAAACTATAGGTAGATCGCTGGCAAAAACTGAACCAGTCATCCAGCAAAAACAGGCACTAAGACGTGCTGTCTTTACAAACCAAGCCGAGACATTAGCGTTCAAAAGGCTTCCTGATTTGATCCATGCCACTTTCGATTACTTGGTAGTAAGCGTTGGATAGTCCCGGAAATTTAGGAGGTTCGTCCCAAGCACCTTCGGATGTATTAGACAACGCAATGGGCAAATACCATTCCAAATTATGTGATGTCAAATCTACGATAAAAGCGTTCCCGTTCATGATGGCGCGGGGCACATCGGTAGGAATGTAGGCGGAGTATGAACGCCACACACCCAAGGAATCGATGTTGATTACCAACAAGCGATCAACGCCATGCTTGACTTTGTACGACGAAAAATTTTTACGTGCTTTGTTGCCTGCATCGCCCGCACTCATGTCTGGCAAGGACGCTAGTTTGAGCGGCTCGTCAATGACGATCGCATCCAGCCCTTTCTTTTTGAGCAATTCAACCAACTTCATGGGAAGCGCCTTGAGATCGTTCGCGTTCAAAGTCTCAACATGCTTGTTGAGCGCGGCATGAGCGGCGTTTGCCACTGCAATGCATAAAAGGCAACTTGCACCCGGAAATGCTGTGTCCGGTTTTGGTAAATCCACCAAGGTCACGCCGATTTTGACGCGCTTATCCTTTGTGGAAGCAAGATACGCATCGTCGAATTGAACGGCATTTTGCACCGGTGCTGCGCATCCGTAGAGGACGAGTGCACAGAGCGTTAAAAAAAACAACTTGAAATTAAACCAACGCATTTTTTCTCCTTGTAGAAATAAAGTCTCAAGTAAATGTTAACGCAGAGCAAAGTCAAGAATTTTTGACCCGCTGACCCGCTGACCCACTGACCTGCCCCAATCCCCGTTTTACCCCAAGGCTACGCAAACGGGTGAAGTCCAGTTTGCACTTGCGGTTGAGTGCGGCCCAGTTGCAACGCCATAACCAGCTCAGTAAACCAGCGCGGACAGGCAGGCAAACCACTCGCAGCGGGTAAAAAAACCAGCAACCAGAAATTTTTATACTTCAAAAATATTATTTGTAGTATAAATTCTGATGTTTACGCCGTTGTCACTGGCCGCCCAAACGGCTTATGCCCAGCTTCACGAAGCGTTGCAGGTGCGCGAGCTAGCCCGAAGTGTGTCAGACGCGCCCGGCTCATTCAATAAAAAAAGAGTCGCTGGCAAGGACTATTGGTATTACCAGTTCCGCGACTTGAACGGCAGCTTGCGGCAAGCTTACTTGGGGCCAGACAGCCCTGCACTGACCGCCTTGGTAGCCCGCAGGCGTCATGCAAGCACGCCAGGCTCTGAGAGCCAGGTCAAAGCGCTGGCCCAGCAAACCACTACATTGGGCGGCCTGGCGGTCACCAGCCCGCATCTGGCCATTATTCGCAAGCTGTCTGATGCGGGTTTCTTCCGCGCGGGCGGTGTGCTGGTGGGCACCCATGCCTTCTTATGCGCAGGCAATATGCTGGGCGTGCGCTGGGCCGATGCGGCGCGTACACAAGACCTGGACTTTGCCCACGCGGGCAAAAACATGCAGGTAGCTTTGCGCAGCGAAGCCACCCTGGATCTGGGTGATGTGATTGAGTCGCTGGGCATGGGTTTTGTACCCGCCGCCAGTCTGGACGGTATTCAGGGCGGGCGCTGGGTCAACCCGCGCGAGCCGGGCTTTGTACTCGATTTTTTGACCCCCACGGACCGCAGTGAGCGCGAGCTGGTCAAGGTCAAAGCCTTTAACGCCGAGTTTCAGGCTCTGCGCTACATGGAATTCTCACTGGAAGACGTGCAGTCGGCGGCGGTGTTTACCGGCACCCAGGCTTGCCTGGTGAATGTGCCCAGCCCGGCACGTATGGCGGTGCACAAACTCATCGTAAGCGGCTTGCGGCCCGCAGCCCAGCGCACCAAAGCCAACAAGGATGTGCAGCAAGCCGCCATGTTGTACGCCTGGCTGAAAGTCAATGATCCTGATGGCCTGGCGCAGGCCGAGGCGGATGCCATGCAGCGCGGGCCCAAGTGGCGGCGGCATCTGGAAGCTGGGGTGAAGCTGATGCAAAACCATTAACGGGCAAAAGCGATGACGGGTAGGGTCAGCAGCCGGAAAATCTAACCTCTGAGTGTTACGGATTCTGGGGTAGGGTCATCCGCAGAAAATCTACCGCTTCACGCCAGCGCTGCCAGCAACTCCGTCTCAATGTCAATCTGCGCCCGGTTGTGCTGCAACTCGGCGCCGTCGATCAAGAAGGTGTCTTCGACACGCTCGCCCAGGGTGGTGACTTTGGCCAGGTACAAATTGAGGCGGTGTTTGGCCAGCACGCGCGCCACCGAATACAGCAGGCCGACCCGGTCGCTGGCCGAGATGGTGAGCAGCCAGCGCTGGGCTTTGTCATCCGGCTGCAGGTCAATGCGCGGCACCATGGGGAAGCTCTTGACGCGGCGCGAGACGCGGCCCTTGCTGGGCGGGGGCAGCGGGCCGTCGGCGCGCAGGCTGGCGAGCAGGTCGGTCTCGACCATGCTGCTGAGCTCGTGGTGGTAGTCCTGCATATTGGCGTTGACGACCTGGAAGGTGTCGAGCGCGTAGCCGTTGTTGGCGGTGTGGATTTTGGCGTCCAGGATGGAAAAACCGGCCTGGTCAAAATAGCCGCAAATGCGCACAAACAAGTCGCTCTGGTCGGGCGTATAGACCAGCACTTGCAGGCCTTCGCCCAGCGGCGACAAACGCGCCCGCACCAGCGTGGCCCCCTCGGGCCGGTCACCCAGGTTGCCGGGGCTGCTTTTCCAGAAATTCACGTGGCGCGACAGGTGTTTGGTGTGCCAGGCGATGTCGGGCGCGTCATGCCGCATGAAATAGCCCACGTCCAGCGTCGCCCACAGGGCTTTGTGCGCTTCATAAGGTGCCGAGTGCAGCGCCAGCAGCACCAGCGCCTCGCGCTTGCGCGCTTCGACCTCGGCCTCGGGGTCGGGCGCGCGGCCGCCCAGGCTGCGCAGCGTGAACCGGTACAGGTCTTCCAGCAGCTTGCCTTTCCAGTTGTTCCAGACCTTGGGGCTGGTGCCGCGGATGTCGGCCACGGTGAGCAGGTACAGCGCTGTCAGGTAGCGCTCATTGCCCACGCGCTTGGCAAACGCCGCAATGACCTCGGGGTTGCCCAGGTCTTCCTTTTGCGCGATGCGGCTCATGCTGAGGTGTTCGGCGACAAGGAATTCGATCAAGCGGGCATCGGCCCGGTGGGCTGGCCCGGCCAGGCCGTGCTGGCGGCAAAAGCGCCGCACTTCGGCACGGCCCAGGTCCGAATGGTCGCCGCCGCGGCCTTTGGCAATGTCATGAAACAGCGCCGCCGTGTACAGCACCCAGGGCTTGTCCCAGCCGGCGCCGAGTTGCGAGCAAAACGGGTACTCGTGCGCATGCTCGGCCATGAAAAAGCGCCGCACGTTGCGCAGCACCATCAGGATGTGCTGGTCAACCGTATAGACATGGAACAAGTCGTGCTGCATCTGCCCGACGATGCGGCGAAACACCCACAGGTAGCGGCCCAGCACCGAGGTCTGGTTCATCAGCCGCATGGCGTGGGTAATGCCGCGCGGCTCGAGCAGGATCTTGCGGAAGGTGGCGCGGTTGACCGGGTCGCTGCGAAATTGCGCGTCCATCAGGTGGCGGGCGTTGTAGAGCGCACGCAGGGTACGGGCTGACAAGCCTTTGATGCCCTCGGTCGTCTGGTAGAGCAAAAAAGTCTCCAGAATCGCGTGCGGCTCGCGCCAATACAGGTCGTCGCTGGCGACTTCGATCAAGCCGGCCTTGTCAAAAAAGCGGGCATTGATCGGCCGCAGTTCGTGTCTGCTGGGGTTGAGCCTCTCCTGCACATTGAGCAGCAGGATTTGGCTCAGTTGCGTCACGGCCTTGGCGGCCCAGTAGTAGCGGCGCATGAGCTGCTCGCTGGCTCGCACGGGCAGCCGCGTGCCGTCGGGGGCCAGGCTGGCATAGCCAAAAGACTCGGCGACCTGGGTTTGCAAGTCAAACACCAGGCGGTCTTCGCGCCGGTGGGCAATCAGGTGCAGGCGGGTGCGGATCAGGCTCAGCAGCGCCTCGTTGCGCCGGATTTGCTGCACCTCCAGGGGTGTGGCAATACCGGTGCGGGCTAACTCGCTCCAGCGGTTGCCCAGCCCGGCGGCCTTGGTCACCCACAAAATGGTTTGCAGGTCACGCAGGCCGCCGGGGGACTCTTTGCAATTGGGCTCGAGCGAGTAGGGCGTGTTCTCAAAACGCGCATGGCGCTGGCGCAGCTCAAGCATCTTGGCGAGCAGGAATGCCTTGGGATCGAGCGCGCGGTGAAACGCCAAGGCAAATTCGCCGTAGGCTTTTTTGCTGCCCACGATCAGCCGGGCCTCCAGCAAGGAGGTTTGCACCGTCACGTCCTTGGCGGCCTCGTCCACGCAGTCTTGTATCGTGCGTACGCTCGAGCCCAGTTCCAGGCCCGCGTCCCAGCAGCTGCCTATAAAGCCTTCGATCTTGCGTTTGAGCGCGGCGTCCTGCTCCGGCCGGGCATGCGCGGGCAGCAGCAGCAGCACATCGACATCGGAGTGGGGAAACAACTCGCCGCGGCCAAAACCGCCCACGGCCAGCAAGCAAAAGTCGTTCGCAAAGTCCTGCTGCTTCCACAGTTGCAACAAGGTCTGGTCGGCCAGGGCCGAGAGCTTGCGCAGCAGCGCGGCAATCCCGCGGGTCGAAGCGCCAGGCGCGGCCACTGGCAGCAATAATTGCGACTTTTTCTGGCGATAAACGGCTTGCAGCCCCGTATCCACTTGACAGTGCCGCTACAAAAATAAGTTATGCCAGCGCCGCCGAGGCGGCCAGGGCAGGCGCGGCTGGCGCGCTGGCCGAGCGGCTTGGCGGCATCACAAAAGCCGGGGGCGGCGGGCTGCCGCTGGACAGCGTGAGCACCTCGTAGCCAGTCTCTGTCACCAGCACGGTGTGCTCCCACTGGGCTGAGAGCGAATGGTCTTTGGTAACGATGGTCCAGCCGTCGCCGAGCTCTTTGACGTCGCGCCGCCCGGCGTTAATCATGGGCTCGATGGTGAAAATCATGCCCGGCAAGAGTTTGTCGAGCGTGCCGGGTTTGCCGTAGTGCAGCACCTGCGGCTCTTCGTGAAAGACCCGGCCAATGCCGTGGCCACAGAACTCGCGCACGATGGAAAAACCGTGCCCTTCGGCAAATTTTTGTATCGCATGCCCGACATCGCCCAGGTACGCGCCGGGTTTGACCATCGCAATGCCGTGCCACATGGCGTCATAGGTCAGGGCGCACAGGCGCTTGGCCGCGATGCTGGCCTCACCCACCATGAACATGCGGCTGGTGTCGCCGTGCCAGCCGTCTTTGATGACGGTGACATCGATGTTGACGACATCGCCTTTTTTCAGCGCCTTGTCGTTCGGAATGCCGTGGCACACCACATGGTTGACCGAGGTGCACAGGCTTTTGGGGTAGGGGATGTAGCCCGGCGGCGTGTAGCCCAGGGTAGCGGGAATGGTGTGCTGCACCTGCGTCATGTAGTGGTGTGCGAGCTGGTCGATCTGGTTGGTGGTGGTGCCGGGTTGGACGTGCGGTGTCAGGTAGTCCAGCAGCTCGGAGGCCAGGCGGCCTGCCAGGCGCATACCGGCGATGCCGTCCTGGTCTTTTAAGGTAATGCTCATGGCGTGATTATCCCATCGGCACGCGCTGCCTGCGCCTGCGCTGCGGCAGCCCGCGCGACGGGCCTGCGCCGCTAAAATTCAGCGCTGTTCAGACAAGGCTCCCCGTGACGCAGCTCCCGCACCCTCTCTTGCCCCCAGCCCCCGAATTGTTCTTCGCCTCCTTTGACGGCGCGCCCCTGGGCATCAACGCCCTGAGTGAATTCCGCGCAGCCCAATTGCTCGGGCCCTTGCAGGCCATTGACGCCCGCATCGCCTGGGTCAGCGGGCAGTACCGGCATGGGGTCAGCGCGGGCCAGGCGCTGACGGCGCAGCAGCACAGCCAACTCGCCGCGCTGCTGCGTTATGGCGAGCCTGCCACGCACCCTGCCGAGCCCGCCTGGACGCTGACGGTAGCGCCGCGCCTGGGCACTGTATCGCCCTGGGCATCCAAGGCCACCGACATTGCGCGCAATTGCGGCTTGCCGGTGCAGCGGATCGAGCGGCTGGTGCAGTACCGCATTGGTTTGGCCCCCGATTTTCTGGTTCAGCTCGGCCAGCGGCTGGGCTTCGGCCTGGGCAGCAAAACGCCCGCGCTGCCTTCGCCCTTCAGCCCGGCGCAGCAGGAGGCCATCGCCGCCTTGCTGCACGACCGCATGACCGAGAGCGTGCTGCCCGCCGGGGCCACGCCGCAAGACCTCTGGGCCAGCCCGCCGGCCGCCGAACTGGTGCGTATTGACGTACTGGCTGGCGGCACAGCAGCCCTGGCGCAGGCCAACCAGGCTTACGGTCTGGCGCTGTCGGCGGGCGAACTGGACTACTTGCTGCACGCCTACACCGCGCTGGGCCGCAACCCCAGTGATGCCGAGTTGATGATGTTTGCGCAGGCCAACAGCGAGCACTGCCGCCACAAAATCTTCAATGCCGACTTCGTGATTGACGGCGCGTCCCAGCCGCTCAGCCTGTTTGGCATGATCCGCCACAGCCACAGCCAGGCACCGCAGCACACCGTGGTGGCCTACAGCGACAACGCCTCGGTCATGGAAGGCGGCATGGTGGAGGCGTTTTTTGCGCCGCCAGCGGCCTTTTCACCTGAAAATAAAGTCAGAAGTGATGCTGGCCAAGGTAAATCCTGCCTGAGCAACTATCAAAAACAAAGCAGTTTGCGCCATGTGCTGATGAAGGTGGAAACCCACAACCACCCCACCGCGATTGCGCCATTCCCTGGCGCTTCGACCGGTGCGGGCGGCGAGATTCGTGACGAAGGCGCGACCGGGCGCGGCTCGCAGCCCAAGGCCGGCCTCTGCGGCTTCACCGTGTCCACGCTGTTTCCCGGCGCGGGTGGCGGCTACGGCAAACCCGCGCACATCGCCAGCCCGCTGCACATCATGACCGAGGGGCCGCTGGGTGCCGCCGCCTTCAACAACGAATTCGGCCGGCCCAATCTGCTGGGCTATTTCCGCGAATACGAACAAAGCGTGCAGTTCAGGCTGCCCGGCAGCGATGCACTGCACACGCAGCAGCGCGGCTACCACAAGCCGATCATGGTGGCTGGCGGCCTGGGCACGATCGACGCGGCGCTGACGCACAAAATCGCCTTCCCTGCGGGCACGCTGCTGCTGCAGTTGGGCGGGCCGGGCATGCGCATTGGCATGGGCGGCGGCGCGGCGAGTTCACTGGCCAGCGGGGCCAATGCGGCGGCGCTGGACTTTGATTCGGTGCAGCGCGGCAACCCCGAGATGGAGCGGCGCGCGCAAGAGGTCATCAACCACTGCTTCAAGCTCGCCCTGGGTGCGGGGGCTGGTGCGGGTGACGGCGGGGGCGGCGCGGCGGCCAACCCGATTCTGGCGATTCACGACGTCGGCGCGGGCGGCTTGTCCAATGCGTTGCCGGAGCTGGTCAATGACGCGGGGCGCGGCGCGCGTTTCGATTTGCGCGCCATCCCGCTTGAAGCCAGCGGCCTGTCACCGGCGGAGATTTGGTGCAACGAGAGCCAGGAGCGTTACGTGCTGGCGATCGCGCCCGAATCCTTGCCGCTGTTTGAAGCGCTGTGCCAGCGCGAGCGCTGCCCGTTTGCGGTGCTCGGCGTGGCGACGCAGGAGCCGCAACTGGTGGTGGCCGATGCAGAAAATCACGCCGCACCTCCAGTGGACATGCCTCTGAACGTATTGCTTGGCAAACCGCCCAAAATGCAGCGCGACGCGGCCACGCTCGCGCGTGAATTTGCGCCGCTTGACCTGACCGAGGTGGATTTGCAGGTCGCCGTGCTGGCGGTGCTGGCGCATCCCACCGTGGCGTCCAAACGTTTCCTCATCACCATTGGCGACCGCACTGTGGGCGGCCTGACGCACCGCGACCAGATGGTCGGCCCCTGGCAGGTGCCGGTGGCCGACTGCGCCGTTACCCTGGCCGATTTCAAAGGTTTTGCCGGTGAGGCCATGGCCCTGGGCGAGCGCACGCCGCTGGCGGTGGTGAACGCCGCCGCGTCGGCCCGCATGGCGGTTGCCGAGGCGATTACCAATCTGCTCGCCGCGCCCATTGAGTTGCCGCGCGTCAAGCTCAGCGCCAACTGGATGGCCGCTTGCGGCGAGCCCGGCGAAGACGCCGACCTGTATGCCGCCGTCAAAGCCGTGGGACTGGAGTTGTGCCCGGCGCTGGGCATATCGATCCCGGTGGGCAAAGACAGCCTGTCGATGCGCACGCAGTGGGCTGACGCTGACAGCGGCGAGCGCAAGCAGGTGACGTCGCCGGTCTCGCTCATCGTCACCGCCTTTGCCAGCGTGGCTGACGTGCGCGGCACGCTCACGCCGCAGCTGGATGCGCAGGAGGCTGACACCACGCTGGTGCTGATTGACCTGGGCCGGGGCCGTATGCGTCTGGGCGGCAGCATCCTGGCGCAAACGCTGGGGCAGGTGGGCCATGAGGTGCCCGACCTGCACGAGCCGCAAGACCTGGTCAATCTGGTCAAAGCCATCAACGTCCTGCGGCTTGAGCAGAAAATCCTGGCCTACCACGACCGCAGCGACGGCGGCTTGCTGGCCTGCGTGGCCGAAATGGCCTTTGCCGGGCAGGTCGGCGTGGCGCTGAACATTGACCTGCTGCTGGTTGAGGGCGACGGCATTTCCGACAGCCGCATGGACGTCGGCGACAGTAAAAATTGGGCCAACCAGGTCAGCGCCCGGCGCGAAGAATTGACGCTCAAGGCGCTGTTTTGTGAAGAGCTGGGCGTGGTGCTGCAAGTGCGCACCGCGCAGCGCAATGAAGTGATGCAAACCCTGCGCGCGCACGGCTTGGCCAAGCACAGCCATTTCATCGGCAAGACCCGGCCCGAATCGTCGCCCCTGGCGGTGGGCAAGGGGCAGGTACAAATCTGGCGCGATACCAAAGCCATCTTCAGCGCCAGCCTGCACGACCTGCACCAGGTCTGGGACAGCGTGAGCTGGCGCATGGCCCGCCTGCGCGACAACCCCGCCTGCGCCGACGCCGAGCACGCCAGCGCCGGGGAGCCGAAAAACCCCGGTTTGCACGTCAATTTAATGCCAAATCAGCCTGTAGCCAGCGTATTGAATGCCGATACTGCTATCAATTCAGAAGTTCCCACCGCCCCGCCTGGCCTCTTGCTGGCCCGCCCCAAAGTCGCCATCCTGCGTGAGCAAGGCGTCAACTCGCATGTGGAAATGGCCTACGCCTTCACCGAAGCCGGTTTTGACGCGGTGGACGTGCACATGACCGATTTGCAGACCGGCCGCGCCCGCCTCGGCGACTTCGCGGGCCTGGTGGCCTGCGGCGGCTTCAGCTACGGCGACACGCTGGGCGCAGGCATTGGCTGGGCGCGCTCGATCACCTTCAACCCGCTGCTGGCCGAGCAGTTTGCGCAGTTTTTCAGCCGCCCGGACACCTTTGGCTTGGGCGTGTGCAACGGCTGCCAGATGTTTGCCGAGCTTGCCTCCCTGATACCCGGCGCGCAGGCCTGGCCGCGCTTTACCACCAACCGCAGCGAGCGCTTTGAGGCCCGCCTGGCGATGGTCGAGGTGCTGGATTCGCCTAGCGTGTTTTTCAAAGGCATGGCCGGCTGGCGGCTGCCAATTGCGGTAGCCCACGGCGAGGGCTTTGCCAATTTCGATACCGCGCGCGGCGGGCAGGGCGATGCGGCGCGGCTAGAGGCGCAAACCTTGGCGGCGATGCGCTTTGTCGGCAATGACGGCCTGCCCACGGCGGCCTACCCCTTCAATCCCAATGGCAGCCCCGGCGGCCTGACCGGCGTCACCACCCCCGACGGCCGCTTCACCGCGCTCATGCCGCA
>JBJXED010000050.1:0-26592 GCA_046155225.1 Burkholderiaceae bacterium
CGGTGGTGCTGGGCAGCGGCTGGGTGTTGCAGGGCGGCCCTGTCAGCCAAGGCGGCGACACCTATGCCGTGTACGACCACGCCAGCAGCGCCGCGCAGGTGCTGGTGATCAGCCTGCTGGGCGTGACGCTGGATGACGCGGCACTGGGAGCGTTTTAGGACGCGGCGGGAGAGCCGCTGAAAAGTGGCTTTTTACCTCCAAAAGGCATTTTTATGTGCCAAATTGGCTTCTAGCCAAGGTGTTTCCTGCCGGTACTGCTATTTAAATAGTAGTAACGGCAGGCGTGCCTAGCGCACCAGCAAGGCGTTGATGCCCAGCAAGTCCTGCGCCGTGAGCGTGCCTGCCGCCTGCCGCAGCCGCAGCCCGCCCAGCAGCACGTTGTAGCGCGCCTGCGCCAGGTCGCGCTTGGTCTGGAACAACTGGCTTTGCGCGTTCAGCACGTCGATGTTGATGCGCACCCCCACCTGGTAGCCCAGCTTGTTGGCGTCCAGCGCGAGCTGGCTCGACTGCTCGGACGCTTCCAGCGCATTGACCTGGCTAAGGCCCGAAACCACGCCGAAAAACGCGGTGCGGGTGGTTTGGCCGACACTGCGTTTGGACAGGTTCAGATCAGACTCGGCGCGCTCTTCCAGCGCCAGCGTCTCGCGGATGCGGTTTTGCGTGGCAAAGCCGGCAAACAGCGGCAGGTTGAAGGCCAGGCTGATGGAGGCGTTGTTGGTGCGTGAATCGGTGGCACCGGTGCTGGTGGTGAAGCTGCTGCCGGTTTGCACGCTGCCGTTTTGGCTTTTGGTGACGTTGTAGCTGGCGTTCAAATCCAGCGTGGGCAGGTGGCCAGCTCTGGCGCGGCGGGTTTCGAGTTGGGCAATCTCCAGCGCCAGCGCGGCTTGGGCAATCGCCGGGCTGTTGCTTTCGGACTCTTGCACCCACACCGCCACGTCGCCGGGTTGCAGCGGCGGCAGCGCCACCGGCAGTGCCAGCGGCCTGGGCGCGGCGTCATTGCGGCCGACCAGCGTGTCTAGCGCAATGCGGCGGATGCGCACGTCGTTCTCGGCGGCGATTTCCTGCGCAATCACCAGGTCAAACCGGGCCTGCGCTTCGCGCGCGTCGGTGATGGTCGAGGTGCCGACTTCAAAGTTGCGCTTGGCCGAGGCGAGTTGCTCGGCGACAGCGGCTTTTTGAGCACGCACAAAGGCCAGGGTATCTTGCGCGCCGAGCACATCAAAGTAAGCCTGGCTGACGCGCACCACCAGGTCTTGCTCGGCGGCTTGCAGCACGGCCTTGGCGACATCGACGCTTTTTTTGCCCTGGTCGTAGGCGAGCCGGTTGGCCGGGCGGTACAGGGGCTGCGAGGCGCTCAAGGTGGCGTTTTGCGAGCCCGAGATCCGGTCAATCGGCGGGTTGTTGTTCTCAAATTGCGAGCGCGAGACACCGGCCGACAAATTGGCGCTGGGCAAAATGCCCGCGCGCGACTGCGCGGCGCGTGCCACGCTGGCGTCGTACTGCGCGCGGGCCGACTGGAAGCTGGCGTCAAAGCCGCGCGCGGCGTCAAACAGCTCGACCAGGTTTTGCGCCTGACTGGTTGCAGGCAGCCAGGCCGCGCCGAGCGCCAGGGCCAGGGCGCGCAGGCGCAAGCCGCTGTGTCTGCGCGCAGGGACCGAAGCGGCCGAGGGACGAAGCAATTTCATGGTGTTCCTTTGATTCGGTGAGACTCTGGTGAGCGGGGCTGCCGTCAATACAGCGGCACGGCGGCGTCACGCTCGCGTGACCAGGCGTCAATGCCGCCGGCTATGTTGGCCACGTCGGCAAAGCCGCTGTGCTGCAAAAACAGCGCCACGCGCTGGCTGCGCGCGCCGTGGTGGCACAGGCAGGCCACGGGCTGCGAAGGGTCAAGCTCGCCCAGGCGGTTTGGCAACTCGCCCATGGGAATCGCCACGGTTTGAAAGCCGTCGGCGTGCACGCTGGCGGTTTGCACTTCCCAGGGTTCACGCACATCGAGCAGCACGCAGGCGGCGTCTGGACGGTCTGCATGCAGTGCGTCGCGCCAGTGGGCAAGCTGGTTGGGGCGGATTTGAGGCAGGGCAGTGGTCATGGCGGGAGTGGACTGAAGCGGGCGGCAGTGGCGTTAAAACACAAAGGCCGAGGCGTGCGCGAAGTTTTGCAGCGCGGGTGCCACCGTGTCCCAGGGCGCGGTGCGCTGCCAGGCGCTGGGGCTGCTGCGGGTGACCAGCACGGCCTGCATGGCCTGGTCGGTGCCGACGATGGCCATCAGCCGCCCGCCTATGCTGAGCTGGTCCAGCAAAACCTGCGGGATGCGCGCCACCGAGCCGCTCAGCAGGATGACGTCAAACGGGCCGTCCTGCGGCGCGCCAGCGGCACCGTCGGCGTGCCGCACGTCGACGTTGTGCAGGCCCGCCCGGCGCAGGTTGGCGCGCGCCATGGCCGCCAGGGGCGCATGCAGCTCCAGAGACAGCACCGAGCGCGCGCGGTGGCCCAGCAGCGCGGCCATGAAGCCCGAGCCCGCGCCGATCTCCAGCACGCTCTCATGCCGCTGCACTTGCAGGTCTTGCAGCAGGCGCGCCTCGACCTTGGGGGCCAGCATGACCTGGCCTTCGCCAATCGGCAGCTCCATGTCAACAAAGGCCAGCGCCTTGTGCTGCGGCGGCACAAAGTCTTCGCGCTTGACCAGCGCGAGCAGTTGCAATACGTGGCTGTCCAGCACTTCCCAGGGGCGGATTTGCTGTTCGATCATGTTGAAGCGGGCTTGTTCGGTGTTCATGGCGGAGGGCGTGGACATGGGTGAGGTGGGCAAATTCTAGGGTTGGACCGCTGCCGTTTGCAGCGTGGGGACAGCCGCAGCAGGCAGGCCAAAGCGGCGGCGCACCCACTGTGTCAAGTCGTCCATATAGCAGTACACCACCGGCACGACAACCAGCGTCAGCACCGACGACGTGATGACACCGCCAATCACGGCCTGGCCCATGGGCGCGCGCTGCTCGGAGCCTTCGGTGAGGGCAAAGGCCAGCGGCATCATGCCGAAAATCATGGCCAGCGTGGTCATCAAAATCGGCCGCAAGCGCACCTTGGCGGCCAGCAGCAGCGCTTCGGTGCGTTCAATGCCCGCCACAGGCTGGCCGTCATCACCGATACCGCCTTCGCGGGCGCGAATGGCAAAGTCCACCAGCAAAATGGCGTTTTTGGTCACCAGCCCCATCAGCATCACCACGCCAATGACGGAGAACATCGACAAGGTCGAGCGGAACGCCAGCAGCGCCAGCACCACGCCAATCAAGGTCAGCGGCAGCGCTGTCATAAGTGCCAGCGGCTGCAAAAAGCTTTTGAACTGGCTCGCGAGAATCATGTAGATAAAAACAATCGCCAGCACCAGCGCCGACAGTGCGTAGCCAAACGACTCCTGCATGTTTTTCGTAGAGCCGCTGAAGGTGTAGCGGTAGCCCGGCGGGAACGCGGTGCTGGCCAGCGCGGCGCGGATGTCGCCCGAGACTTCACCGGCCGAGCGGCCATAGACGTTGGCGTTGATCGCGACTTCGCGCGTCAGCTCGCGCCGGTTGATCTGGTTGGCACCGGTGCTGGCACTCACGGTGGCAACCTGGTTCAGGCGAATCGTGCGGCTGGTTCCGTCGGCGTTGTTGCCGGCGACAAAACTCAGGCGCTCCAGGTCGCTCGGGTCGTCACGCGAGGCAGGGGCCAGCCGCACTTTCACGTCGTAGGTTTGGTCGTCGGGCGCGCGCCAGTTGCCGACAGTTTGCCCGGCCACCAGGATGCGCAGTTGCGCACCGATCTGGGCGAGCGACAGGCCGAGGTCACTGGCGGCATCGCGGCGGATTTCCAGGCCCACGGTGGGCTTGTTGGGCTTGACGCTGGAGTCCAGGTCGACCAGGCCGGGAATGGGGCGAATTTTTTCCTGGACAGCCGCCGCCAGGCGTTCCAGCTCAGTCAAATCGGTGCCCAGCAGGGAGAACTCGACTTGTTTGTTTCCGCCCACCGCGTCGAGCAGGCCCACGTGCGTGACAGTGATGCCGGGCACCTGTTTCAGCCGGTCGCGCAACAGCGCCGACATGGCGTCGGCAATGCGGCTGCGCTGCTTGCGGTCCACCAGACGCACGTAAATGCTGGCGTAAATTTTGCCCTGCGCGTTGCCGGTGTTGATTGTCGCCACGGTGTAGCGGACTTCGGGAAACTCGCGGACGATGGACTCGACCTGCCGCGCCTTGGCTTCGGTGGCCTCGAGCGACGAGCCCACCGGGGTGTTGAAGGTCAGCGAGGTTTCGGAAAAATCAGCCTTCGGCACAAACTCGGTACCCAGCAACGGCACCATGAAAATACTGGTGGCAAAAATAAGCACCGCAATGAGCACCGTGGCGATTTTGTGCAGCAAAGCCCAGCGCAGCAAACGCTGGTAGACATCGCCCAGCCGCTCGGTGGCGCGGTCAAACCAGGCGGTGACGCGGCCAATGGTTTTGTCGTAGAAGGTCACTGGCGCGCCGCGCTTGCCCTGGCTGTCAATGCTCGGGTCATGCCAGACGGAAGACAGCATCGGGTCCAGCGTGAAGCTGACAAACATCGAGATCAGCACCGCCGCGACGATGGTAATGCCGAACTCATGGAAGAACTTGCCGATGATGCCCTGCATGAAGCCGATCGGCAAAAACACCGCAACGATCGACAGTGTCGTGGCGAGCACCGCCAGGCCAATTTCCTGCGTGCCTTGCAGCGCGGCGTTGTACGGGGTTTTTCCCATTTGCACATGGCGCACGATGTTCTCGCGCACCACAATCGCGTCGTCAATCAAGAGGCCGACGCACAGGCTCAGCGCCATCAAGGTGATGTTGTTGATGGTGAAGCCAAACAGGTACATGAACAAAAACGTGCCGATGATCGAAATCGGCAGCGTCAGGCCGGTGATGACGGTAGAGCGCCAGGAGTTGAGGAACAAAAACACGATCAGCACGGTGAGCAAGGCGCCTTCAATCAAGGTGCGGCGCACGTTCTCGACCGAGGTGCGGATCGAGCGCGAGGTGTCGGTGACCGACTCGAGCCGGATGCCGGGCGGCAATGACTTGCTGATCTCGGCCACTGCTTGTTTCAGGCCGTCGACGACCTCAATGGTGTTTTCATCCTGCGACTTTTGCACCTGGACCAGCAGCGTGCGCTGGCCGTTGTAGAGCGCCAGGCTTTCGACCTCTTGGGGGCCGTCGACCACAGTGGCGACTTGCTCCAGCCGGATGGCGGCACCCGCGCCGGCTTGCTGGCCCGCGCTGCTGCCGGTACTGCCCGCGCCTTTGCGGGTGATGATGATTTTGGCGAAGTCTTCGGGCCGTTTCATGCGCGCGTCAATCTGCACCACGCGTTCCTGCGCCAGCGAGCGGATGGCCCCGACTGGCAAGTCCTGGTTTTCGTTGCGCACCGCGCTGACAACCTGTTCGGGCGTGATGCCGAAGGCTTCCATCAGCGCAGGCTGCAGATAGATATTGATCTCGCGCTGGGTCGCACCCACCAGCGTGATGGCACCGACGCCGCGGACGTTTTCCAGCCGCTTTTTCAGCACCTGGCTGGACCAGTTGGACAGCGCTGCGGCGGACATAGCGGTGCCGCTTGCCGTGTCAGGCAAGACCGCGAGTGACCAGATGGCGCGGCTGGCGGGGTCAAAGCGCTGCACCCTCGGCTCTTTGACTTCATCGCGCAGGCTGGCGCGCAGCGCGGCGACGCGCTCGCGCACTTCCTCGGCGGCCTTGCGACCGTCGATTTGCAGCTGAAACTCGATGATGACGACCGATTGCCCTTCGTAGCTGCGCGAAGTCAGGGTGCTGATGCCGGCAATCGAGTTGATGCCTTCTTCCAGCTTTTTGGTGACTTCGCTCTCGACAATTTCAGGCGAGGCACCGGGGTATTCGGTGGTGACCACGACCACCGGGAAATCGATGTTCGGGAATTGGTCCACCTTCAAACGTTGGTAGGAGAACAGACCCAGCACCACGATGGCCACCATCAGCATGGTGGCAAACACCGGGTTTTTCAGGCTGACCTGGGTGAACCACATGGCTAGCGGCCTGCAGTGGCTGCGGCTTGCGCTGCAGGAGCCGGCGCACCGGTGAATTTGACGGCGGTGCCCGCTTGCAGTACGCCGACGCTGGAGCCGATGACCTGGGCACCCTCGGTCAGCCCGGTCACGGCCACCATCGGCGTGCTGTTGCGCGTACCGATGCCCTCCGTGCTGGTCAATGCGTTGGCCGGGGCCACCGCTTCACCGCGGGCCCCCAAAGTCACCGGCTTGTGCACCACCTGCTGGTTTTCCACCACTTGCACATAGGGCGCTGGCTGGTCGGTGCGCACGCTGGTCAGCGGCACCGCCAGCGCATTGACTTCTGCCGTACCAATGCTGCCCTGGGCAAACAGGCCAGCTTTCAAGGCGTTGCCCGGCAGGTTGTCCACACTCAAATACACCAGCACGCTGCGGCTGCCGGCTTGCGCATTGGGATTGATGCGCACCACGGTGGCAATGATGGGTTGCGTCTGTGCCTTGCTGCTGGCGCTGCCTTCGATGCTCAGGGTGGCGCGTTGGCCAACCCGCACTTGCACCGCGTCCGCAGCGCTGACGGCGGCTTCCAGTTCCAACTGGCGCAAGTCCATCACTTCGAGCACCCTGGCGTCGATGCCGACCCGCTCGCCAGGCTGGGCTGAACGCAGCGACACCACGCCGCTGATGGGCGAGGTCAGCACCGTGTCTTGAAGTGACTTGCGCGCCACGTCGGCATTCGCCATGGCCGCCTGGTGGGTGGCGCGCGCGGCATTCAAGTTGGCTTGCGAGGTGTCCAGGGCGGTTTTGGAGATAAAGCCCTGGTTGACCAGCGCCGAGTTGTTGTCAAACTGGCGCTGCGCAATGTCGATTTGAGCTTTGGCGGCGTCGGCCTGGTCCATCGCGGCGCGCAGCCGGGCGCGGGATTCGGTGCTGTCGATTCGGCCTATGGTCTGGCCTGCCTGCACGCTGTCGCCCTCGCGCAGCGTCAAGCCTTGCAACTCGCCCGCCACGCGGGCTTTGATGACGGCGCTGCTGACGGCTTTGAGCGTGCCCGAGATCGTCAAACCTTGCGTCAAGGTTTGCACCCGCGCCGGGCTGACATCGCTGGCCGCCAGTTCCAATGTGGGTGTGGCTGCAGGTGCGGCAGCAGTTTTGGCCTGTGCGGCGCCGCGTGCTGACAGCCAGCGCTGCGTGAGCGCCAGCGCCACCACTACGGCGATGCCAATGGCCAGCCAGCGCAGCCAGCGGCGGTTCGGGTGGGGCAGGGCAGGTGAGTTCATGGGGTGGTGTGCGGTGCAATGTTTGGCGGGGGTGACACTAGCACGCCGTGCAGGATCACACTGATTTGGCTGTCAAGATAGTCTTGCGGGGAAAGTGTCATTGTGTTGTCGGCGCACGCGCCCAGCGAGTGCTTCCACATAACCAGGAAAATCAGCGGCGCAATCACGCTGTAGACCGCGTAGTTGAGCGCCACTGGCCGGAACTCGCCACGCGCGATGCCGCGCTGGAGGATGCGGCGGATCAGCTCGCTGCCCGGCTGGATCACTTCTCTTTGATAGAAGCTGGCGATTTCCGGGAAGTTGCGCGCCTCGCTCATGATGAGCTTGGTGATACCGCTGGCTTTGGTCGCGCCGATGCGCTCCCACCAGCTGTTCATGCCGTAGCGCAGCAACTCGGCGCTGCTGCCGGGAAACACATCGATCTCGCTGTTCCATTCGCTGAAACGCCCCGAGATGTTCTCACGCACCACCGCTTGAAACAGCTCTTCCTTGCTGGCGAAATACAAAAACAAAGTACCTTTGGAGACACCGGCCTTGGCCGCGACTTCTTCGACCCGGGTGCCTGAAAACCCTTTTTCGACGAACAGGTCGAGCGCGGCCGCCAGCAACTCACCGGGGCGTGCTTCTTTGCGGCGCTCGCGTTTGGAGGCAGCGGGGTCGCCAAGATCGGGGTCGGGGTGGGGAAGGGTCACGGGGGAAGCTTTAATGACTGACTGGTTAGTAATATAGTCAGTTGGCTAAAAAGCGTCAAGTAAAGGCAGGGCAAAGCCAGTGGGTTGCCTGTTAGCACGAAATCGGCCCAGAAAACTAGCCAAAACCGATGCCTTTGAAATGCTCCTGATTAAGGAGCGATACTGGCAGTAAATATATTGGCTAGAGACTAATTTGATGCTAAAAATAGCGCAAAACAGCCAAAAAAGCCCAAATCGGCACCCCCGCACGCCTACTTCAAGCTGCCCGCATAGCTCATGAAGTTCTCAGGGCTGACCCTCAGTGCCGCGCCAGTGGGGCAGGCCCGCACGCAGGCGGGGCCGGAGGCAAGGTCTTTGCACATGTCGCATTTGACGGCTTTTTTGGCTGATTTCTTGTCATGCAATGCGTCATCCATGGCGGTGCCGGGCTCCTTGCCCAAACCAAACAGCAGCCATAAAAAGAGGTTGTTGAACGGCTTCTTTTGCCCTACTGGTGCCATCTGGATCACGTCGTAGGGACAGTTTTTCTCGCAATTGCCGCAGCCTATGCAGGCGTCGCTGATGTAGACCTCGCCGCTGGGGGAGCGGTGGATCGCGTCAGGCGGGCAGTCTTTCATGCAATGTGGGTGTTCGCAGTGTCTGCAAGAGGTCGGTACATGCAGGTTGGCATAGGTGGGACCGGCTTCGCGGTCGAGCCGGGAGTAGCCGCCGTGGGTGGCGGCGCAGGCTTTCTCGCAGTGGTTGCACCGCACGCACAGCGATTCGTCAATGAGCAGCACATCGGTGGCCTCGCCGACACCTTGCTTGAGCAGAAAGGAAATCAGGTTGCCCGACTTGGCGTCGCTGGACATGGCCTGGTTGGCCTGCACCCGGGCCTGGTACTGGCTGTCCATGAGGTTGCGCATGCCGGTGTTGCGCGACAGGATGTCGGTCACGCGCTGGGCTTCGAGCAGGATGGTCTCGGTCGGCACGGCGGCGCGGACGGTAGCCGAGCGCGGCGCGTCCATCATCAGGGCCATCTCGCCCACGTAGTTACCGGCCGAGACATAGGAGAGCACCACATCCTTGCCGCCCAGATTGCGTGAGACCATGACCGAGCCGCGGCGGATCAGGTACAGGCCGTCGGCTTTGTCGCCCTCCTGGAACAGGGCCTCGCCGACTTTGAAATGCTTGATGACCGAATTGCTGGTCAGCAAGGTCAGATCGGCCTCGGTGATGTCGCTGGCGACGAATTTGCGTACCGCCCGGCGCAGCGCCACGTCGTCGAGCGTGCGGCGCACCGAATCCACCGAGGCGATCAGCTTGAGCATGGCACGGCGTGAGGTTTCCACCAGCATGCAGCCTTCCCCGGCTACTGCCGTGGCCGTGCGGCGGCGTCCCGAGATCAGGCCCAGCTCACCAAAGAAATTCCCGCTGGAAAGCATGATGTCGGGCATGCGGGTTTTGCCGTCCACCACCTGGATGTGCACGCTACCCGAGACGATCGAGAAGAACGAGTTGGAGTAGTCGTTGCGCTCAAAAATCACCTTGCCTTGGGCAGGCAGCAGCAACTCGCTTTGCAGCATGAGCTCCCTGAGCTGCAGTTCGGTCAGGCCCTTGAGCAGGGGCACGCGGCTGGCGATCAGCGACAGCACGTCACGGGCGGTGCGCAAATGCGGGTGGGCCTTCATGCAGGCTGCGAATTTCTTCAGCAGCAAGGGTTCGTCGGCAGGCACCACCGCACGGCCCATGATGGTCTCCACCACCTCGTAGCCCTGGTTCATGGCCTGTTTGATGAGCGGGTAGCCGCCGAGTGCGCCAATCACGTACAGCCCTGGCACGCTGGACTCGTAGGTACTGGTCAATTCGGGCAAGGCCGACGCGTCTTTGTTGGTGAATTTGACGCCGAAGCTCTCCACCAGCTTTCTGGGCGGCGTGGCCCCCAGCCGTGCGATGACGCGGTGGCATTCCACCACCTCCTGGCCGGATGCTGTGTTCAGCACGGCCCGCAGCGTCGGCGCGGCGGACCTGCGCGCCGCGCGTTTGGACAAATCGGCCACCGAAACCATCATGGTTTTGTCATGGTCAATGCCACTAGCCGCAGCTTCAATTTTTTCAAGCTGCTCGATCTGGCTGCGGTAGCGGCAACTGATCTGGCCCGAGCGGATGGCGGCTTGCACGGCCGTCAGGTTGTCTTCCTTGCAGCGGCTGAATTCTTCATTGCGGTTGAGCAAGATCACCTGGTTGTCGTGCGCCGCCAGCGCGAGCGCGTTTTCAATGGCGGCGTCGCCCGCGCCCACTACCAGGATGGTTTCGCCAGAGTGGTCGCGCGGGTCGCTCAGCTGGTACTGCACCCCGGGCAAATTTTCGCCAGGCACGCCGAGCGGGCGCAGGTTGCCTTGCAGGCCAATCGCCAAAACCACATGTTGGGCCGTGACCAACTCGGTCGTCGCCAGTTCAATGACAAACTGACCCTTGCTGCCGCTGATGGCCACGACTTGCGATGAATGCAGCACGTGGGTGCCCAGCCGGGCTATTTCGTCGTCCCATTTGTTCAGAATGCTCTCTCGGGTGCCCGCCGCGAAGCTCAAGGGGCTGCGCAGGTCGAGTACCGTCGGCTCGGCCATCACGTGCTTGCCTTTTTGGTACTTGTAGATGGTGTCGGCCAGGTGCGGCTGCGCCTCGATCAGCACGTGGCTGACGCCGAGCGACGCGCAATGCGCTGCCGCCGACATGCCTGCTGGGCCGGAGCCTACGATGGCAACGTGAAAATCTGCATCCATGCGGGGCCTCCTTATCGCGTGGCAATCAAAAGGCGAAACTCACGCAGCCGGTTTTGGAAATCAGACGGCTTGTAGGCCTCGTCTTTTTGCAAATCTTGCCGCAAGCGCGCCAGCGCCTTATTCACAAGCGCAGCCGATTTGAGTTGCCCGGCCTGGTTCATCGTGTTGACCAGGCTACCCAGTGCGAGGGCGGCCTGCTCGGCACCGGCGTAGTCGGCGTAATTACCCAGCAGGCCGTCGTCAACCAAATTTAGGGCCAAAGTGCGGATAGCCTCGGTGCTGAATGCAGAGCTTGCTATCTTTTTACTCGCTGCTTGCGCGCTTGCCAGAACGTCATTGGCGCTTTCGGTCAGCTTGCCTTTGCCTGCGACAGCGCTATTGAGCTGGGCGACGCTGCGGGAAAACCGCTCGCCCAGCGCAGGGTCCACCTGCCGCAGGATCAGACGCAGCATCAACATGCTGGAATCATTCAGTCGGATCAAGCCGGGGCTGATGCTTTGCCCGAAGCCTGTTGTCGGCCGCCAGCGGTTGTCGGCCATGTTGTGGTGGCAGGAATGGCAGTCAAAAAGCGTCAGCTCAGGGAACACGCCGTCGCGGCCGCGTTCGGGGTCGAGCAGGATTTGCATTTGCGTTGCCACCGCCACCGCCTGGCCAATGGCCCAGACTTTTGCGCCGTCCACTACGCCTTTGCGTGCCGTGTAGTCGGCGTCCACCTTGAAGTGGGCAGGCTGCAGGCTGGTGAAAGTCTCTACTTCAAAGCTCAGCCGGGGATGCCCTGCGGCCATCAGGCGGTGCGAGACGTATTTATCCGTGGAGCCATAGTGGCAAGACAAGCACAGCTTGGCGCGCGCCTCGGGCTGATGGCTGGGAAACATGCCCTGGCTCAGGTTGCTCGCCGGGCTGGCATCAGACGCCACATGGCCACTGAGCCAGCGTTCTGATGGGCCGTGGCAGGCTTCACAACTGACCCCGTCGCTAACCTTGTGACGTGCGTCCGCAGGGGCTCCCGAGGGGTTGTGCGCGTGGCAATCCAGGCAAATCTTGGACTGGTGCGCCGGCTGCGGCAAGGCCAGGTTGCTTGCCATGCGGCGCGATTTTTCATTCAGCAAGACGCTGTAAGCACGGGCATGCTTGTCCAGCCTGGACCAGATGACGTACTCGTTTTGCATCACTGCCGAGCCGTTCCACGGACTGACCGAGCCGTGGCACAGCGAACTTGCGCAGGAAATGGTGCCCATGGTTTTGTCCCTGGCATGGTCTGGCAGGGTTTGTGCAGCGCCAGAAACCAGCCATAGCAAGGTGCCAAGGCCTGACAGACAGCGCAACAGTCGAGAAGTGAAGAGGCTCATTTTTTGATGGCCGAAAGGGTGGCCGGCGCGTCAGGTCTTGGGGCCTGTGCACTCGGATTGGGTTGGTCGGTGACTGTCCATACGCTGCCGTCTTTGCGCAAATACAGCTTGTGCATTTCAGGCAATGAAAAAGGACGCGAACCGATACGGCCAAATACCGCAATCTGGCCGCCGGTTTCGTCCACCGCGCGGTCCCGGTCAAGGCCTTTGGACAGGGCCAAAGCACGTGAGGCGGTGGGCCGCCAGGCAATCACTTGCGGCTTGGGCGCGGGGGAGAAGCCATAAAACTTGGGCTGGGTATCGGGTGCGGTGAGTTGAATCACTTTAAGTCCATTTGAGCCATCGGCCACGTAGGCGAACAAGGAGGCGTTGGTTGAGCCGACGATGACGTCCTGCGCATCATCGAGCGCGCCGCCGAGTCCCGTTTTGCCTTGCCCGTCGGTATTGGTAAAGCGCTGCTCGATACGCGGCTGCTCTGGTTTTTCAATGTCCACAATCACCAGCCCGTCTGATCCTGCGGCAACGTAGGCATAGGTCCGCGCCAGATATACCTTGCGGGCATCATTCAGGGCCACCCGCCCTGCGGCCACCAAGCTGGGTTTGGCAGGATGGGTGATGTCCAGCAACTCCAGGCCAGTGGCTGTGGTGACCCAAAGGTAGCGGAACTGGACTGCAGAGGCGCGGGCATCGCGCAGTGGCACCACCGCCACCACGCTGGGTTTAAGCGGGTTGTCCACATCCACCACCACCAAACCGCGTTTGGCCGCAATGTAGAGGTAGTGCCCCGCCACAACAATATGGCGTGCGCCTTCCAATACGCCTTTGTGCGCGCCATCACCATTCCAGGTGAGCGCACGCTTAAGAAAGTTGTTGCGTTGTTCGCCATCGGCCAGGGTGTCCACGTTCACCAGAATCAAGCCTTCGACCGAATCCGTGATGAAGGCGTAGTGGTAGATGGGGTGGAAAGGCTGCTCCTGGTTCGTCACACGCATCAAGTCGCCTTGATTGCGGGTGGGTGCAATCGGCTGGTTGGTCGGCAGGGCGACGCAAGTGGCATTGCTGGAGACCACCTGGGTTTGCTGGCCTAGCGGCGAAAAAGGTGAACTGACAATACGCTGCGAGAAGCCTTTGTTGGCGATGGATGCGACATCGTAGGCCCGCATGCCGCCCGCCCCTTCTGCCGAAAACAGGTATTCACCGCGCAAGCTGATGCAATTCGCCGGGCCTTGGGTCGTGTGGTCGTGCGCCTCAGCCAGCTTGCCCCCGGCCAGGCGGTGGTTCTGGAACCAGTCTGGGTAGGCGTAGCGGTGCAGATAGCTGCCAATGACGGACTGCGGTTCATCCCATTCGGTCACCTGCACCGCTTCCACATGCGAGGATTCGCCGAGCCAGGCGTTGTAGCCGACAAAGTTCACAAAGTTGGTGCCTTGAAGCAGCAGTTGCGCCATGACCGCATTGTTGTCATTAGCCTGATTGACATGGCAGTCTGAGCAGGTTTTGGTTTCTGTTTTGCGCTCGGTATGCGGGTAGTGCGGCGCAAACGCCTGCGATGAAAAGCCACTGGCTGCAATGGGCGGTTGCTGGATGTAGATTTTTTCGCGATTGATGTTGGTGGACGACAAAATCAACGCCGAACTCGAACGAATCGGTGCAATTTTGGAGCCCTTGACCGTGCCGTGCCGGCCCAGTTGAAACACGTCGTCTCGCGCAACCTGCGGGTTGTAGGTGGCGTAGTTGCGGGTTTCACCGCCTTCGTAGTGCAAGCGGTCTGTTTTGGCATTGGCCTGGATAGGCAGGTGGCAGCCTGCGCAACTGGTGGTCCAGGAGACGTGGCAGGTGTAGCACGTCATTTTGTCGTCGCTGTGCGCGTAGCCCTGCCCGTTTTTAGCTTGTCCCCACGCACCTTCTTGCCCTGCTTTGCCTTCATGCATGAGCTTGGCCCGCGCTGCCTTTTCGTTGTAGTTGCTGTGCCCTGGCGTGACAGAGTCTTTGACGAGGGACATTTCCCATTCCAGATTGGGGTCCAGCGCTGAACGCTGGAAAAGTTTGCCTTGCCGCCATTCAAACCGGCGCCGCCCGTCCTGGGTGCGCAGCAGGCCCATGTCCATTCCGCCAGGGCGGGCGGCCGGCCCCGAGGTGAAAAGCTTTGGGTATTCATTGGCGCTGCCGTGGCAGTCCTTGCAGTCCACTTCAATGGCTGCTGCCACCTCGCCGTAAATGTGGCCGTTGCCGTGCGAGTCCTGCGCAAAGTGGCAATCCACGCAATGCATGCCCACATCCAGGTGGATCGAGGTTAAATGCACTGCTTTCTTGAACTTTTTAGGGTCGTCGTCGGCGACCGGCAGGTTCTTCTCATCGAGCAAGTTGCCCTTGCGGTCCCGCTTGTAGACCTTGCGGAAATTCCACCCATGGCCGTGGTAGTCGGCAAACTGGGTGTCGGTGAGCTGCGGATTCAAGTCCGCCACTTTCTTCGAAAATTCCGGGTCGCCCCAGTTGCCGCGAGTAGCCGCTTCCTCAGGATTGCGTTCAAGAATTTTTCTGCTCTCAGCCGCTGTGGGGTATTTCTGCTGCTGAGGCCACATGGTTTTGGCGTCGGTTTCGTAGTCCCACATGGTGGTGCCATAGAAGGAATTCACAAACACATTGGGCTGGTGCAAGTGGCAGGTCATGCACTGGGACGATGGGATGGCGCGCGTGAACTGGTGCGCAATGGGGTGCCCCGACTGGTTTTTGGGGATGGTGGGGTCGCCTGTGGCGCTGCGGCCCTCATGGCCGTGGCGCGCATAAGGCCCTGAGTGGGAAGGATCACGGTCGTTCGCGTAGGGTGTATGGCAAGCGGTGCAGCCCGAGGATCGGTAGTCACCGGGCTGCTCATTGGTGCCCAGGAACCACAGGTGCGGGTCGTTCAGCCGGGTTTTTGTGATGTTGATCAGCGGTACAGCGATGCGGCTTCCTGTTCCGGGGCCACGGTTGGATTGCTTGATGTCCGGCCTGCCAGGCTCGTCGAGGCGCTGCAAGGCACCGGTCAGATTGGGCAACCCAATTTCGGGGAACTGCGTGCCAATGACACGCCCGCCCCGCTCAAACACCCGGAAAACGTCGCCTGGAGGCACGGTTTCCCATGCGGGCAGGGGCAGCAAACTGTCCAAAATGCCCATATTCAGCATGTGCGGCGTGACCGCCACCGGGTTGGTAATCAGTGCCGGTTCACTGGCTTCGGTGTAGGCCTCGCCGAGCCGGTAGCGCTTGAACGGCAGGATGCCGTTGTTGTAAGAAGCGCCGCCCCACAGCATGGCGCTGGTGGACATCAGGCTGCGCTCATTGGCCTGAACAATCGGCAGGTGGCAGGAGCCGCAGGCCAGCCTGGCGACGCGCAAGTCGCCGGGGTTTATGAAGCGGATGAATTGCGGAGATTCCCGGTTTAATTGCGCGAAGCTGCCCGCTGGGTTTGCCGAAGAAGGGTGGTTCCACTTCACCGGGTCGCTGGGCAGAATGTGCGCGCGATTCAGCGCAGCCTGGTAGCGGCTGTCTTGAGGGTCGGTCCCTTCGGGTTTGCTGACGGCAGCGTCACCGCCATGGCAATCGGTGCAGCCCAGTACCACCGCAGGGTTGGCATGCATGGTTCTGTGGTCGGTGGCAGATGCCTCTTTCCCGGCACCATAGGTGTGGCAGCTTTCGCAACCCTGTGATTTGACCAGCGCCTGCTTCGCCGTTTGTTGCTGCGGCGCGGCGGCTTGCATAGGCGGAGGAATATAGGCGGGTAGCTGGCGGCCGGAGGCAGAGTACGCCCCCGACGCTGAAAGCATGGAAATGCAAGTCACCACAGACAGTGAGCAAAGCATCATCAGGGCGGGATTGAGGTAGTTCATCAAAACGCTCAATAGGTCAGCAGGGCATTCAGCAGCAGCGAATAGGGGCGTTTGTCTGTATCAAACAACTGCTTGTAGGCCTGGCCTGGCTGGAGCCAGGCCAGCGACATGTTCACCACGAAATTCTGGGTGCTGAAGGGCCGGTACTGCACCGCCAGCGAGAGGTCGGTGCCTAAGTGACGCGGCACATTAGCCTGATTGCGCAAGTATTGCAGAACCGAGGTGTCGGCAAATGAAATGCTTGAAATATTGCCCAGCAACCGGACTTGCGGTGACAGGTCCAAATCCGTCCCGATACCGAACAAGCGCAAGCCGGGATTGACAAAATTGGATTGCCCCTGGTCTTTGGAGGAGCGCAAACTCGGCAAAACCCCGTTGCGTCCTGACAAAGCCACACCCCCGCCGCCAATGAGGGGGATGGCCTGGCGGATCCAGAAGCTGGTGTCGGCACCGGCTATTTGCGGGTTTTCAAGAATGGCGTCAAACCCAGTGGATTTGTCGTCAAAAGGATTGCGGTCGCCAGTGGTCAGGATGCCCGTAGCGCGCACGCGTATCCAGTCAAAGTCGCGGGAGAGTTCGGCTGCGGCAAAGCCCGCCTGGATTCGCTGCTTCTGTTGCGCAATGGCGTCATAGCTGGCGCGTCCCAAAGCGAGGTAGGCCGAGGAGGTCAAATTCCAGCGGCCAAAATGCCCGTCACCGTTTACGCCCAAGTAAGTGACCCGGTAATTGTGCGGCCGTACATCGCCGATCACGGCCGGGCGTACCAGTGCCCCGTTGCGGTCGTAGAAATCACTGCCTGAGCCTTCCCGGTTCACATTGTGAATCGCGCTGAACTGCGTGGTGTGGCCCAAAACCGGCCAGTCTTGCTGATAGACGTTGGCAAAAAAAGTGTCGTCATCACGCCAACGTTTGACCACATCATTCAGGCCGGAGTTGGTGTCTTTTTCAAGCCTGCGAAACCAGGCCAGGTTGTATTGTTGGCGGTTGCTCTCGCGCGTACCGAACAGCCGGACCGCAAAAGCCTGGTCTTGAAACAGGAAGCCCCTGAAATCCGAAATCAGCGGCTGGATACCGACGCGAATAGAGTCAAAGTCGTAGTTGTCGGACACGTTGCGAAGGTGCACATCAACAAACGCCTCTTGCAGGCCAAAGTGCTCATCGGTGCGCCGGGTGCCGGTTTGTGGGTTCAGGTTTAAACCGCGTACTTCCTGAATGCGCGCGTGGTTGATATTGAAGACACCCGTGAATTTGTATTCGTAATCCGGCGGCTTGAAGGTGGTGTTGCCTTTGAGCACCGAAGCACTCAGGATCACGGACTGCACCAGCACCGACTGGCGGCCCTGGCCAAAAACATCATTGGCGCCAGCGCGCGCTGAGGATTGGGCACCCACCGGCGTGGGCAGGTTGCGCAATTCAAGCAAACTGTCGGAGACAGCGCTCACATTCAAAAACCAGTCGGGACCCAAGCTGCCAAACGGCTCAAAAGGGCGATCGCCTTTGAGCGTGTTCTGGTTGTAGGGGTCACGGATGTTGTCTTTCACCCCCAAACGCTCGACGATGCGCCAGCGGTCGGGCACGGGCAGGCTGATCCTGGCGTCAAAGCGCTGGGGCGGCAGGACTTGATTCGGATCTATCGGTGGCAACGGGTAGGTCAATGGCTCGGTTTGCGCCCTGCGCAGATCAATGCCCGTTTCGGCGGCTCTTTGATCGGCCCCTTGCGCGGCGCTTGCAGCAGCTGGCGCAGAGGGCGTAGGCTGCGCCGCTGCAGTGGCGGTCAACCCCGCCAGCAGCGCCCAGGCACTGAGGTGAGCCCCGCCAAGGCAGGGTGCTACAGGCCAGCGCATACGTTTTGCTCCGTGCTGTTGTTGAAAGGCGCTTGGGGGCACTGCACGTAACGCAATTGGCCACCCGCCAAGCCGAGGCTGTCGGCCCGCTCAGCAGGCGGTGGGTGGCCAAGTGATGTCCCGAGCAACACGGCGGCGTTGCGAATGCCTAAAAAAGCAATCATGTCGTCCTGGTCCACCCCGTCACCTGAGATACCCAAGGCACCGATCAGCTGGTTTCCTGTGGGAGACAGCCGGTAGACCGCAAAGCCGCCAGGAAAAATCTGCAAGCCGTTTCTTAGCCCTGCAAGGCCTGTGCAACCGACGGCTAAGTCACCCAAAGCCGCGTTGGTTACGGCGTTCAGGCTGAGATCCAGCTGAAGGCCAGTGTTGAATACACTCCATTCGGCGAAGGGTTTGGAGAGCGGGCCAGGGGCAGTTGCGGCGATGCCGTCAGGGAAAAAAGGCCGCGCCAAATTACCGATGCTGCGGTTGCTGAATGCCAGCCCATCCGACAGCGCGGCGGGGCGCCCCAGGAAGGCACGCAAACGCGTCACATACGGTGCAATCGGTGAAGTGGCCATCGGGCTGAGGTACACCGCATCGGGCAGCGAAGCCAGCGAAGCCGCTGCACCAGGGTGGGAAAAAAACGCGGCGCTGCGGGCTTTTTGCAGCGAGACATCGGTGCCAAACACTGGCGCATCGGGCGAGCGCACCACGCCCAGCACCTCGCCGACCGAGTCCACCACGGATATGGTGACCTGCGCGGCTTGTCCTGCGGGTTGGCGAATCTGCGCGCGGGTGCGGTTGGCGACTTCCAAAGCCGACTGAAGCAACTGCTGAGTTTCGATGGCCGACAGAAAGCCATCGGTGCCCGCACGAGGAGGATAGGCATTGTTGTTGCCGGAATCGACCAGAATGTAGCCATTGAGGGCGGCAAAAGTACCCGTGTCCTTGCGTATTCCGGAACTCGGCAATCCGAAAGCGGCACCTGCGCGCACGGGCAGTGAGAAATACCCCGGCACGGCGGTGAGCGTGCCCGCCAGCGTTGACAAAGCAGGTGTATTCAAAGCGCCCGTGTTGATGTCACTGCGGTCGGTATAGCGCAGGCTGCGGCCATCGGCCGTGATGCGGTTGGCTTGCACTTGCGTGGGTGCAAAAAAACCTCGCGCGCCAGCAATGGCAATCAATTCGTCGGTGTCGGCGTCAATGTCCACAACGTTCAGGTCCAGGCCGTACAAACTGTCGGCAATCACGCCGACACCGCCGACGACGCGGCCATTTTTATACAGAGCAAGACCTCCGGGATCGGCCGAGAGTCCCAGCGGTGAGCGCTTGGGGCCGAGCATGGCATCGGTTTCCCGGCGCATCAAATCCGAGCAGGAGAACTGTGAAAACTGCACACCGAACAAGGGCCCCGAGGGTTGATTCGCTTCGCGGGGGTTGAAGTTTTCTTGCACAATTTGACTGGCAGTGCGGCTCGAAAAGGCATTGCCCGCACTCGATAAATAGGCCCCCGTCAAAGCCTTGCTGATGGCGGCGAAACTGCTGGGCAGGACGTCAACATTCTCTAGCCCGCCGCTCGCGCCGCGTTGGCTGTCAATCCGGAAAGTCGGCGCCGCACCGGTCATGCTGTAGACGCCCAATATGTTGCCGACGCGGTCGCTCACGGCAATCGTGGCGCGCGCACCGCGTGATTGCGCTTCCAAGACCGCTTGGGCAAGGATAGTTTCCACTTCGGCGGCTGACAGGCTGTCGGCGGCGCAGTTGGCCGCACAGTCCACCGCAGCGCCACTGCCGCCCACGCTTGCCCCGCCACCGCCGCCGCAGGACAGCAGCAAGCTAAGGGCTGCCAGCAGGGACAACTGCAGCAACTTTTTTTGCGCAAGGCTAGCCGTGTTCCGGTACAACCCAGGCGTCATGGCGTCGCCTTATGGGCAACAGCGCGGTTCTTGTCAAAACTGGGGTGCACGACAGGGCCGTGAAAATCATGGCAACTCTCGCACCGGCTGGGAACTTTGGTGTCGCTGGCCGACACGGCACTGGCATGGCAGTCCCGGCAGGTTTCTATGGGCGGTATCAAGATATCGCTGCTGGATTTGGAGGCCGCCGCCTTGTGGCAACTCTCACAGGAGGCGTTGCTGTGTTGCAAATGGGTGAATTGAGATTTGGGCAGCCAGTGGAGCGTAGATAAAACGGGTTGCACAGTCCATTTCTGGTTGGCAGTCCCCGGTGATTTTTCAATCTCGTGGCATGTCAGGCAAGTACCGGTGGACGATTCAAACAGCGCCTTTGCGGCTGCCAGCGTCCGGTCTTCCACCCACAGCGCCGCCGGTTTTAGTTGGACTGGCGCGGCTTGCGCCTGGGGGCGTTGCAACATCGAATTCATCGTGACCAGTTGGGACGGAAAGCGGCTGACGGCCAGGGCGGCATAAATATCCCGCAGTGCTGTCATGACCACTTCAGGTTTGGCATGCGGGACTTGGCGGCCTGGGTCTTGCACTTCGACTGACAAGCGGTGGCAGCCGCTGCAGTGTTTTTCCATAGTCACGGGCTCATAGCGCACTTTGGCACTGTCCAGCGCATGGCAACTGTCACATTCGAGTTGTACCCGGCCTCCTGTTGCAGCAGGGCCGTCGGGGCTTTTCACCCCTTTTTTGTCGAGATGGAGCGCATGCGTGAATTTCAATCCGCTGGCTTCTTTGAGTTGGGGCGTTTGGGCCAAGCGTTGCACCTCAGTCGGCTTCTTTCCCGTCTTCATGGACAAGCGAAATGCAGGATGGTCATTTTCAAAATCCCCGACATTTTTCAGCTTGGCATCGGGTGCATATTTTTTTATATCCGAGTGACAACTTTCGCAGCTTTGGGCCGCGACCTTTTTCATGCTGTCTTCACCCTGGTGTTCGCGGTGGCAACTGGCACAGCGCTGGTTTTCAAACATGACCGCTTGCATGCCGGCATTGCCCGAGATATGCGCTCCAGTGTTTTTATGGCAGGCCGTGCACGATTGATCTTCCACCTGGACAAAAGGCTTGTCATGGCATGCCCGGCAGTTTTGCGCAATATTCCGGTGTGCAGAGGAGATAGGGCCAGGGTTCCAGAGCGTATCGATCGACTGGAAACGGTGGGTCCAATGCACTGGTGCGGCACCGGTTTTGGCCGTGGCTGCTTGCACAGGCTGACCAGGTTGGTAGGCCAGCCAAACCGGCAGGCCCAGCAAGAATATGCCTGCAAGCGCTATGGCCAGCCACGACAAACTGCGCCGGTTCACCCATGATGGGCGCAACTCGGTATGGTTGCCCATCGCGGCTGCCGCAGTTAGGGGCATCGCACGGTGGGTAAATGACAGGGAAAGTTCTGCTTGTGCTGGGCCGGGCCCATCGCGCAAGGCCTCTACCTTGAAATCGTAGGACGCAATGGTGATTGACTGACCCATGACCAATCGCTGCGCGGTGACTGCCGCACCGTCCACCAGCACCACGCCCGTATTGCTGTGGACGTACAAAAAACCGTCTTCGGCACGTGCAATCGTCGCGTGGTCGAGTTTCACCCGCGGGTCGGGCAAATAGATTTTGCAGGCGGCTGCCCGACCCAGGGTCAAGTTGTCGCCGATGACAGCGCGGTCAATCCTGGCGATGGACTCGGAATCCTCCGAGATGTACTCAATCAGCTTGCAGCGAATCATCCGTGCTTACCAATAAATGAAGACCGAGACGATGTGGGCTGCCACAGCAAAGAGCAAGGCCACCGACAAAGGCACATGAAACAGCAGCCACAAGCGCAGCCGGTAGACCAAACGGTAATTGCGCCGAATGCGGTTGACTGCGGATTGGCGCCTGACCATCAGGCCAAACAACTCGCGGCCCAGGCGCGCCGACTCGTCGCCCAGATTTTTATTCAGAACCTCCAGGCGGCTGACGGCGCGCTCGGTCGCACAATGATTGCCGGCTGAATTGAAAATATGGCTCAGTACCGTGGCTTGCAGGCGGGTGTTGCGGGCTGCACTTTCTACCAAGGCGTTGAATTCGTCCGGTAGCTTGAGCGCCAGGGCGTGCGCTTGCGCATCGATACCGTCGATTTGAAGCAGGAGCGAGGGCACCGTGTCTTCACCCATCAACTCGGTCAACCTTGCGGGCACCCTGAAAAACACCAACACACCGTAAATTCCGCTGCCCACCACCAACAGCATCAGCAAATACGCCAGCGAGTGAGTGTTCCAACCGAGTTCAAAGCCACTGTGCAACGTCACCACCACCACCAGCGCGCAACCTAAATAAACGTGGGCCGACAGCCATGCCTGGGTATTGCTGTTGTAGCCATAGCTGCGCTTGCGAACGCCCAGCCATGTCAGCCAGAGCATGAGGACAGCCCCCAGACCGCCCAGGCCATAACCCACCCAGGTACTGCCGTAAGCAAGTTGCCCAGGGCTGTGAAAGTGGTTGATGCGGTGCCAAAGGTACAGCGCCACCGCCAAAACACAAAGCCAGGCTGCTGCTTTGAGGTAGCGGTATTTTTTGTACTCAAGAAAACTCTGGTGCCGCATGGAGACCTTTTTTGCTGAATGCGCCATTCAGACAATATTGCCGTTTGAAATTTCCAGTCTCCAATTTCAACCGATAACGGGCCTGGCACACAGACGTTTTGTATGAGATGTGTCAGTTTTTGTTGTTTTTTTGAACTTTTGTCGCGCTTATCATGCGTTCATGCAAAGCGTATCGATCGGTGCCATTCTCATGACCTTGCTGGTTTTGGCCTTGGCGCTGCGGCCTCTTTGGAAAACGGCGGTCCCTGCGGCGAATACCTCAGGCAGCAGCAGTGATTTTTCTGCTACAGGGCGTCGCTGGCTGTTGCTGGCGCTGACCGTATTGATCACGGCCATTGCCTGGGCCTCGTACGCGAGTTTGGACAGTTCAGACAAAGTGCAGCGCACGCAGGACAACGCCTGGCTCGTGCCCGATGACGCTGCAGACCCTGCCATGGCAGCTGCAGTCACGTCGCTTTCCCAACGCTTGAAGCCGGGCACAGGCAAGGCCGACGAATGGGCTTTGCTCGCTCGCTCGCAGGTGATGCTGGGGCGCTACCGTGAAGCCCTGCCTTCGTTCGCGCAGGCACTGGCACAGCGCGCGAACGATCCGGACTTGCTCGCCGACTACGCTGACGCCATGGGCATGAGCCAGAGCGGCCAACTCGCTGGCGAGCCTGCGCAGCTGATTGAGCGCGCGCTCGTGGCCGACCCTCTGCACCGCAAATCCCTCGCCTTGGCTGGTACCCGGGCGCTGCAACAGCGCGATTTGCCGGCTGCCATTGGTTTTTGGGAGCGCCTGCGTGTCCAGTTGACACCAGGCTCTGACGACGAAAAACAGGTGCTCGCCAGTTTGTCTGAGTTGCGCAAAGCGGTGGCAACTGGCGCGCCGCCCCAGCCGTCTCCCGCGCAAACGCAGCAGGCCAAGCCGCGTTCGGCCCCCAGCGCGTCAGCGCAGTCATTAGCCGGCTTGGTCAGGCTAGAGGCCTCCTTGCGCGCGGGCTTGCGCCCGGGCGACGTGCTGTTTGTGGTGGCCCGGGCCGCCGACGCCGAGCGCGGCGGCTCGCGGGTGCCGCTGGCGGTCTGGCGCGGCAAGCTTGACCCGGCCGGTACGGCATTCGAGCTGACCGATGCGATGGGCATGCTGCCCGACCATAAACTGTCGGCGCATGCCGAAGTGACCGTGCAAGCGCGCGTCTCCCGCACTGCCAGCGCCACTCCCGCGCCAGGTGATTTGCAAGCCGCCCCGGTGCTGGTGCGCAGGGGCGCACAAGATATTGAGTTGCTGATCAACCGGACATTGCCTTGATTATTTTTTGTACACATTCCCGCGCTCCGAGGGCTCCTCGTGGTGGCTGACGGCGCACATTTCGCGTTGTGCTTGGCGCTGGCGCTGTCGTTTGCCTTGTGTACCGCGCCCATGGTGGGTGCGGCGCGTGAGCACGCCGCGTTGATGGCGCTGGCAGATTCACTGGCGCTCGCGCTGCTGCTGTGCGTGGGGCTGGCCTTTGCCGGGCTGGCATGGTCGTTTCTGGATGGCGATTTTTCGCTGGCACTGGTCGCGCGCCACTCCAATACGCAGCTGCCTACCGCCTACCGCCTGGCCGCCACCTGGGGCTCGCACGAAGGTTCCATGCTGATGTGGATTTTGATGCTCTGCGGCTGGACTTATGCCGTCAGCCGCTACAGCGCCGCGTTGCCCGCCGTGCTGCGCAGCCGGGTGCTGGCGGTGCTGGGGGCGGTGATTTTTGCATTTATCTTGTTTTCCCTCTACACCTCCAACCCGTTTGAGCGCCTGCCCACGCCCGCCGCGCAGGGGTCTGACCTGAACCCTTTGCTACAAGACCCCGGCATGGTGTTTCACCCGCCGCTGCTCTACATGGGTTATGTCGGCTTTGCCGTGGTGTTTGCGTTCGCCATAGCGGCCTTGATCGGCGGGCAGGCCGATGCTGCCTGGGCACGCTGGGCACGCCCGTGGACGACCGCCGCCTGGAGTTTTCTCACACTCGGCATCGCGCTGGGCAGCGCCTGGGCTTACTACGAGCTGGGCTGGGGCGGCTGGTGGTTCTGGGACCCGGTGGAAAACGCCTCCTTCATGCCGTGGCTGGTCGGCACCGCGCTGATCCACAGCCTGGCCATGACCGAGAAGCGCGGCGTGTTCCGGCGCTGGACGCTGTTGCTCGCCATAGCGGCTTTTTCACTTTCATTGCTGGGGACTTTCCTGGTGCGCTCGGGCGTGCTGACCTCGGTCCACGCCTTTGCCACCGACCCGCGCCGCGGCGTGTTTATTTTGATCATCCTCAGCATCGCCGTTGGCGGCTCCTTGCTGCTGTATGCGTGGCGCGCGCAGCAGATGCCCAGTGGCCGCCGTGACTACGACCTGCTCTCACGCGAAGGTGCGTTGCTGGCCAACAACTTGATGCTGTCGGTAGCAGCGGCTTCGGTGTTGCTGGGCACGCTCTACCCGCTGGCGCTCGACGCGATCGACGGCAGCAAAATCTCGGTCGGCGCGCCCTATTTTGAAGCGGTGTTTGCGCCGCTGATGGCACCCGCCGTCTTTTTGATGGCGCTTGGGCCCATCATGCGCTGGCGCCAGGTTGAACTGGTACCGCTGCTTGCGCGCCTGCGCTGGGCAGCGGCGGTGGCACTGGTATGCGGGCTGTGTGTGCCCTGGCTGATGGGCCAGTGGAGCTTTGGCGCGGTGCTGGGCTTTGCGCTGGCCGCCTGGTTGGCCTGGGCCAGCCTTACGGGGCTGGTGCGCGGCGTTCGCGGTAATGGCGGCAGTGGCGGCAGTGGCTACAGCACCAGCTATTTCGGCATGCACCTGGCGCACCTGGGCATTGCGGTATTTGTGGTCGGCGTGACTGGCGTGAAAAGTTTTGAGCAAGAGCAGCATGTCGTCATGCGGCCGGGCGAGCAGCGCGAGGTGGCGGGGCTGGCGCTGCGCTTTGACGGCACGCGCGACCGCAAGGGCCCGAATTTTGAAGCCCAGCAGGGCCGTGTTGCTGTCGCCCCTGGCAAGGACGCCGATGCGGTCTTGATGTATCCCGAAAAGCGCCAGTACGGCTCGGGGGGGCAGCCCATGACCGAGGCCGCCATCAACAGCGGCATCTGGCGTGATGTGTATGTCTCACTCGGTGATCCCGGCAAAGCTGCGGCGGGCCAGGCCGGTCAACCCAGCGCTTCCGCTGACGGCAGCTGGACACTGCTGGTTGCGGTCAAGCCGTTTGTGAACTGGATCTGGTGGGGCTGCGCGCTGATGGCCCTGGGTGGTTTTCTCGCCGTCGCTGACCGGCGCTACCGCCAGTTGCGCCGCGCATGAAAGCCCTGCCGCGTTCGCTGCTGTTTGGCGTGCCCTTGCTGCTGTTTGCGGCGCTGGCGCTGCTGCTGTGGCGCGGCCTCTCGCTGGACCCGCGCAAGCTCGACTCTCCGCTGGTGGGCCGGCCTGCGCCGGTGTTCACACTGCCCGAGCACGGCAGCCCGCAGCGCACCGGCGGCCCGCAAAATTACCGGGGCCAAGTCTGGCTGCTCAACGTCTGGGCGTCGTGGTGCGCGGTGTGCATTCAGGAGCACCCGTTTTTGACCGAGCTCGCGCGCAACTCGGGCATCCCGCTGGTCGGCCTGAACTGGAAAGACCCGCCCGACAACGCAGCGCGCTGGCTCGCGCGCTGGGGCGACCCCTACCGCGTTTCCTACACCGACCTGGACGGCAGAGCCGGCATCGACTGGGGCGTGTACGGCGCGCCCGAGACGTTTTTGATCGACAAGCAGGGCACCATCCGCTACAAGCATGTCGGCGAGTTGACGCCGGCCGTCTGGCAAAAAGAATTTATGCCCAGGGTGGCGCAATGGCAATAGCAATGGCAACAAGGTCGCGCATATGGGTCGGGCGCTGGCGCGCGCTGGCGGCGTTGGCATCCCTGGCGCTGCTGCTGGGCCTGCCCGAGGCAGCACTGCACGCCGCCGGCCCATCCGGCACCCCCGCCAGCGCCCAAGCCAGTGGCGCGGCCTTCGAGCAGCGTCTGCTGGCGCTGGAGGGCGAGCTGCGCTGCCTGGTGTGCCAAAACCAGACCCTGGCCGATTCCAGCGCCGGCTTGGCGCAAGACTTGCGCCGAGAGGTGCGCGGCCTAGCCGAGTCGGGCAAGTCCGACGCCGAAATAAAAACCTACCTGGTCGCCCGCTACGGCGACTTTGTGCTCTACAAGCCGCCCTTCAAACCCAGCACCTGGCTGTTGTGGCTGGGCCCCTTGCTGCTGCT
>JBJXED010000051.1:0-5545 GCA_046155225.1 Burkholderiaceae bacterium
GACGGCATAGGCAAGCAATACCAGGGCCGCGAGATTGCCGGCGTCATGGGTTTTCAGGGTGCGGCGTGGCTCGAGCGCGAGGAGCGCGAACGCGAAGAACGCACCGATTTACTGATGAAGGCGCTGGCGCTCAAGCCCGGCAGGGTGGTGGCCGACATTGGCGCCGGCACGGGTTATTTGTCGCGCCGCATGGCCAGCGCTGTGAAGCCCGAAGGCAAGGTGCTGGCGGTAGACGTGCAGCCCGAGATGGTGCAACTGCTCAAGCAACTGGCCGCCAAACAGGGGGCGCACAACATCGTCCCGTCACTGGGCACCGAGCAAGACGTGGGGCTGCCCGCTGCGTCGGTCGACCTGGCCATTATGGTTGACGTGTACCACGAGCTGGCCTACCCGTACGAGGTGCTGGCCAGCATCATCCGCGCGCTCAAACCCGGTGGGCAACTGGTGTTTATCGAGTACCGCGCTGAAGACCCCAAGGTGCCGATCAAGGCGTTGCACAAAATGAGCGAGGCACAAATACGGCGCGAGGCGCAAGCCCATCCGCAACTGGCCTGGGAAAAAACCGTCGGCACGCTGCCGTGGCAGCATATGGTGGTGTTTCGCAAGCGGGGGTAGGGTGCAGCAAAAGCACCATTTGGCGAATCCTTACGGTGAAGCTCATGACCCCAGAATCCCCAGAAAAGTCAGGACGTTGATGGCCCAGCTAACGCGGCGAGAAGTAGCGGCGCTGTCCCCAGAAATCGGGAATAGTTTGGCCTTTTTCCAAGCCCAGATGTTGTAGCCCACAGCAACCGGAATACCGACCAGACCCAGCGGCATGAGGCCAAGCACCGCACCGAGCAACACAAATGCGCCTGCAATGAACAGCGATGCCACCGGAATGCCAGAGCCTGTGCTGGCAATCACATGTGACAGGCGCCCGCACAGGCGGCACACGGCAGGATGTTCACGGCTCGACCATCGCTTTGCCATAGAGGCAATGCCTTGACCTTGGCAGTGAGGACACAGTGTCATACGCGGTTACTTCCCACAATCTGCATCGGGCGACCAGTCACTGTGTCATAACAAGCAGACCAAAAGTAATTACCCATCATTTCCCCGCCTTGAACTTCCCCAAAAACCCCAGCACCGCCGCCCAATTCTCTTCAGCTCCTGCCGCATTGCGGTCGGTCCGCAAGGTGGACGAGCCATGCACACCGCCTTGGCGAGGGATGAACTGTTGTTTGTCGGTTGCGGGCACCAAAGCCAGGGCATCCAAAATGCGGCGGGCTGAATCGATCTCTTTGCTCTCGCCAGATTGGGTCATAAAAACCGGCACGGAGAGTTTTTGCGCTGCGGAGCGCACGGCGCTGGAACTACCCAAATACTCGCCCGGCGAAAAGGCCAGCAGGCCCTGCACGTCAGCAGGGTGTTTGGCTGCCAGTACAAACACCAGGGCTGCCGAGTAGCTGGAGCCCCACACAATCACCGGTGCACCGGCCGCTTGAGTTTTGGCCCAGGCCAGGGCGGCTTCCATGTCGGGCAGGGCAGCGGCGTAGGCGGTGGATTTACCCAATGCGGTCACTGTCTGGTTTTTGCCGCCAAACGCGTTGCCGCCAGAACGTTGGTCAATGGTGAGCACGTTAAAACCCGCTTGGTTCAGGCGCGGCAGCAGCGGCGCGTACTCAGAGCGGTTGGAGCCCGCCTGGTGAAAGGCGACGATAAGCGGTGCCTTGGCGGTCGCATTGCCGGGGGCGGCCGGGGCGGCGGGGGAATAGTCGGCAAAGACTTGGGCACCATCTGCGGCCGTCAGCACGGTAGGAGCTGCCTGGGCAGGCTGGGTCAGAGGGGCGCACAGAAAAACGGTCAGGAGCAGTGCAGGCAGGGGGTTCATGGGAGCCTTTGAAAATAAGCAGTTGGTCGGCACGGCGGCGGGCTGCGCAGTTTCATCGGCATTCAGGGGCTGATCAGCAGCTTGAACACTTTGAGCCCAGCAGGCGTGCGGCGCAGGTGCCAGGTTTGGGTGCTGGTGGCTTCTTCCATGGGCTTGTGGGTTACGGCGACACCCAGGCGCATTTTGAAAGTAAAGATCAGCTCGTCCTGGCTGGCCCCGTACTCAAAGATTTCCTGCGAGCGGCTGTACTCGATTTTCTTGGCCAGCGGAAACAGCTTGCCGATGTACTGGCGGTAGCTGGAATAGTCGGCCATGATGGGTTTGCGGCCCGGGATCATTTGCACAAACTGGACATCCTGGCTCATGACCGCCATCACGCCGTCAATGTGGCGGGCCTCGGTGGCCTTGCTCACGCTGTTGGCCACCGCCAGCACCAGCGCCTTGTCCTGCTTGCTCAGGTCAGCAGCCCATACGGCGCCAGGCGCGGCAAGCAAAACAATCCCTACAAAAAACCACTGCAGCATACCCAGACTCCGGGAGGTTGATGCCGCCATTGTGGGGGATGGCGCGGCGCTGCCGCAAGCCACCCCCGATGCCTTAAACCTCGACCACGCGGCGGTTGCCCGCGCCCGGCAGCGTACGCAGCGAGCGGCCCACGGTCGCCGTGAAGGTGCGGCTGGCGATGGTGTTGACAAAAATCCAGTCGGCGCGGCACTCGGTCGCGGTGGCAGTCAGCAGCATGTAGCCGCGGCGCGAGGTGTCGGTATAGACCAGCGGGCCGATGAGTTGCGGCAGCGACGCGCCCAGCACGGCGGGGTTCTCGTTGGGCAAAAACTCCTCAAAACCCGGCGACGTGACCGAACTGGTGGCGAACTCCACGCCGACCTGGTTGTTGCTGATGTCCAGCAGGTCACTGGCCCAGGCGTTGTGGGTGTCACCGGCCAGCACCACCAGGTTGCGGTTCAAGGCGCGGGCGGTGCCGAGCACGGTTTCGCGCGCGGCGGCGTAGCCGTCCCAGGCGTCGAGGTTGTAGGGGATTGAGGGTTGCGCCAGGATGGCCTGCTCCTGCGGCGTCAGCGGTGGGGAGTTGGTGACGGCCCGCGTCGCAAGTTGCGAGTAGGTGGTGACCGACACGCCGGTGCCGGGGTTGAGCGCCTCAAACAAGATCGGCGCGGGGATGTTCATGCGGCCCATCAAAATTTGCTGGCCCAGCACCTGCCAGGTCGCAGTGGATGCGGTCAGGGCATTTTGCAAAAACGTGGTTTGCGTCGCACCCAGGAGTTGCCGGGTTGGGCTGCTGACGGCGGCGGTGAAGCCCGCTGCGTCGAGCGCGCCGGTGGTGGGGTTGATGAAGTTGTTGTAGTCCAGTTGCAACTCGCGGCCAATGATGCGGGTGTCGAGCATGTGCAGCGAGACCAGGTTGCCGAAGTTGAAGCTGCGGTAGATGATGTCCGGATTGGTTGCATTGACGCGAGTGGGCATCCACTCGTGGTAGGCCTGCACGGCAACGGCGCGGCGCGCGGCGAAGCTGCCTTCGGTCGTGCTCTGGTGGTTTTCAGCGCCGGTCATGTAGGCGTCGTTGGTGAATTCATGGTCGTCCCACACCGCGATCAATGGCGCCAGCGCCAGCAGCGCGCGCGAATCGGGGTCGGTCTTGTACTGGGCATGGCGGCGGCGGTAGTCGGCCAGGCTGACGATTTCGTTGGCCGGCTCGACCAGGCGGCCCAAGGTGGCGGCGTTGGTGCTGGCAAAACCGCCGCGCTCGTATTCATAAATAAAGTCGCCCAGGTGCAGGATGGCGTCAAAGTCATTGCGGCGCGCGGCTTCGGCGTACACGTTGAAAAAGCCGGTGGGGTAGTTGGAGCAGGAAAACACGGCAAAGCGCACGCTGGCGGGTGCCGACGTCGCGGCGGCAGCGGTGCGGGTGCGGCCCGCCGGCGAGGCGACGTTGTTGAACGAGACAAAGCGGTAGAAATAATTGGTCGCGGGCTGCAGGCCGGTGGCGTCGGCCTTGACGGTGTAGTCACGCGCTGCGGTGGCCACTACGGTGCCGCTGGAGACGATGTTGGCGAAGGCGGCGTCGGTGGCGACTTGCCAGGTCATGTTGACGTCGGGCGTGCCGGGCACCGTGATGCGCGTCCACACAATCACCGCGTTGGGCAGCGGGTCGCCGCTGGCCACGCCGTGGTCGTAGGCCACGCTCAAATCCTCACTGCCGCTGCAAGCCGCAAGGCCCAACGTGGCTGCTGCCGCCGTGCCCGCAGTGGCACCGCGCAGGAAATTGCGGCGGCCTTGTGAGACGTTTTCCGAAGCCGGGCGCGGACGCCGGGCTTGCAGCAAGTTGGAGAGTGCGGTTTTGTGGGTCATGGTGATTCCGTGAAGTTGCGGGGGAGGGTTTGAAAAAGGCGCGACCCGCAAGAATGACCGCTTCACGTGACGTTTACATGACTCTGGGCAGCCCCTGTTGTGCCAAACTGACTGGGCAGACGCCGCGTTATGGCACCGCGCCTGCCCCAGCTTGTCAACCCAGGTTGGCCGCCGCCTTCAGCGCCTGCACCTTGGTCAGCTGCTCCCACGAAAACTCCGGTTCATCGCGGCCAAAGTGGCCGTAGGCGGCGGTTTTTTCGTAGATCGGGCGCAGCAAGTCGAGCATCTGGATGATGCCTTTGGGGCGCAGGTCGAAGTGCTCGGCCACCAATGCCGAGAGCTTGTCGTCGCTCATGACGCCAGTGCCAAAGGTGTAGACCGTAATGTTCATCGGCCGGGCCACGCCAATCGCATACGCCACCTGGACTTGGCATTCGGTGGCCAAACCGGCCGCCACGATGTTTTTAGCCACAAACCTGGCCGCGTAAGCGGCTGAACGGTCCACTTTGGTGGGGTCTTTGCCGCTAAAGGCACCGCCGCCGTGCGGGCAGGAGCCGCCATAGGTGTCAACAATGATTTTGCGCCCCGTCAGGCCGCAGTCGCCTTGCGGGCCGCCAATCACAAACCGCCCCGTTGGGTTGATCAAATACTGCGTATCCACCAGCCACTCCTTGGGCAGCACCGGCTTGATGATTTCTTCAATGATGGCCTCGGTAAAGCTGGCCTTCATTTTCTTGGGCGTTTCGCTCTGGTCAGGGTGGTGCTGGGTGGAGAGCACCACGGTCGCAATGCTGTGCGGCTTGCCGTCCACATAGCGCATCGTGACCTGGCTTTTGGCGTCGGGCCGCAAAAACGGCAAGCGGCCGTCTTTGCGCAATTGCGCCTGGCGCTCGACCAGGCGGTGTGCGTAGTAAATCGGCGCGGGCATCAGGTCGGGCGTTTCGGAGCAGGCGTAGCCAAACATCAGGCCCTGGTCGCCCGCGCCAGTATTCAGATGGTCGTCGCTGGCTTGGTCTACGCCCTGGGCGATGTCGTTGCTCTGCTTGTCATAGCAGACCATGACAGCGCAGCCTTTGTAGTCAATGCCGTAGTCGGTGTTGTCGTAGCCAATGCGCTTGATGGTGTCGCGCGCCACCTGGATGTAGTCGACTACCGCATTGGTGGTGATTTCGCCGGCTAGCACCACCAAGCCGGTGTTGGTCAGCGTCTCGGCGGCCACGCGGCTGACCGGGTCTTGCTTGAGGATTGCGTCAAGAATGGCGTCGGAGATCTGGTCGGCTACCTTGTCGGGATGGCCCTCGGAGA
>JBJXED010000052.1:0-3612 GCA_046155225.1 Burkholderiaceae bacterium
CAATTTAGAACAAGTGCAAGCTGTCATGGAGGCCGCCCATGACATTGGTGCGCCGGTGATCTTGCAAGCCAGCGCCGGTGCGCGCAAATACGCCGGCGAGGCCTTCATCAAGCACCTGATTGCCGCGGCGATTGAAGCCTACCCGCACATCCCGCTGGTGATGCACCAAGACCACGGCCAAAGCCCGGCGGTTTGCCAAAGCGCGATCAATTTGGGCTTTAGCTCGGTCATGATGGACGGCAGCCTGGAGGCTGATGGCAAAACCATTGCCAGTTATGAGTACAACATTGAGGTCACGCAAAAAGTGGTGGCCATGGCGCATGCGCTGGGCGTGTCGGTCGAAGGCGAGCTGGGCTGCCTGGGCAGCCTGGAGACCATGCAAGGCGACAAGGAAGACGGCCACGGCACCGACGCCGTAATGACGCACGACCAGTTGCTGACCGACCCCGAGCAAGCCGCCGACTTTGTGCGCCAAACCCAGCTGGACGCGCTGGCCATCGCCATTGGCACCAGCCACGGTGCCTACAAATTCACCCGCAAACCCACCGGCGACATCTTGGCCATTGGCCGCATCAAAGAGATTCACAAACGCATCCCCAACACCCATTTGGTCATGCACGGCAGCTCCAGCGTGCCGCAAGACCTACTGGCCAAAATCCGCCAGTACGGCGGCCAGATGAAAGAAACCTACGGCGTGCCGGTAGAAGAAATCCAAGAGGCCATCAAGCACGGCGTGCGCAAAATCAATATCGACACCGACATCCGCCTAGCCATGACCGCCGCCGTGCGCCAATTCATGGCGGAAAACCCCGAAAAGGTCGACGCCCGCGAATGGCTAAAACCCGCCCGCGAAGCCGCCAAGCAGATTTGCAAACAGCGCTATATCGAGTTTGGTTGTGAAGGGCAGGGGGCCAAGGTCAAGGGGCATAGCTTGCAGGTGGTGGCGGGGCAGTATGCGGCTGGGGCGTTGGCGCAGGTGGTGCAGTGATTTGGTTGTGAAGCTTGGCTTGATGTGCGGGATTTATTTGGCTGACTTTGCGAGGTTTGATGCTATTTTTATGTGATCGGTTTGATGAGGGAATGCGTGTATGTGTGCCAAAAATGGCGACTCATATTGCAGTCTTATCCCGAAGATGTTTGCGGTGTAAATTGCGTTTGGCGCTTCGAGCAATATGAAACAGCTTTACCAACTCATACCCGACGCTGCCACCGTCATCGACATGCATACGGCAGAACTGGCCGGCTACGTGTTGGAGTCGCTCATGTCGGCCGGCGAAATGGAGCGCGGCGTTTGGAATCGAAGAAACTTTTGCATGCAGGTCTCACGGGGCTATAGCGACGTCAATCAGAATCCGAACACGAAGGTTGGCATAGCCTGTTCTACCGCATGGGCCTGGCTCGAATCAAATGGTCTGATTTGCCAGCACCCGGACCAAGACATCGGGTGGTTCCTGTCAACAAAGCGAGCCGGTGAGATTGGTAGCCGCGAAGCGTTGCATCGTGTCATAAGCAATCAGCAACTTCCTGAAGAGTTCCTGCACCCTGAGTTGCTAGTGAACGCTAGGCCGCTCTTTCTGCAATCTCGCTTCGAGACCGCAGTTTTTGAAGCATTCAAGTCATTGGAAGTGGCAATTCGCAATGCCGCGAAACTGGGTCACGAGATGATTGGGGTACAACTTGCGGGCCGTGCCTTTCACCCGGAGGACGGTGCGCTCACTGACAAAGCCGCAGAAAAGGGCGAGCGGGTGGCGTTGATGAATCTGATGACAGGCGCCTTGGGAAGCTACAAGAATCCTTCATCCCACCGAAGAGTTGAGATTTCTGTAGAAGAGGCCCGCGACATGCTCATACTGGCCTCTCACCTGCTCAAGATCGTCGATGAGAGAGCAATTTGAAACAAGCGCCTGACCCCTCATTTCAAACGTTGGTCCTTGGAGCTTAGTAATGCTGATCAGAGAACATGTAGAACAAGATTTCGCAGAGATGTTGTGCGTAATCAACGCTGCTGCGCAAGCCTATCGCGGCGTGATTCCGGATGACAGGTGGCATGAACCTTATATGCCAGAGCGTGAACTGCTCGACGAAATTCGTAATGGCATCGTTTTCTGGGTGGCAGAAGAAGCGAGCCTTTTAGGTGTCATGGGCATTCAAGATAAGGGTGCTGTCGCACTTGTACGCCATGCGTACGTTGCGCCACAAGAGCAGAGGAAGGGCGTAGGAGTAAGCCTCCTGCGTCACGTGCAGAAGCTTACTGAAAAGCCAATTCTGATTGGTACCTGGGCGGATGCTTCATGGGCCATCGATTTCTATCGAGGTAACGGCTTCACAGTCGTACCAGAAGAAGACAAAAACAAGCTCCTCCGGACTTATTGGTCAATTCCTGACAGGCAGATCGAGACCTCAGTAGTGCTTGCTGATAGTCGATGGATACAGGTCCAATCAGGCGTTCAAGCCGACACGCCATAAGAAGCCATCGGGGTATTTGGCGGGGTATTTGGGGTCAGATTCCAATTTCTTGCGAAGAAAAAGGGGCGTTTTTGTTGTGAGTGAATTTCGGTTGCACGGTCTAACCACTGCGGCAGCCGCCCGTTGCGATAGTGTTCAGACTGATGAGGGCGAACAACTCCTCTTGGCCTAAATTAGTCATTGTCAGAACCAGGATTTCGCAATGCCGCTGGCCCTCAACGTTGACCCTGGTTGCTCACCGCAATTTAAGCGTCGCGTGCTACCATTGTGCTAACACATTTAAAGGTGCAGCATGCAAGTCGCAATCCGCAAAATGGGCAATTCTCAAGGCGTGTTAATCCCCAAACCTATCCTTGCGCAGGTCGGTCTAGAGAGCACGGCGGATCTGCAAGTTAAAGATGGCGTGATTGAAATTCGCCCGGCCCGGCGCAACCCGCGTGAAGGCTGGGCGGCAGATGCGCAGCGCATTGCCAGCCAAGGCGGTGATGCGCTGGCCTGGCCCGAGGTGGCCAATGAGGGCGACGCACAGTTGGTTTGGTAATGGGCTTAGCCATGAAAACCGGCGAAATCTGGCTGGCGCAGCTTGATCCCACCCTGGGCAGCGAGATTCAAAAAACCCGGCCCTGCGTAGTGGTGTCGCCCAACGAAATGAACGACCACTTGCGCACTGTCATCGTCGCGCCGATGACCACGGGCTCGCGGCCGGCGGGTTTTCGGGTTGGTTTAACTTTTCAGGGCAAGTCGGGTTTGATCGTGCTGGATCAGATACGCACACTCGACAAAGTGCGGCTAATTAAGCGCATGGGCGCATTACGGCCCGCCACCTTGACGCTCACATTACAAACGCTGCAAGCTATGTTTGCTCCTTAGTTGCCATTCGCACTGTGTGCAAATGGCAACCAAGATGGTTTTAGGGCAGTTATGACTGGCAGGGCCAGCCCGTTTTGTGCAGACCCGCAGAGACTGAGCCACTGGCATAATCTCAATACACATCAAAGGTGTATTGCAATGAACACACGAACCAATATTGTTTTAGACGACGCGCTGGTGGCGCAGGCGATGGTGCTGGCCAAGGTCACCACCAAGAAAGCGGCGGTTGAGGCTGCGCTGCGGGCTTATGTGAAAAAGCCTGATTACTCGGGCTTG
>JBJXED010000053.1:0-2888 GCA_046155225.1 Burkholderiaceae bacterium
ATCATGCCCCAGCCGAGTTGAGAGCCCACCACCACATCGGCAGCGGTGAATTGTTCGCCACAAATATAGGGGCCGGGCTTCAGGGCGTTCTCTAGCGCATTAAGCGCAGCGTCATAGCTGCCAAAACTCACCGAGCCGCTGCGACCTTCTGGCACTAGCCAGTGGAATGATTTGGCAGTCAAGGCCATCTCCAGCGGGCCGGCAGTAAAGAAAAGCCATCGCAAGTAGCTGGCGCGCGCGGCATCGGTGAGCGCGGGAGCCAAATTTGGCTCAGCAAAGCGGTCTGCCAGGTAGGCGCAAATGGCCGCAGTTTCTGTGACTACAACACTGCCATGCATAAGCGCCGGCACCTTGCCCATCGGATTGATGGCCAAATATTCCGCGCTCTTCATGGGCGGGCCGTAGTCCAGCCAGACCGTCTCATACGGCAAACCTACTTCTTCCAGCATCCAGTGGGCGATACGGCCGCGCGATTGTGGGTTGGTGTAGAACGTCAGCTTATCCATTGGCGGCGCTTGTCAGTCGAAAACTGGCGACTCCACGCCCAGCACCTTGTGCAGTTTGGGCGAGGTGGTGGTGTATTGCAAGTGGATTTTTTTGTCCGGAAAAATAAACGGCGCTGCGCCAAACGCTGCCAGCGCGCACTCGTGAAAGCCCGAGAGAATCAGCTTCTTTTTGCCAGGATAGGTGTTGATATCACCCACGGCAAAAATACCGGGCGTGTTGGTGGAGAATTTTTCGGTATCTACCTTGACTTGCTTGCGCTCGATCTCCAGGCCCCACTCGGCGATCGGGCCTAGTTTTGGCGACAGGCCAAAGAACACCAACAGCACATCCAGCGGCACGATGCGGGTCACGCCGTCGGCACCCGTGACTTTGGCTCCGGTGAGCTTGCCGCCTTTTTCCTCGTAGCCCGTGACCTGGCCGATGATGAATTGCATTTCATGCGCATCGCACAGCGCGTGCATTTTGGCCACGCTGGCTGGTGCGGCTTTAAAGCCGTCGCGGCGGTGAATCAAGATGACGCTCTCGGCTTTGTGCGCGCCGCCATCGGCATTGCCGGCACAGAAGTTCAGCGCCCAGTCGAGCGCCGAGTCGCCGCCGCCAACAATAACCAAATTCTTGCCGGCAAAATCAGCCGGATTTTTAACCCGGTAGTGGAGTTGTGAGCCATCAAACTGCTCCAGCCCATCAACCTTCAAAGTGCGCGGTTGGAACGCGCCCACACCAGCGGCGATAAAGATAGTTTTGGTCAGGAAGCGCGTGCCTTTGGAGGTCTCGACATAAAAGCGCCCGTCATCCTGCTTTTGCACCGTGGTGACTTCTTGACCCAAATGAAACGTCGCGCCAAATGGCTCAATTTGTTTGAGCAGGCTATTGGTGAGCTCCTGGCCAGTGCACACCGGCACGGCGGGGATGTCGTAGATGGGTTTGTCGGGATACAGCTCGACGCATTGGCCGCCGGGGTAGGCCAGGCTGTCGATCACATGGGCCTTGATTTCCAGCAGGCCGAGCTCAAACACCTGGAACAGTCCAACCGGGCCGGCGCCGACAATGACTGCATCGGTTTCGATAGCGCCACCCGCAGGTATATCCTGGGCTGCAGCGGTTTTGATTACTTCTTGATTGGGTTTCGGTTCCATGTTTTCAGTGCTTTTTAACGGATCAGTTCGGCCAGCTTGCCGGTTTTGTCTTTCCAGTCATCGGCGTCAGGCAAAGCGGGTTTGCGCTTGGTGATGCTCTTCCAGCCTGCAGCCCTTGCCAGCTCAACGTTCAATGCTATGAATTTTTGCTGGTCGGCGGGCACGTCTTCTTCGGCATAGATGGCGTTGACCGGGCACTCGGGGATGCAGACCGCGCAATCGATGCATTCGTCCGGGTCGATCACCAGCATGTTGGGGCCTTCGCGGAAGCAATCCACCGGGCACACGTCAACACAGTCGGTGTATTTGCAGCGGATGCAGGATTCAGAAACGATGTGTGTCATGGCGTGTGTGGATGAAGTGTTTTCAGGGGGAAACCCGAGATTTTAGGGACTTGTGAATACCCGTTTCAGGCGGCAGGGGCGGGCGCTGCACTGCGTACCAGCACCGCGCCTGCTGTCTTGTGCGAGGCGGTGTCGACCAGCACCAGCGCGCCCAGGCTGCGCGACTGCTCAAAAGGCCGCACTGGCAGCGGCTCTTGCAGCGCCAGCACGATGTGGCCAATCGCGTTGGCGTCGAGTTGCGTCGCGTCCTGCTCGGCCAGGGTGTTGATGTCCAGTTTGTGCACAATCCGAGCCACTTTGGCCTTAACCCAGCGGTGGCCGTGCAGTGCCCAGTAGACCCGGCCCGCCACCAGCGGCTCGTCGTCCATCCAGGCGATGGTGGCGTTGATCTCGCGAGCGCTGAGCGAGCCGCTCTCAGCAGCCAACAGCCAGTCGCCGCGAGATACATCAATTTCGCGGTCCAGCACCACACCGGCGCTGTGGCCCGCAGCGACGTTTTGCGGCGCGCGGGCATGGCTGAGCACTTGCGCAACGACGGCGGTCTTCAAGCTGGGCATGACGGTGATGTGCTGGCCGGGTTGCGCTGTGCCGCCCGCCACGCGGCCCCAGAAGACGCGGCGGCCTTGGGACGTGTCGGACGAGGAGGAAAATTTCTCAACCCATTGCACAGGGAAGGCAAAGTTTGCTTCCGTCTCTGCGGGTGTGGTGGGTAATAGCTCCAATATCTGTAGCAGACTCTGCCCGTTGTAAGAGCACCAGCCGGGTTTGGTGTCAACAACATTGAAGCCTTTGAGTGCCGATATCGGCACCGTCGCCGCCACGGCAATCCCGGCGGCTTGCGCAAAGGCGTGCAGCGCGCCGCTGATGTTGGCAAAGGCCAGCGCCGGGTCTTCCACCGCGT
>JBJXED010000054.1:0-2652 GCA_046155225.1 Burkholderiaceae bacterium
TGGCGCGGGCCGAGGCGGGGGAAGAGGTCATCATTACCCGGCACAACAAGCCGGTGGCCAAAATCGTGCCTTTGCATGCCATGCCGCAGGCGCAAGACATTCCCAAATTCGTGCAGCGCACTTTCAATATGGGGCCGCTACTGGTGCCAGAGACCAATATGAACCACTTGGCCGCCGAGCTTGAAAACCAGGATTTCATAGCGCTCACGGCGCGTCTAGAGCAAGAGGCACAGCAGCAAGTAGATAACAAGCGCAGCCGCGGTAATGAAGCTGCCTGATACCAACGTGCTGGTGAACTCGGTCAACGCGTTCAGCCCATCAAGATTGCGGGCCACGGCTTGGCTGGAGGGCGCTTTTGACGCTGACGGCGGCATTGGCTTTGCCTGGCTGGCACTGGTGGGCTTTGTGCGCATATCGACCCAGCGCGGCATTTTGCAAAACCCCTTGGCTGCAGGCCAGGCGCTGGAGTTGATGGACACTTGGCTGTCGCATCCGCGAGCCCGCATCTTGCAGCCTACGGAACGGCATGCCGATATTTTTGCCAGGCTGCTGCTCTCGGCAGGTACAGCGGGCACGCTGACCAACGATGCCCACTTGGCGGCCCTGGCGATAGAACACAACGCCACGCTGGGTACTTTCGACAAAGACTTCAAACGCTTTCCCAATGTCAAATTTGACCTGTTGACACCGCCGCCTTGAGCCGCCCCATTTCCCTTTGCCTTACCCTACAGACTCCCATAGCCAGACCTTGCTTGCCATGACTCAACCCCATTTCTCCGTCGCCGACATCCGGCAAACCTTTTTAGATTTCTTTGCCAGCAAGGGCCACACCGTGGTACCCAGCAGCCCGCTGGTGCCCGGCAACGACCCAACGCTGATGTTCACCAACTCGGGCATGGTGCAGTTCAAAGACGTGTTTTTGGGCACTGACAAACGCAGCTATGTGCGCGCTGCCAGCGTGCAAGCTTGCCTGCGTGCCGGCGGCAAACACAACGATTTGGAAAACGTGGGCTACACCGCGCGGCATCACACGTTTTTTGAAATGCTGGGCAACTGGAGCTTTGGCGACTATTTCAAGCGCGACTCGCTCAAATGGGGCTGGGAGCTGCTGACCGAAGTTTATAAATTGCCGGCTGACAGGCTCACCGCCACCGTCTATATCGACGACGACGAGGCCTATGACATCTGGACCAAAGAGATTGGCCTGCCGCCAGAGCGCGTGATCCGCATTGGCGACAACAAAGGCAAAAAATACGCCTCAGACAACTTCTGGATGATGGCCGACACCGGCCCCTGCGGCCCGTGCAGCGAGATCTTTTACGACCACGGCCCGCACATCCCCGGCGGCCCGCCCGGCAGCCCCGGTGAAGACGGCGACCGCTTCATTGAAATCTGGAACCACGTGTTCATGCAGTTCGACATGCAGGCGGACGGCAGCCTCCACAAGCTGCCCGCGCCCTGCGTGGACACCGGCATGGGGCTGGAGCGGCTGGCCGCGATCTTGCAGCACGTGCACAGCAATTACGAGATTGATATTTTTGCCGCGCTAATCAAGGCGGCGGCGCGCGAGACTGGTTGCGCTGATCTGGATAACAAGAGCCTACGCGTGATCGCCGACCACATTCGCGCCACCGCGTTTTTGGTCAGCGACGGTGTGAACCCCGGCAACGAAGGCCGCGGCTACGTGCAGCGCCGCATCATCCGCCGCGCCATCCGGCATGGCTACAAGCTGGGTAAAAAAACGCCGTTCTTCCACAAGCTGGTGGCCGATTTGGTAGCGCTCATGGGCGCGGCGTATCCGCGGCTCAAGAGCGATGCGCAGCGCATTACCGATGTAATGCGGGTGGAGGAGGAGCGCTTTTTTGAGACGCTTGAGGCTGGCATGGCGACATTGGAGGCTGAGCTGGCGGCGCCAGATCGCGCATATTGGGAAATGGCCCGCACTGAAGGCTGGGCGATGAAGAGTGGCCTCGCACATTCCCGGGGAACGGAAAGGCATGTCTTTTCCGCAAATGTTGAGACCCAAAATGGTCAGTTGCTTAAAGTTGTTTTCACGGATTTTCCAGTGGACACAACGTTGCATCACGCCGATTTGGAACCGTGGCTCACCGCCGACAATAAATATTACGTAAAAGGCTCGCTGAAATTTACTATTGATGCCGTTGAAGTTGATGCGTCGAGTGCGCCATTGCGAGGCGAAATTGTGTTTAAGCTCCACGATACACACGGCTTCCCGCTAGATTTAACCCAAGATGTCTGTCGCGAGCGCGGTGTAGAAGTCGACGCAGCCGGTTTTGACGCGGCCATGCTCCGGCAAAAAACCCAGGCCCGCGCGGCGGGCAAATTCAAGATGGACAAGGCGCTGGAATACGCCGGTGCAGGCAATGTGTTTGTGGGCTACGACCAGCTTAATCAAGATTCAAAAGTTGTAGCGCTTTACGCTGACGGAACCAACGTGCAAGCCTTGAATGAAGGCCAAAATGGCGTGGTAGTGTTGGATACCACACCGTTTTACTCGGAAGCTGGCGGGCAGGTGGGCGACGAGGGCGTGCTGACCTCGGCAGGCGCCTCGTTTGCGGTCAGCGACACGCAAAAAATCAAGGCCGATGTATTTGGCCACCACGGCACGCAGGCCCAAGGCACTTTGCGCGT
>JBJXED010000055.1:0-64881 GCA_046155225.1 Burkholderiaceae bacterium
GCCATTGGCCTGCAAGACAAATCCAAGATTTTCAATACCGCCCGCATTGAAGCGCTGGAAGTTGAAAATCTGATCGAGTCGGCGCAGGCCACCATGGTCAGCGCGGCCGCCCGGCATGAAAGCCGCGGCGCGCATAGCGTGGACGACTATGCCGATAGCGCCGAGCATCCCAACGGCCGCAACGATGTCGAGTGGCACAAACACAGCTTGTGGCACGCTGATGGCAACCGCATGTCGTACAAGCCTGTGCAGATGAAGCCATTGACGGCAGAGTCGGTGCCGCTCAAGGTTCGCACGTTTTAATTTCGGCAAATCACGCACCAATTTTTAGCTAGGGTCATGACATGACAAAACGCACTTTCCAGATTTACCGCTACAACCCCGACAGCGATGCCAAGCCGTACATGCAAACCATCGAAGTTGAGCTTGATGGCCACGAGCGTATGTTGCTGGATGCCTTGATGAAGCTCAAGGCGCAAGACCCTACTTTGTCGTTTCGCCGCTCTTGCCGCGAAGGTGTGTGCGGCTCGGATGCGATGAACATCAACGGCAAGAACGGCTTGGCCTGCCTGACCAATATGCGCACCTTGCCCGGCACCATCGTGCTCAAGCCGCTGCCCGGCCTGCCGGTGGTGCGCGATTTGATTGTGGACATGACGCAATTTTTCAAGCAGTACGAATCGATCAAACCGTATTTGGTTAACGACAACATCCCGCCCGACAAAGAGCGCCTGCAAAGCCCTGAGGAACGCGACGAACTCAATGGCCTCTATGAGTGCATTTTGTGCGCCAGTTGCTCCACCAGTTGTCCTAGCTTTTGGTGGAACCCCGACAAATTTGTTGGCCCCGCTGGCCTGTTGCAAGCTTACCGCTTCATTGCCGACAGCCGCGATGAAGCGACTGCAGAGCGGCTTGACAATCTGGAAGATCCGTACCGCCTGTTTCGATGCCATACCATCATGAATTGCGTTGATGTTTGTCCCAAGAATCTGAATCCCACGAGGGCGATTGGGAAAATCAAGGAATTGATGGTACGCCGCGCTGTCTAGATGTTTATTTTCTTGGGATCAATGCATGCCGTGCTCTGAATATGTAGACGCTGCCACATCGAGTAAGTTGCGCTGGCGCTGCCGACGCGGCATGCTTGAAAATGACTTGCTGATTGCGCGATTCTTCAAAAACTACGGCAGTTGTTTGACTCAGCAACATGTGACCGGAATGAACACATTGATGGAACTGGCTGACAATGATTTGCTGGATTTGCTGCTGGGGCGCAAGCAGCTGGATGCGGGCATGGATGATATTGCCGTAGCATTGGTATTGAACTTGTTGCGTCAACCCGTGCAGCATCATTAACGCTGACCCACCTTTAGGAAAAAAAAATGAAGCTTGCGGACAACAAAGCCACCCTGTCTTTTAGTAACGGCAGCCCTAGCGTCGATTTACCGGTTTATCACGGCAGTGTCGGGCCGGATGTGATTGACATTCGCAAGCTTTATGCGCAGACGGGCATGTTCACCTATGACCCCGGGTTTCTGTCTACAGCTGCTACCCAGTCAGCCATTACCTACATCGACGGCGACAAGGGCGAACTGCTCTACCGCGGTTACCCTATCGAGCAATTGGCCACCAACTGCGATTTTTTGGAAACTTGCCACCTGCTGCTCTACGGCGAGCTCCCCAATGCCGAACAGAAGAAAGACTTCACTCACCGCGTGACCAACCACACGATGGTCAACGAGCAAATGCAGTTCTTCTTACGCGGCTTCCGGCGTGACGCACATCCGATGGCCATCATGACCGGACTGGTCGGTGCGCTGTCGGCCTTCTACCATGACAGCACCGACATCACCAACCCCGAGCACCGCGAAATTGCGGCCATCCGCCTGATCGCCAAAATGCCAACCCTTGTTGCCATGGCCTATAAGTACACCGTAGGCCAGCCCTACATGTACCCGCAAAACCACTTGAGCTACGCCGGTAACTTCTTGCACATGATGTTTGCCACTCCCTGCGAAAAATACAACGTCAACCCGGTAATTGAACGCGCCATGGACCGCATCTTCACCCTGCATGCCGACCATGAGCAAAATGCCTCTACCTCAACCGTGCGCCTATGCGGCAGTTCCGGTACGAATCCGTTTGCAGCCATAGCCGCTGGTGTGGCCTGCCTCTGGGGCCCGGCCCACGGCGGAGCCAACGAAGCTTGTCTGAACATGCTGGAAGACATACAGAAAATGGGCGGCGTCAGTAAGGTTGGCGAGTTCATGGAGAAAGTCAAAGACAAGAACTCCGGCGTGCGCTTGATGGGTTTTGGCCATCGCGTGTATAAAAACTACGACCCGCGCGCGAAACTCATGCAGGAAACCTGTCGCGAAGTCTTGGATGCTCTGGGCCTGCAAAACGACCCCTTGTTCAAACTGGCGATGGCACTTGAAAAAATTGCGCTCGAAGACGATTATTTTGTCTCGCGCAAACTCTACCCCAACGTCGACTTTTACTCTGGCATCGTACAGCGAGCCATCGGCATTCCGGTGCCGCTTTTCACTGCCATCTTCGCGCTCGCCCGCACTGTAGGTTGGATCGCGCAACTCAATGAAATGATTGGTGACCCCGAGTACAAAATCGGTCGCCCACGTCAATTGTTCAGCGGCTCGGTAAAACGCGACGTGCGACCCCTGACAAACCGTTAAACGTTGCAGTTAATTCGGCCTTGCACAGCCCCGGCCTTCCGGGGCTTTTTTCTGGCGGCCCCTTAAAATATATTGATCAGAACCGCTTTATGGCACGCACCCTATACGACAAAATTTGGGACGAACACGTGGTCCACACAGAGGACGACGGTACTTCCCTGCTCTATATCGACCGCCATTTGGTGCATGAAGTCACCAGTCCGCAGGCCTTTGAGGGGCTGCGCCAAGCGGGTCGCCCACTCTGGCGCGCGAGTTCGGTTGTCGCGACAGCCGACCATAACACCCCCACCACCGGTTGGGAGCGCGGCTACGATGGCATCACCGACGCCACCAGCCGTGAGCAAGTTACTACCTTGGACGCTAACATGGCGCAGTACGGTTCGGCGGCTTTTTTTCCGTTTCTGTCCAAACGCCAAGGCATCGTGCATGTAATCGGCCCGGAGCAAGGCGCTACATTGCCGGGCATGACAGTAGTTTGCGGTGATTCGCACACCTCCACCCACGGCGCATTTGGTGCATTGGCGCACGGCATTGGCACCAGTGAGGTAGAGCACGTAATGGCGACACAAACGCTGCAAGCCAAAAAAGCCAAAAATATGCTGGTCAAGGTGGAAGGCAGCTTGACACGCGGCGTTACCGCCAAAGACGTTGTACTAGCCATCATTGGCCGCATCGGCACCGCAGGAGGCACCGGCTACACGATTGAATTTGGCGGCTCCGCCATACGCGCCCTCAGCATGGAAGGCCGCATGACGGTCTGCAACATGGCAATTGAGGCAGGCGCGCGGGCTGGATTGGTGGCAGTAGACGAGAAAACCATTGCCTATGTGAAGGGGCGCCCTCTGTCGCCTAGCGGCATTGAATTTGAACTTGCAGCCGCCTTCTGGCGTACCCTGCACTCTGATAGCGATGCACAGTTCGATGCTCTAGTCGAACTGGATGCGCCTCAAATCATCCCGCAAGTCACCTGGGGCACCTCACCCGAAATGGTGCTGGGCATCGACGGTCATATACCTGATCCTGATAAAGAAAAAGACGTCAACAAGCGCACTGCGATTGAGCGCGCGCTCGCCTACATGGACCTGGCTCCCGGCAAAGCGCTTGGTGATATATTTCTTGACAAAATCTTCATTGGCTCCTGTACCAACAGCCGTATTGAAGACATACGCGAAGCCGCTTCAGTGGTGAAAAAACTGGGGAAAAAAGTCGCGGAGAACATCCAACTGGCGCTGGTCGTACCGGGTTCGGGTTTGGTCAAAGCACAAGCCGAACGCGAAGGGCTGGACCTGATTTTCAAAGCTGCCGGTTTTGAATGGCGTGAACCTGGTTGCTCCATGTGCTTGGCCATGAACGCCGACCGGCTGGAGCCAGGCGAACGCTGCGCCTCCACCAGCAACCGCAATTTTGAAGGCCGCCAGGGCGCAGGTGGCCGTACGCACTTGGTCAGCCCTGCAATGGCAGCCGCAGCGGCTGTACATGGTCATTTTGTTGATGTTCGCAAATTTGCATAAGGAGCACCTCATGTCTGCATTTATTTCATGGTCTGTCTTGGTGTTGGCGCTGTTGGTGAGCGGCTGCAATACTGTCAAAGGCGTTGGGCAAGATGTGCAAAAAGCAGGCAGCGTGATTGAAGATGCAGCGAAAAGGAAGTGAGCCTATGAGAGCCTTTACTCTGCACACGGGATTAGTAGCCCCACTCGACCGCGAGAACGTCGATACCGACGCCATCATTCCGAAGCAGTTCCTGAAATCCATCCGTAAAACCGGATTTGGTCAAAACTTGTTTGATGAATGGCGCTACCTGGACCCCGGCTTTCCAGGTCAAGACGCTAGCAGCCGTAAGCTGAACCCCGACTTCGTGTTGAACCAGCCACGTTTCCTGAACGCATCCGTTCTGCTCGCGCGCAAGAACTTTGGCTGCGGCTCTTCACGCGAGCATGCGCCATGGGCGCTCGATCAGTACGGCTTTCGCGCAATCATTGCGCCCAGTTTTGCCGATATTTTTTTCACCAACAGCTTCAAAAATGGGTTGCTGCCCATCGTGCTGCCAGATTCACAAATTAGCACCTTATTCCATGCAGTGCTGGCTTTCCCTGGCTACCAACTTAGCATCGATTTGCCGCAGCAAGTAGTCATTTTGCCGCAGGGTGAGAAACTTCCATTTGAAGTGCAGCCCTTTCGCAAATATTGCTTGGTCAATGGCTTTGACGATATTGCTTTGACCCTTCGTCACAGCGAAAAAATCAAAGCTTTTGAAGCACTTCGCCTGGCGCAAAAACCTTGGCTGGCGCACACCTTGAATGCCAACGCATGAGCATGTATTACCAAAGCCCGTTTTTCAAATGGCTGGTAAAGCAGTGGTTGGCAACTTTTTTTCTGATGGGGATTGGTTTTGTGGCCTTCGGTGTGGTTTCCTTAAATTTGGTGCAACTGTTTGCGGCCAACGCCAATTTCATTTTTGAAAACGGTTTGATGGCTTTGCTCGACGGCGGTCTGGTGCAATTGCTGCAACTGGTGTTCACCGCGTATCTGGCAGTGGCTTTTTATTTACTGTTCAAAACCTGTGAACACGCCTTGGTCGAGCGGCTGGCGCACTACAACAACACAAAGGAATAATCGCCTTGAAGATTGCAGTTCTGCCGGGCGACGGCATTGGCACAGAAATCGTGGCTGAGGCCGTGAAGGCACTCCAAGTCCTAGACTTACACGTTGAGCTCGAATACGCTTTGGTTGGTGGTGCAGCCTATGAAGCCCACGGCCATCCACTGCCAGACGCCACACTTAAGCTGGCACAAGATGCCGACGCAGTTCTTTTCGGCGCGGTGGGTGATTGGAAATACGACAAGCTTGATCGACCGCTGCGTCCAGAACAAGCCATCTTGGGTCTGCGCAGAAGCCTGGGTTTATTTGCCAATTTTCGTCCGGCCATCTGCTATGAGGAGTTGGTCGATGCATCCAGCCTCAAGCCAGATTTAATTGCAGGTCTGGACATCCTCATCATTCGCGAACTCACCGGCGACATTTACTTCGGTCAGCCGCGCGGCCGCCGAATTGCTGTTGATGGTCACTTCCCGGGCAGCGATGAGGCCTTCGACACCATGCGCTACTCAAGGCCAGAAATCGAACGCATTGCGCATGTGGCCTTCCAAACCGCCCAAAAGCGCAGCAAACGAGTGACCAGTGTAGATAAGGCCAATGTGCTGGAGACCTTCCAGTTCTGGAGAGACGTGGTCAGCGAAGTTGGCCAGTTGTATCCGGATGTCGTTCTCGACCACATGTATGTTGACAACGCGGCAATGCAGCTGATCAAAGCGCCAAAAAAATTTGATGTAGTCGTCACCGGCAATATGTTTGGCGACATCTTGAGCGACGAAGCAGCCATGCTTACTGGTTCGATAGGTATGCTTCCTTCTGCCAGTCTGAATGCCAAGCAGCAAGGCCTGTATGAGCCCAGCCATGGCAGTGCGCCCGACATTGCGGGCAAAGACATCGCCAATCCGCTGGCTACAATATTATCCGTTGCCATGATGCTGCGCTATTCACTCCACCAGCCCTGCGCTGCCGACCGTATCGAGTCGGCGGTCAAAGGTGTGCTCGCGTCGGGTTTGCGCACAGCAGATATTTACACCGAGGGCAAAACCAAAGTAAGCACTCGCCAAATGGGTGATGCTGTAGTTGATGCACTCACCACAACCGCGATTGCCTCAAGCTAGCAAAGCTCCCGTTCGTCGCGCCCTTCCGGTTGCACGAACCGGAAAACAGGAACACATTGAAAGGGCGTGAATGATGAAAGTTGGCAATCTCACAGGACTCGTCGGCTGGCGCGGCATGGTTGGATCTGTCCTGTTGGAACGCATGACAGTGGAGCGCGATTTCGACCTTATCGAACCCGTGTTCTTTTCTACCTCCAATGCGGGAGGCCCTGCTCCGGCTCAGGCCAGAAATGAAGCTGCGCTGCTAGATGCCTTCGATATCGAAGCACTCAGGCGATGCGACATCATCATTACTTGCCAAGGCGGCGACTACACCTCAGAAGTCTTCCCTAAGCTGCGCGCTGCGGGGTGGAAGGGGCACTGGATCGACGCCGCGTCCACCCTGCGGATGCAGGACGACGCCGTCATCATTCTTGACCCTGTGAATTTGCCTGTGATCCAGAGCGCCTTGCAGAGTGGCAGCAACAATTGGATTGGCGGCAACTGCACTGTCAGTTGCATGTTGATGGGTGTGGGCGCGCTTTTTAAAGCAGACTTGGTGGAATGGATGACCAGCATGACCTACCAAGCCGCCTCAGGAGGCGGCGCGCAGCACATGCGTGAATTGCTGACGCAGTTCGGCAGCTTGAATAGCGAGGTGCGCGGCCTGTTGAATGATCCGAAATCAGCAATTCTGGAAATTGACCGTAAGGTGTTGGCCAAACAGCAGTCACTGAATGCTGATGAAACTGCCCATTTCGGCGTTCCGTTAGCTGGCTCACTTATTCCTTGGATAGACAAAGACTTGGGCGGCGGTATCTCCCGGGAAGAATGGAAAGCCGGCGCAGAAACCAACAAAATCTTGGCTCAAGGACCACGCTACGCCAAGCCTGCTGTGCCTGTAGACGGTTTATGCGTGCGCATCGGGGCTATGCGTTGCCACAGCCAGGCGCTTACCTTTAAGCTCAAAAAAAATGTACCCCTAGCTGATATTGAAGCTTTGATTGCTGCAGACAACCAGTGGGTCAAGGTGGTACCCAACACCCGGGAGGCGAGCTTGCAATACCTGACACCTGTTTATGTCACTGGCACACCCAATATTCCCGTCGGCAGAATTCGCAAAATGGCGATGGGCCCAGAATACCTAGGCGCATTTACCATTGGTGACCAGCTCTTGTGGGGAGCGGCAGAACCACTGCGGCGTATGCTACGGATACTGTTGCAAGCAGAATTTGAATTCTGACGCTTTTGTCACATTGCGCCATGATTTTCTCGTTGCCAATTGACAACAAACCAGCACACTAAAAAGCACTGCTGGGTTTGCCAGCAAGTTAAAAAGCTTCCTTAGCTTGTCATGCTAAAACATTGATGTTAAGGTTGTTTTTTCTAATATCGTGTTGTGGCAGCAAGTCGAAAATGGTCTGTAAAACCTTGCCTGTCGAGCTTCGGAGGCTCACAAAATTGATGCGTAAGTCACATCCCCTAAGAAAGCTGGCTGTTGCCAGCGCAGTCTCATTTGTGCTGTGCACCATGGGCACTGCTGCCCATGCGCTTGCTTTGGGCAAGGTCACCGTGTTGTCGGCACTGGGTGAGCCGCTTCAGGCAGAAATTGAGATCCCCGAAATCACAGCCGAGGAGGCATCCAGTCTCCGCGCTGGCCCCGCGACACCCGAGGCTTTCAAAGCCGCAGGGCTTGACTACAACGTCGTGGTGAGCAGCTTGCGGGTCACGCTGCAAAAGCGCGGTGATGGCAGGCCTTATCTGCGGATTTCCAGCGAACGCGTCATCAACGACCCCTTTGTGGATTTGATTCTGGAGGCCAACTGGTCGTCGGGCCGGATTGTGCGCGACTACACCCTTCTCTTTGATCCGCCCACATTGCGTGCACAGACACCAAGCGCACCGAGTGCGCCGCAAATTTCGCCGCAAGCCACTGCACGACCTGCACCACCACCAGCACCTCCAGTGGTCCGCCCCACACCGCCACCCGTGGCCAGCCCAGCTATTGCTGCACCTGCGGCAAAACCTGAAGCCCCGCGCAAGCCCTTCACTGCACTGCCAAAACCGCAATCCAGCAACGATGGCAAGCAAGTGACAGTTGCGAGTGGCGACACTGCAGCCAAAATAGCTTTGGCGGTCAAACCCGCCAGTTTGTCACTAGACCAAATGTTGATCGCGCTGCTGCGAAGCAACCCCGATGCCTTTGTTGCGGGCAATGTGAACCGCTTGCGCGCGGGCGCGGTTCTAGACATTCCCGGTACCGAGACGGTTGCTTCTGTGCCAGTTTCTGAAGCCCGGCAAAGCATCCTTGCGCAAAGCAAAGATTTCAATGAATTCCGTCGCAAGCTCGCTGAGGGAGCGCCCGCTGCCCAAGTGGCCGCAGCGGACCGTAAATCCAGCGGCTTGGTGACTGCGCAAGTCCAGGAGAAAAAACCTCCTCCTGTTTCGCCTGACAAGTTGACCCTGTCCAAAGGCACAGCGCAAAGCCAGTCGAACGAAGAACAGCTCGCCAAAGCGCGGCAAGCCAAAGAAGCGGCAAGCCGAGCCACCGAGTTGTCAAAAAATATCAAGGACCTCTCCACCATTAGTGCTGCAGCCAGCAAGGCTGCCACTCTTACAGCAACTTCTTCGGCAACACCTGCCGCAGCTAAAGCTAGTGTCGGCATTGCTGTGGTTGCCGCACCGCCTGTGGTAGCTGCCCCTGCCGCATCAGTAGCCAGCAAAGCGGCGGCGGCAGTCAGCACAGCAGCAACGCTGGCCACTGCCGCAGTTCCGAGCACACCGGTCAAATCAGCAACCCTTAGCACCACGGCCTCGGCAGCCGTACCTGTTCAAGCCAGCGCATCCAGCGCTGCATCGGCGGCTTCTGCGGTTGCAGCAGCTTCGGCAGTTACTACCGCTTCGGCAACAAGTACCTTAGCTGCTGCTGCAATCCCCAGCGCATCGTCCGCCGTTTCAGCGCCTGCGCCTGCTGTGGCCAAGCCTGCCAAAGTGCCAGTGCCCCCACCACCGCCGCCTGAAACCAGTTTGCTTGACGATTTGCTCAGAGAGCCCTTGGCACTGCTCGGGCTGCTTATCCCGATAGGGCTAGCTGGATTTTTGTTTTACCGCTCGCGTAAGAAGAAAAACGACAGCCCGGTGGACAGTTCATTCCTTGAGAGCCGCCTGCAACCCGACTCCTTCTTTGGTGCCAGTGGCGGTCAGCGTGTCGATACCAACGAATCCAGCGCGACCGGCTCGTCCATGGTGTATTCACCCAGTCAGTTGGATGCTGCGGGCGATGTAGACCCGGTGGCCGAAGCTGACGTCTATTTGGCGTATGGGCGCGATCTACAAGCTGAGGAAATCCTCAAAGAAGCGCTCAGAACCAACCCTTCACGGGTCGCCATTCACGGCAAGCTCTTGCAAATTTATGCAAAACGCGGTGACTTGAAAGCTTTTGGTCAATACGCTGGTGAAGCTTACAAGCTGACCCGTGGCCGTGGGCAGGAGTGGGTGCAAATTTCCGCCTTGGGCATTGAGTTGGATCCTGCCAACCCGATGTACCAATCCGATGGCGGTCCTGTGGATGGCGCAGCTTCAGACTTTGCTCCACCCGAGCCTGCTGCGACACAAAATTTCTCCGCCAGCACCACACCGCAGCCGATCGAGCCTGCGTACGCACCGCCTGCCGCCAATGTCGATTTGGATTTAGACCTTGACTTCTCTTTGGGTGACGATGAACCCGCACCTGTCCCGGCGGTCAATCATCAAGCGACCACCCCCATCCATTTGGCCACAGCCGTGCTGGAACCCACCATGTCCATGAAGGCGCAGCAGCCCAGCATGGACATTGATTTTGGCAATGCCACTGTGGCGCTGAAATCACCGGTGGTCGCTGCTGCCCCAGTGCAACTGTCGGTGCCCGACATTGCCATGTCTGAAAACAGCCTGACCTTCACGCCAGAGCCTCCTCCCCCAGCGCCTGCAAAGGCTGCCGTTGCCCCGGCACCTGCAAATAATGACTTCGGCATGATGGAGTTTGATCTTGAGTCGTTGTCACTTGATTTGGGCTCAGAGCCAGACGGTGCCGCCGCACAAGGCAGCACGGCTTCTAACCCAATAGATGAAAACGACCCATTGGCCACCAAGCTGGCGCTGGCCGAAGAATTCAGTGCTATCGGTGACCCTGACGGTGCCCGAACTTTGGCCGAAGAGGTCGTCGCGGAAGCGTCCGGAGCTTTGAAAGAAAAAGCCAAACGACTGCTCGCGCAAATCAGCTGAGTTGCATCGCACCCTTGGTGTTTGTCGACCGCACGCACGCGGCTTTGCTCTGCGGTTGCCATGAGTGCTGAGCCAACAATCCGGCGCTGGGCCTTGGGCCTGACTTACCACGGCGGTGCCTACCAAGGCTGGCAAAGCCAGCTGTCGGGCCTGACAGTGCAAGACCGGCTTGAAGCCGCCCTCAGCCAGTTCTGCGGTGACAAGGTATCGGTCCTGTGCGCCGGTCGCACCGACGCAGGCGTCCACGCGTTGATGCAAGTGGTGCATTTCAACACCCCACTCGAGCGCAGCGCCGCTTCCTGGGTACGCGGCCTCAACACCTTTTTGCCGACCGACATCGCCGTGCAATGGGCCTGCCCCGTGCCCACGACGTTTCATGCCCGCAACAGCGCCTTGTCGCGGCGCTACCGCTACGCTTTGCTGCAGTCGGCGGTACGCCCCAGCGTCGAGGCAGGCCGGGTTGGCTGGGTCTACCGCCCGCTTGATCAAACCGCCATGCAAAGCGCAGCGCATATGCTGCTCGGCGAGCACGACTTCAGCAGCTTCCGGGCCTCCAGTTGCCAAGCGCACACGCCCGTGAAAACGATGCTCCACATTGCGATTGACCAGCGCGGCCAAGGCAGCAGCCGCTATTGGCGGTTTGAGTTTGAAGCCACCGCGTTTTTGCACCACATGATCCGCAACATCATGGGTTGCCTATTGGCCATTGGCCAGGGCCACCAGAGTCCGGAGTGGATGGGCCACGTACTGGCTGCCCGCAGCCGACTCGCCGCCGCGCCGACCTTCTCGCCCGACGGCTTGTACTTTCTAGGCCCCCGGTATGAAAACCATTGGGGCTTGCCTACGCAAACCCCTGCGTATGATTGGCTGCTATGAACCTGCGCACACGGATCAAAATTTGCGGCCTCACCCGAGAGCAAGACGTGGACGCTGCGGTCCACGCTGGAGCCGATGCCGTGGGCTTTGTGCTCTACCCTGCCAGTCCCCGCTACGTTACGCCCGAACGCGCGGCCACGCTGGCGCGGCGTTTGCCCGCTTTCGTCACGCCTGTGCTCTTGTTTGTCAACGAGGCTATTCCTGAAATCATAGCAATTAGTGCAAGTATTACATCGGCCACCCTTCAATTTCATGGTGAAGAAACGCCCCAGCACTGTTTTTCAGCCTCTGGCAGCGGCACCAGGGCGTTCATCCGCGCCGCACGCATTCCGCTGGACGAATCTCACCCCTTCGACTTGCTAAAATTTGCAGCTGATTACCCCAGCGCCCAAGCCATCCTGCTCGACACGTACGTCGAGGGTTATGGCGGTGGCGGGAAAACATTCAATTGGTCACAGCTTCCAACAAACGTCAACGCTCACCTCGTCTTGTCTGGTGGACTCTCGCCTGCAAACGTGGCGTGCGGCATAGCCCTGCTGCGGCAACGCTGCAAATCGCTGGCCGTTGACGTGAGCTCCGGGGTCGAAGTAGAAGGCCCTGGCAACAAAGGCATCAAGGATGCCGCCAAGATTCACCAGTTCGTCGCCGCTGTACGCGCCGCCGACGCACACTTTGCAAAGATACCCCATGACGCCCTACCAGCAACCTGATGCCGCCGGCCACTTTGGCCCGTATGGCGGCAGCTTTGTCAGCGAAACGCTGACCCATGCCATCGAAGAACTCAAAGCCGCCTACGCCAAATACCAGCACGAGCCCGCGTTTTTGGCCGAGTTCCAGCGCGAGTTGAAACACTTCGTTGGCCGTCCCTCGCCTATTTATCATGCCGACCGGATGAGCCGCGAACAAGGCGGCGCGCAGATTTACTTGAAGCGCGAAGACCTCAACCACACCGGCGCGCACAAGATCAACAACACCATCGGCCAAGCCATGCTGGCCAAGCGCATGGGCAAACCGCGCGTGATTGCCGAAACCGGCGCCGGCCAGCACGGCGTGGCCACTGCCACGATTTGCGCGCGCTACGGCCTTGAATGCGTGGTCTACATGGGCAGCGAAGACGTCAAGCGCCAAAGCCCCAACGTCTACCGTATGAAATTGCTGGGCGCTACGGTGGTGCCCGTCAACTCCGGCAGCCGCACGCTGAAAGACGCGCTGAATGAAGCTTTGCGCGACTGGGTAGCCAATGTCGACAACACCTTCTACATCATTGGCACGGTGGCCGGCCCGCACCCTTATCCCATGATGGTGCGGGATTTTCAAAGCGTGATTGGCACGGAGTGCATAGCGCAAATGCCGGACATGCTGGCGGCGCAGCAGATCGCGGCCCAACAGCCCGACGCCGTGATTGCCTGCGTCGGCGGTGGCAGCAATGCCATGGGCATTTTTTACCCCTACATTGGCTATGCGAACACCCGCTTGATTGGTGTCGAAGCCGCAGGGGAAGGCTTGGACAGCGGCAAACATTCCGCCTCGCTACAGCGCGGCCTGCCCGGCGTGCTGCACGGCAACCGTACCTATGTGCTGCAAAACGATGATGGCCAAGTCACCGAAACCCACAGCATCAGCGCCGGGCTCGACTACCCCGGCGTCGGCCCTGAACACGCCTGGCTCAAAGACATTGGCCGCGCCGAATATGTGGGCGTCACGGACCGCGAGGCACTCGCCGCCTTCCACTATCTGTGCCGCACCGAGGGCATCATCCCTGCCCTGGAATCCAGCCACGCACTGGCTTACGCCATGAAGCTGGCCAAAACCATGACGCCGCAGCAGTCCATCTTGGTCAACCTCTCGGGCCGCGGCGACAAAGACATTGGCACCGTGGCAGACCTCAGCGGGGCAGACTTTTTCTGCCGCCCATCTTGTCAAGGGCAAGCTGTCAAAGGCGGTGCTACGTCAATGCCCATCACGCTGCACGCCAAAGCGCTATGAGCCGGATCTCAGACGCTTTTGCTGCGCTGAAAGTACAGCAGCGCACCGCCCTGATCCCCTACATCATGGCCGGATACCCCTACGCGGATTGCACGCCTGCGCTGATGCGCGGCTTGGCCGATGCCGGAGCCGACGTGATTGAACTCGGCATGCCATTCAGTGACCCGAGCGCCGATGGGCCAGTGATTCAAAAAGCCGGTGAGCAGGCACTCGCTTTCGGCATTGGCGTCGCGCAAGTTTTGGCTATGGTGCGCGAATTCCGCCAGACCCACAGCACGCCAGTCGTTCTGATGGGATATGCCAACCCGCTAGAACGCTACGACATCAAGCATGGCTCCAAGCGCTTCATACAAGATGCCGCCGAGGCTGGCGTCGATGGCCTGCTGGTGGTCGATTACCCCCCAGAAGAATGCACCGAATTCGCCGCCCAGCTCAAAGCGCGCAGCATGGATTTGATCTTCCTGCTCGCCCCCACCAGCACAGACGCACGGATGGCGCAAGTGGGCCAGCTTGCCAGCGGCTATGTGTATTACGTGTCGCTCAAAGGCGTTACAGGCTCGGGCGCGCTTGATGTGGGTGCTGTGGCAGCGATGCTGCCGCGCATCCGCCAGCATGTGCACATACCCGTCGGTGTGGGCTTTGGCATACGTGATGCGCAGACCGCCAAAACCTTGAGCCAGGTCGCCGATGCGGTGGTCATTGGCAGCAAAATCATTCAGCTCATTGAACACCAAGAGCGCGATGCCGTAGCAAACACAGCGGCAGATTTTCTGCGCGGCATCCGCCTTGCGCTAGACTCAAATTGACGCACACCACAGGAGACTTTGATGTCCTGGCTTGAAAAACTGCTCCCCCCAAAAATCCAGCAAACCGATCCCGAGGGCCGCCGTACTGTGCCCGAAGGCCTGTGGGTCAAATGCCCCAGCTGCGAGGCCGTGCTCTACAAGACCGATCTGGAACAAAACCAGAACGTTTGCCCGCCCTGCGGCCATCACCACCGCATTGGCGCGCGCGCTCGGCTCAATGCGTTTCTGGATGCCGAGGGTCGCTACGAAATTGGCCAGGAGGTGCTGCCGGTCGATGGCCTCAAATTCAAGGACAGCCGCAAATACCCCGAGCGTCTGCAAGAAGCCTTGGAGAACACTGGCGAGACCGACGCGCTCGTGGTCATGGGCGGTGCAGTGATGAGCATCAGTGTGGTGGTGGCATGCTTTGAATTTGACTTCATGGGCGGCAGCATGGGCAGCGTGGTGGGCGAGCGTTTTGTGCGCGGTGTGGAAACCGCCATTGAACAAAAAGTGCCCTTTATCTGCTTCGCCGCTTCTGGTGGCGCGCGCATGCAAGAGGGTTTGCTCAGCCTGATGCAAATGGCCAAAACCAATGCCGCGCTTACGCACTTGGCCAAGAAAGGCCTGCCCTACATCAGCGTGCTGACCGACCCGACCATGGGCGGCGTTTCTGCCAGCTTTGCGTTTGTGGGCGATGTGGTGATTGCCGAGCCCAAAGCCTTGATCGGCTTTGCCGGGCCACGGGTGATTGAGTCCACCGTGCGCGTCACGCTGCCCGAAGGCTTTCAGCGCTCGGAGTTTTTGCTGCAAAAAGGCGCGGTGGACTTCATCAGCGACCGGCGCGAACTGCGCAAAACCATCGCCAGCACTTTGGCCATGTTGCTGCGCCAACCGGCGGATGCAGTGGTGTAGGGCCAGCCGGATTGACTGCGCTTAAAGCGGCCCCATCGCCAGAGCCTGCAATTGCGTCAACACAATACTGACCACTTGCAATGCCACCAGCAGCAGCAGTGGCGACAAATCAATTCCGCCGACCAGCGGCACCAGCCGCCGCACCGGCCGCAGCAGCGGCTCGCACAAGCGGCCCAGCAGTGCCAGCAGGGGCGCGCCGCTTTGCAACCATGAAGCAATGGCGTAGACGATAAGCAGGCCGGTCAACGCGGAAATCGCTACCCGCAGCAGTCCAAAAAACGCACCCAGCGTCAAACCCAGCAACGGGATGTCCAGCCCGCTGACGAGCAAGCTGAGCAGCAGCAGCTTCAGCCACACCACCGCATAGGCCGCCACGCCACTGGCCGTGTCCCAGCGGCCCAGCGCAGGCAGCACGCGCCGCAGCGGCAACACCAGCCAGTTGGACAGCGCAAACACAAACTGCCCCACCGGGTTGCCAAACGGCAACTTCTGGTGCTGCATGTAGAGGCGCAAAAGACACACGCTGGCCAATAAACTGGCGGCAATTTCGAGCAGCAACGACGTGATTTGGTACAGCATGAAGGGGGGGTCTTGAAAAACCCTTACGATGATAGTCCACCATGCCAAAACCCCTGACCCTCTCCAGTCTGCCGCTGTTCCCGCTGGGTGCGGTCCTGTTTCCCGGCGGCTTGCTGCCACTGCGCATTTTTGAGGTGCGCTACCTGGACATGGTGCGCAAATGTCACCTGGCCGGCGCACCGTTTGGCGTGGTCTGCCTTAGCGCTGGCAGCGAAGTGCAAAAACCAGGCAAGAAAGAAAGCTTCTCGCTCATCGGCACACTCGCCACCATCACCGAGTTTGAGGCCACCCAGCCGGGTTTGATAACCATCCGATGCCTAGGGGCCCAGCGCTTTCGCATCACCGCCAGCAACCAGCTCAAACATGGCCTGTGGATTGCCGATGTCGAGCGCTTGCAGAGCGACATGGCGGTCACCATCCCTGACGACCTCAAACCCACCGCCATCGCCCTCGGCAAGTTGATTCAAAACTTGCAAGAGCGCGACGTCTCACCCGAGCAAATGCCGCTCGTCGGTCCCTGGCAACTGGAAGATTGCGGCTGGGTCGCCAACCGCTGGTGCGAACTGCTGCCCATGCCCGTGGCGCTCAAGCAGCGCATGATGGAACTCGACAACCCGCTGGTGCGGCTCGAGTTGGTGAGTGACTTGCTCGAACGCACGGGCATTGCCGGCTAGGAGCCGTCTACCCCATCCCTCTTGGTAGAACCAGGACGCGCGGTACACCAGGCTACCAACCAATTGCCTTGGGCAGCCACAGCGATATTTGCGGGTAAGAGAACACCAGCACCAGCGTAATGCCCTGCAAAATGATGAAGGGCAGCACACCTTTGTAGATGTCCTTGATAGTCACCCCGGGCGGGGCCACGCCTTTGAGATAGAACAGCGCCCAACCAAACGGCGGCGTCAAAAATGACGATTGCAAATTGACTGTAATCAGCATGGCCAGCCAAACCGGGTCAACACCCTGTGCCAGCAAGATGGGCAAAAACAGCGGCACGGCGATATAGCTGATCTCAATCCACTCAATGAAAAAGCCGAGAATGAAAATCAGGAACATCATGAACCAGATGTCGGAGTTGACCCCGCCGGGCAGCACCTCAAACATGTGGCTGATCAAGTCTTCCCCTTGCAGGCCACGGAACGACAGTGCGAAAACCTGCGCGGTCATCAGGATGAACATCATCATGGCGGTAATTTTGCTGGTGTCCAAGGCTACGGCTTTGAGCGTTTTCCAAGTAAAGCGGCCTGATATAACAGTAATCAGCACGGCACCCACTGCGCCCATGGAAGCCGCCTCGGTGGGCGCGGCAATGCCGCCCACAATGGAGCCGAGCACCGAAACCACCAGCATGACAGGCGGCACCAGCACTTTCCAGAAACGCACCCACAGCTCCCGGCGCGAGACCAGTTGGCGCTCAGCCAGTGGAATGGGCGGCATCAAATCTGGTTGAATCCAAGCATGGACCAAGATATAGATGATGTACACCGCTGACAGCAACAACCCTGGCATCACCGCGGCCGCAAACAGCGTGCCGACCGACAGTTGCATGATGTCCGACAACAAAATCAAAATCAGGCTGGGCGGAATAATTTGCCCCAGCGTTCCCGATGCGCAAATCGCTCCGCAGGCAATGCTTTTGTTGTAACCCCGGCGGATCAGGGTCGGCAGGGTGAGCAAGCCCAGGGTAATGACAGTGGCTCCGACAATGCCAGTGGTGGCCCCCATGAGCACACCAAACAAGATAATGCCAACGCCCATGCCGCCGCGCACGCCGCCGGCAATATGGCCCATCACGTCAAGCAAATCGTCAGCCAGGCGGGATTTTTCCAGCATCACGCCCATAAAGACAAAAAGCGGAATTGCCATCCATTGGTAGCCCGCCACAATGCCGTAAAAACGCGCTGGCAGCAGGTTGAACAGGGTTTCACCAAAGCCGAGGTAGCCGAAAATCAGGCCTACTGTGGCCAGCGTGATCGCTACGGGCACACCTATCATCAGCAGCGCAAAAAACGCCACCAACATGAAAATTGCATAGGTTTGCGGCTCAAACATGGGGGGCCTGTATTTGTTTCTGGCGTGAGAGCACCACACGCGTCAATTCAGCCAACGCTTGCAGCGCCAGCAGGCTGTAGCCCAGCGGAATCAGCGACTTCACGATAAAACGCAGCGGTATGCCACCAGGGTCGGGCGAGCTCTCGCTGATGGAATACGACTGCGCCACATAGGCCAGCGACAGCTTGACAAAAATCAGCGCTACCACGAGCGTCAGGCAACTGGAGATAAGGTCCACCACAAACTTTGTGCGCGGCGTGTAGTTGGCGTAGAACAAATCCACCCGCACGTTGTCGCCGCGCTGCAAGGCATAGCACATACCCAGCAGAATCAGCGCGGCCAGCAAATGCCACTCAAGCTCCTGCGCCCAGACCGAGCCAATGCTGGCGCTGTATCGCAGCAGCACATTGGTGGCCACCAGGCCAATCATGACCAGCACGATCCAGATGGTGATCTGGCCCATGCCGTCAATCAAAGCCTCCACGGCGGCCAGCAGGCGGGCCACCGCGGAAACCGGGCTGCCAGGCTGTGCCTGGCCGCCCTCCATCACGCCTGAACCTTGTTGTGGTAAGCGGTCTCGCTGTAGGCTGACCAGCGGTTGTATTTGGCCTGGAAGGCCTTGTACGAGTCGTGAACTTTCTTGGTCATGGCGTCTTTGGCCACGGCTTCGGCCAGCACCTTGTCGGTTTCGGCACGCAGCGCCTTGATCACGGCATCTGGCAGCGGCTTGGCAATGACTTTCTGGTTGTTGATCAAATCTTCCATCGCCTCCGAGTTGGCTTTCTGGCACCAGCCTTCGCTGATGACATTGCAGGCGGCGGCGGCGTTTTCCACCACGGCTTGCAAGTCTTTGGGCAGCTTTTGCCAGGCGGCTTTGTTAATCAGCAGCTCGGAGACGATTGCCGGCTCGTGCCAGCCCGTGGTGTAGTAGTACTTGGCGGCTTTTTGCAGGCCCAGGCGGCGGTCCTGGAAGGGGCCAACGAATTCAGCGGCATCGATCACACCGCGCTCGAGTGCCGGGAAAATCTCGCCGCCGGGCAGCACTTTCACGTCCACGCCCAGGCTAGCGTAGACCTTGCCCGCCAGGCCGGGAATGCGCATTTTGAGGCCCTTCAGGTCGGCCACGGTCTTGATTTCTTTCTTGAACCAGCCGGTCATTTGCACGCCGGTATTACCGCAAGGCATGGCGACCATGCCAAAGGGTTCATACACCTCGTTCCACAAATCGATGCCGCCGCCGTCGTAGAACCAGCCGTTCATGCCCTGGAAGTTCATGCCAAAGGGTACGGCTGTGAAGTACTGGGCGGCAAAGGTCTTGCCAGTCCAGAAATAGCTGTTGGCATGGTTCATCTCCACCGTGCCGGCGCGCACCGCGTCAAAGCCCTCAAAAGCGGGCACCAGCTCACCTGCGCCAAAGACCTGAATCTTCAGCCGCCCGCCCGACATGACGTCGATGCGCTTGGCCAAATCGGTGGCACTGCCGGGGCCGTCAAAGTAAAACGGCGAGCCTTTAGGGTAGGCGCTGGTCATTTTCCAATTGAAGCTGGCGCTTTGCGCCTGCGCCAGCATAGGCGCGGCCAAGCCTGCACTGACCACCCCTGCGGTCAGGCTCCGGGAAACAAATCGGCGACGGTCAAGGGACATAGTGATACTCCAAGAAGTTGTAGACGGGGCCACCAAGCCAGATGCAACTTGCGTGCCTGCTATAAGGTGGTGAATTGCGGCTGGAACTGTTCAGCGATGGGCTCGAACGCACCCGCATTGCAGGCGCTCTGCCATGAACATTGCCCACTTTGTCGAAAGCTACCGCTTCTGGGACATCGCTGCCCAGTGGGGCCGCGAGACCCTGCAACATGAGCATGTGATCGCCAGGGCGCTGGCCAGAGGCTTGCTGCGCGACGGCTTGCGGCTGCAAAGCGTAGACCCGAAATGGGAGCGTCAGGGCAGTTTTGAGCTGCGCGGCCAACCCCTGGTCGGCTATGTCGCCAGGCCAGGCGACTTGCCCATCTTTATCCGCGCCAGTGCCCTCAAACACCTGCAAGACGTGACCGGCAAAGCCGCCACGCCCAACGCGCAACTGCTGTTTGAAGAATTCATCACCCAACAAGACTTCGGTGCCTGGCTAAAAGCCATGGGCATCGCTCTACCAGCTTTTTGGTTTGCACCCGCAGAACATCAAAATACATAGCGCATACGGCAGAAAATACGCTGGCTAGAGGTCAATTTCATTCAAAAAAACGGGCAACACCTCAAAAACAGGCTGTTTTGGGCTTGTGCCGGGCAAGCAAACCCATACCGTGTTTCTTGCTCAATTTCCAGCTCGGAGGCCCATCCCTTCCCGCGCCATTGCCCGCCACTCAAACCGTGTAGCGCAAGCCACCACCGCGCCGGGCGCGCCGCTGGCGCCGCGCCAGCATGGCCAGCATGGACAGCCACACCAAATTCGTGCCCCGGCTGCGGCTCAGCACGCCGCCCGGTTTTGGGCTGGGCCCTCCCGCAGCGACAGGCGTTGCCAGCGATTTGCGCTGGGCTGCAGCCCAGGCGGACAGGGGAAATGGATGGCTCATGAACGGGCTCCTGCGTTGAATAACCCCACTGTCCAGTGCGCTTGCGACGGGCTGGCGAAGGGGGCTTGAAGCCGCCCGCTTTTTTATGAAGCCCGCATGAAGCCGCGCTTCATACAGCGTGCGCGTTGGCCCGGCACGATGCGGCTTTTATCCACCGCAGGAGTCGCCATGTCCTTGATCCCGAAAAATTCCGCCCTTGCCAAAATCCTGACACTCCTCGCACTGCTCCTGCTGCTGTGCATTCCGCTGTCGCAAATCGAATCGCTGGTGCAAGAGCGCGGCCAGAGCCAGCAAAGCGCGAGCCAGGAACTGGCCAGCACCCATACCGGGTCGCAAACCCTGGTCGGGCCGGTGCTGGTGATTCCGTATGCCGAGCACTGGTTCGAGCAGCAACGCGGTGACAAGGGCCAGCCCATCGGCCGCGTGGCCCGCAGCCGCGAGAGCGTTCACCTGGTTTTTCCTGAAAAGCTGAATATTGACGGCCAACTCTCCCCGCAAGAGCGCTACCGAGGGCTTTTCAAGGTGTTGTTCTACCGGCTGGACGCCCGCCTCAGCGGCCGCCTGGCAGGGTTTGATCCGGCCAAGCTGCCGCGTGCGGAAAAAGACTCAAGCCTTGAACTGCGGGCCCCGGTGCTGGCGCTGGGCCTGGGCGATGTGCGCGGCATCGAGGCATCACCGCAGCTCACGGCAGCGGGCCAGGCGCTGCGCTTTGCCCAGCGCGTACCGGCGGTGGGCGACAGCTCCTGGCTGGGCCGCGGGGTGCATGCCCCCTTGGCAGGCGCGGCGTTGCAGACTTTTGAGAAAGGCCAGCCGATCGACTTCGACTTGAAAATTGCCCTGGTCGGCCATGAAAAACTCGCCATCGCGCCCTTGGGCGACGACACCACCGCGCACTTGACTTCGCCTTGGCCGCACCCGAGTTTTGGCGGGCGTTTTCTGGCCTCGCAGCGCAGTGTGAGCCCAGCGGGTTTTGACGCGACCTGGCGCATCTCTTCGCTGGTGAGTTCGGCCCGCGCGCAGCTTGTGCAGACCTTGCCGCACCGGGGCAATGGAGGGGGCGCAGCCGCTGCCCCACTGGACACTTTTGACGTGACGCTGACCGAGCCGCTCAAGGTCTATGCCATGACGCAGCGGGCGGTGAAATACGGCGCGCTCTTTGTGGGCCTGACACTGATGGCAGTTTTCATGTTCGAGATCTTCCGCAGCTTGCGGTTGCACCCAGTGCAATACGGTTTGGTGGGCATGTCGATTGCCCTCTTCTTTTTGTTGCTGCTGGCCTTGTCAGAAAAAATCGACTTTGGGCTGGCCTATGCCGCCGCGGCCGGGGCCAGCACGCTGCTGCTGGCGGTGTACTTCAGCGCGTTGCTGCAAAGCGCCTCGCGCGGGCTGTCGCTGGCCGGGTATGTGGGCGTGCTGTATGCGGCGCTGTATGGGCTGCTGGTGTCAGAAAGCAATGCGCTGCTGCTGGGCGCCTTGCTGCTGTTTGCCATGCTCGCAGCGCTCATGCTGGTCACCCGAAAAGTCAACTGGTACAGCCTGTCCACCGCGCCGGTGCAACCGCTGTAAGCGGTCATGACGGCAGCAGCGGCAAGGTCAGCGTCGCTACCGTGCCGCCTTGCTCGGCATTGGCCAGCGTGATCCGCCCGTGGTGCAAGCCCGCAATTTCCTTGACAAAAGCCAGGCCCAGACCGGTGCTTTTCTTGCGTGTGTGCGGCCGCGCCAGCGAGTAGAACTTCTCGAACACCTTGTCCTGCGCATAGTCTGGAATGCCTGGCCCCTGGTCTTGCACCCGCAGCACGGCATGGCGCGCATTGACCGAAAGCATCAGCGTCACCGTGCCGCCTTCGGATGAAAAATCCACCGCGTTGTCGAGCAGGTTGCTGATGGCGCGGCGCAGCAAAAATGCGTCGCCTTCGGTGCTGGCAGCTACGCCGCTGACCTCAATGCCGATGCGCCTGCTGGCCGCCGACGCCTGCGCAGCATGGGCCAATTCATGCAGCAACGGCAGCAGCGCAACGGGTTCGAGGATATCCAGCGCGCGGCGCGTCTCCAGCACGGTCAGCTCCATCATGCGGTCGACCATTTCCTGAATCCGGCCTGTTTCGCGCGTGATGTTGGCCAGAAAAAGCGCGCGCTCGGCGGCTGGCATGTTGGCCTCTTGCAGCAACTCGGCCGCGCCGCGAATGGCCGACAGCGGGCTTTTCACCTCATGCGTGAGGGTTTGCACATAGTCGGCCACGTAGTTGCGGCCGGCCAGGGTGTCGCGCATTTCGTTGTACGCCGCGCTCGCCACCGCCAGTGCGCGCCGGCCCAGGCGCGGCAGGCTCAATCGGCGCTGTGTGCGGGCGTAACGCCAATAGTCACTCAGCACGCCAGAGGGCAACACCAGCCAGACCGACACCGTCACCGCCAGCAGCAAAATTGCCGCCACCGAAAGCAGGCCGACATAGAGGGTTTTTTGCCGCGCCGACTGCACGAACTGGCCAAAACTTTGCACCGGCTTGCCGACACTCACCGCGCCGATGATGGCGTTGCCATGCCGTACGGGCGCGGCCACGTACATCACGGCAGTGCCGTTGTCGCCCGCCACATCGGGCGTGGTGCGGGCACCATACTCGCCGCGCAGTGCCAGCTTGACATCACGCCAGTCCGAAAAATCGGCCCCGGATTGCTGACCCAGCGAATCGTAGAGTACCCGGCCTGCGCTGTCGGTGACGCGCACGCGCAACTCGATGCGCGTTTTGGACAGGCTGAAAATGCGCGCCTCAAAAGTCCGCGCATAGGCCGACTGGAACACCGGTGCCAAACGCGTGGTGTCAATCACGCCGCCCTGCACCTCTTGCTCGACCCAACTGGCCAGCAGTTGCGAGGTTTCTACCAGCGACTCTTCGGCCGACTCTCGGTAGCGCGGGTCCAAGTCGGCCACCACACGGTAGAGCAAAAATGCCGTGCCTGCGGCGTAGATCAGCAAGATGCCGATGAAGATGCGGTTTCTTTTACTTATGTGGCCCCCACGCTTGTCGCTGCGCTTAATGCGCTGCCCCCCGAGGGGGTGCGGCCTTGCTTGGGACGGCCCGGCGCGGCGGCACTGCGGATTGCCCCCACGCTTGTCGCTGCGCGTAATGCGCTGCCCCCCGAGGGGGTGCGGCCTGCACTTTAAATGCTTGCATGGTGCTGGGGCTGCACAGGCATGTCTTCGGCCAGGGCATAGCCGCTCCCGCGCGAGGTGCGAATGGCTTCGACCTGCGGCGCAATCAGCTTGAGCTTGGCGCGCAGGGTTTTGACATGCGCATCGACCGTGCGGTCAAAGCTGTCACTGTCGCCGTCCCAGACTTTGGCGAGTAATTCGTCGCGCGTGTAGACCCGGCCGGGACGCAAGACCAGCAAGCGCAAGAGGCCGTACTCGTAGCGCGAGAGTTCCAGTACCCGGCCGTAGTAGCGGATTTGGCGGCGTTCTTCGTCCAGTGCAAACGGCGCTGGCTCTGCCTCCGCTGCGGAGAGCGTGCTGCCACCGGCCGCCACCGGCGGGTGGGCCGGGGCGCTGCGCCGCAACACGCCGCGCACCCGCGCCACCAGCTCGCGCGGTGAAAACGGTTTGGCAATGTAGTCGTGTGCGCCCATCTCCAGGCCCACCACGCGGTCAATCTCATCACTGCGGGCGGTCAGGAAAAGCATGGGCACCTGCGCGCCACCAGGCAGCGCCTGCAAGCGCTTGAAGAGCTCAAAACCGTTCAAATCGGGCAGGCCGATGTCCAACAGCACCAGTGCAGGCGGCGAGGCTGAAAATGCCTGCAAGGCCTGTTCGGCCGTGGTGCAAGCTACCGGTTCAAAGCCATCGGAGGCCAGCACATAGTTCAGGGTGTCGGCAATGCCGGACTCGTCTTCGACAAACAGGATGCGGGGTCGGCTGAGCATGGCACGATATTAAACGCCCAAGGCAAGCAGCCCGCCCACGGGTTTTCGAAAGTGCATGCAGTGGGTGCGCTCCCGGCGTGACGGCTTGGCACCGCCCACAAGCGTCAAAAAGTACTTTTCAAGCACTTTTTATAGCAAAAATGGCTTCTAGCCAGTGTATTTACTTCCGGTAGTGCTATGAATTTTGATAATCCAAGGGTGCCGCCGGGGCCCTACCTGAGCGGTACTCGGGCACCTGCGTTTGCAGCCATGCACGCAGCGCGGCATGGCCTGGCGCGGGGCCGGCCAACGCAATCCACTGCACTACGGCGTTCACCTCCAGCGCCGATGTGGCGGCGACTTTGGCGATGCGCAATTTGGGGTGCGGCGTGGTCTCTGAAGTTTCGTCGTCTGCCAGCAATTCTTCGTAGAGCTTCTCGCCCGGGCGCAGGCCGGTGAAGCTGATCGGGATGTCCTGCTCGGTCTTGCCCGACAGGCGAATCAGCATGCGCGCCAGCTCGACGATCTTGACGGCCTCGCCCATGTCGAGCACAAAAATCTGGCCGCTTTGACCCATCAAACCGGCCTGCAACACCAGTTGGGCGGCCTCGGGAATAGTCATGAAGTAGCGCACGATGTCGGGGTGCGTCACCGTGATGGGACCACCGCGCGCAATTTGCTGGGTGAACAGCGGCACGACCGAGCCGCTCGAGCCCAGCACATTGCCAAAGCGCACCGACAGGTATTGCGTGGCCGGGAATTCCTGCGCCACCGCCTGCATGACCCGCTCGGCCAGGCGCTTGCTGGCACCCATCACGTTGGTCGGGTTGACAGCCTTGTCGGTTGAAATCAGCACCACCCGTTTGGCACCGCAAGCCCCCGCGACCCGCGCCACATTCAGTGTGCCCAGCACATTGGTGCGCAGCGCCTCGACCTCGTTGAGTTCTTCCATCAGCGGCACGTGCTTGTAGGCGGCGGCGTGGAACACCACTGCCGGCTGGTGCAGGCGGCAAATGGCTTGCAGCCGGTCACTCTCGCGCACATTGGCGGTGTAGTACAGGCCCTGCATTTGCGGATGCGCCGCCCGCAGCTCTTGTTCCAGCGCGTAAGCGGCGTATTCGGACACGTCAACACACACCAGCCGCTTGACGCCAAAGCGCGCAATCTGGCGGCACAGCTCAGAGCCGATCGAGCCGCCCGCGCCGGTAACCAGCACGGTCTGGCCGCTCAGCAACTCTGACAGGCCGCCCACGTCGAGCTGCACCGGGTTGCGGCCCAGCAGGTCTTCGAGCTCAATCTTGCGCGGGCCGACCGACTCGGACTGCAGCCATTCGTCGGGGCGCGGCATGGTCAGCAGCGTCAGGCCCTGGTGACTGGTTTGCAAAAGCACGGCACGCCGCACGGCCGAGCCTGCCGGGCTGGCCACCAGCACGGTGCTGGCACCACTGGCCTGCGCGGCGGTGCCCAAACTGTCGATATCGCCCAGCACGGGCACGTTTTGGATCGAGCGGCCGAGCTCTGCCGCCAGCGGCGAAACAATGCCCACCGGCCGCCATTGCTGCGACCCCTTGAGCGCGCGCAGCGCATCCGAGGCGTCTTGCAAGCTGCCCACAATCAGCAGCGGCCGCCCGATGGCCTGGCCCAGGCTTTCGCGCTCGGCCAGCGTGCGCCAGGCGGCGCGGGCGGCGGCCAGGAAAATCAGCGAAATCAAGGGGTGCAGCAGCAGCACCGAGCGCGGCACGGCAGAGTAGCGCAGCATGACAATGGCCGCACTCAGCAGCAGGGCGCTGAAAACCACCCAGCGCACCAACTGGCGCAATTCGGGCAGGCCAATAAAACGCCAGACTTGCCGGTAGACCCGGCCCAGGCCCAGGCCCAGCGCAAAGCATGCCGCTGCCAGTACGCTGGTACGCCATACCAGCGGCTCCAGCGCCTGCGGAATGTCCAGGTTGAAACGCAGCCACCACGACAGCCACCACGCCAGCATGACCAGCACCAGATCGACCGCAAACTGCAGGCCGCGCTTTTCAGACAGCGGTGATCCACTCATGCCCGGCTCCACGGTTTAGCCTTTTTGCGAGGTAGCGGGGAGTATTTCATGCGGTGTATTGTCGCGGCGCTGTCGCCATTGCCCCACCCGGGCGGCCAGTGCCGCGTCGGTGGCGGCCAGCAGGCCCTGGCGCTCAAAGCTGCCGCCGTACGGCAGGGCGCTGCCGTCCCATGCGGTGAGCACACCGCCGGCCCGAGCCAGCACCACATGCGCGGGTGCAAGGTCCCAGTCACGCACGACGACATCTTTGACAAACAAGTCGGCGCTGCCGTCGGCGACGCGGCAAATTTTCAGGCCCAGGCTGCCGCTCTCCACATACCCGGCGCAGGGCAACTGGCCGTAGATATCGCGCGCCAGGCCGCGCGGCTCGGGGTAGTTATCGATCAGGCGCGGGGCGGCGTTGCCGACCGCATTACAGGTCAACATACGGCCATTGCACAGCGCGGGGCCATTGGCCTGGGCGCTGTAGCACAGGCCCAGGGCAGGCGCGTACACCACACCCAGGACAGGCTGGGCACCCTGCATCAGCGCCACTTGGGTAACAAAACCGTCAAAACCGCCGCAAAAACTGGCGGTGCCGTCAATCGGGTCGACCAGCCAATAGGTTTGTGGCCGCTCGCCCATCTGCAAGGTGTCGCCCTCTTCACTGATGACGGGCAGACCGGGAGTCATTTCCTGCAAGCCGCGCAGCAAAAACGCATGCGCCTGTTGGTCAGCCCAGGCTTTGAGCTGTGTGCCCTGCCATTGGCCCTGCGTCTGGCCTGCGCTGCGCCACTGAAGCATCAGCACGCCAAGTTCTTGCAGCAGCCTTTGCAAGGACTCAAGCATGGGCCAGCTTTCGGGCACTTGCCGCCAGTTCAGTCAAGCGATCTGCCCAAGCCCCAGCCACGGGCCCCAGCGCAGCGTGCAGCGCGGTCAGGTCAAACGCAAACGGCAGCGCGGCGGGCAACTCGCCCGGTTCCTGACCCAGCAGGGCCGCCAGCTGCCGCAGTGCATCAGGAATGCTCATGGCATCGGGGTAGCCGGCATTGAGCACGCAAGGCCCGGCGGGCGGACTGAGCGCGGCGCGCAGGCACAGCTCGGCAGCGTCATCGACATGCAGCGCTGCCCATTGCGGCAATGGCTGTGCCAGCACGGGCCGCTCGCCGCGCGCATAGGCCAGCGCAGCGTTGTAGAGCAGGCCGCTGCGGCGCGGCCCGCCAAACAGGCCGGGCAAACGCAACACGACATCGCAGCGGCCTTGGCGTGCCAGCAGTAAGCGCTCGGCCGCCAACTTGGCGGCGGCATAGCCCCCAGCCTCGGCGCGCGCATCGGCTTCGCACGCCAAGCGAGTGCCATCCGGATAGACCGTCATGGAAGAGGTCAAAATAATTTGCGCGGGCTGCGCCGCCAGCACATTGCGCAGCATTTGCAAAGACTGCTCTGCAGCCTGCGCATCGGCATAACCGCCAGCTTCTTTGGGCACCACGGCAGCGCAGTGCAGCACCGGGCTGGCCGTATGCTGCGCCATCAGTTGACTGACGGCCAGCGGGTCCAGCAGATCGCACACCAGACCGCACGCGCCAGCACGGTCTGGCGTGCGGCCTATACCCAGCACAGGCAGGCCGCGCTGCTGCAGTTGCGCCAGGATGCGTCCACCCAGGTAGCCGCCAGCGCCAGTAACGAGGAGTGGCGCCGAAGGCTGTGTCAGAGCATGTCCCAGGTGATCCATTGGTCGGCCTCAATCGCCACGCGCGCCGTGCGGCCCAGTACCTGCGGCTTGTGCGCCGGCAAGATGCCCAGGCCGGGCCGCTTGGCCACCAGCATGTCGGCGGTAATGACTTCGCCCGCCGCAATCGGGCGCTGCGCATGCAGGCTGCGGCGGCCTTTTTCAGCCATCTCTTGCTCTTGTGCACGCGGGCCGTTTTTGATGCCGTCGCCCAGGGCCGCTTCGACTTCGCGGATGCGCTGCATCATCAGCGTCATCTCGCCGGGCTCGATCGCAAAAGAATGGTCGGGGCCGGGCAGGTTCCGGTCGAGAGTGAAATGCCGCTCGATCATGCAGGCCCCCAGCGCCACGGCGGCCAAGGATACATGGTCGCCGCGCGTGTGGTCCGAATAACCCGTGAGCACGCCAAAGGCCGCGCGCATCGACGCCATGGCGCGCAGGTTGCTCAGGTGCGTGGGCGCAGGGTATAGCGAGGTGCATTGCAGCAGCACCAGTTGCGCATTGCCTGCGCCGCGCGCGGCGTCCAGGGCACTTTGAATGTCGGCCCAGGTCGCCATGCCCGTGGACAGGATCAGCGGCTTGCCGACGGCGGCCATTTCACGGATCAGAACATCGTCGGTCAAGTCGAACGACGCTACCTTGTAGGCTGGCGCGTTCAACGCGGCTAGGCCCTGGATGGCATCGGAATCACAGGGCGAGGAGAAAAATGCCACGCCGTTGCCTTCGGCATGTGCTTTGAGCCCGGCTTGCCAGGTACGGTCCAGCTCCAGTGACTGAATCAGGCCGTGGGTGTCGGTGTTGCCCAGGTAACTGAAGCCGGGAGTTTTTTTGGAGTAATGGTCGGCTGCGCGAAAAGTCTGGAACTTCACCGCATCGACACCGGTTTTCGCAGCCGCGTCAATCATGCGGCGGGCCAGGTCATAGTCCTGGTTGTGGTTGGAGCCGATTTCAGCAATCACATAGCAGGGCTGGCCGTCGCCGACAGTACGCGGGCCAATTTGCAGGGTTTGAGGCAAAGCGTGTGCGGTCATAAAACTCCTATAGCAGTGTTTCGCCAATGAAATGATTAGACCAGTGCCTGCGCAATTGCAATCCACTGCGAAATGGCAGGAGGACACCGGGCTGCTGCTCGGCCAGGTAAATCGCCAAGGGGTCCAGCCCCGCAGCGACGCACAAACACAGCGTGGTGGACACGCGGGGGTTGATCTCAAACGGGAACACCTGGCCATCCGCCGTCAGCATCAGCTGGATGTTGTAGCAGCCAGCAGCCGGCAGCGCAGCGTGGATTGCGCGGCAGGCGGCAATCACCTGCGGCTGGTTTTCTGTCGTGGCACGCAGCGTGATGCCGCGTTTGATGCCCACCCGGACAGGCACCACAGCATGCAGGCGTGCCTGGGCATCAGCCATCATTTGCACGGTGTATTCGGTGCCAGCGATACGGTCTTGCAGCAGAGTCTGCTCGGCCGTCGCACCCGCCGCATCGCGCAGTGCCTGGGCCTGTGCCGCCGTAGCCAGCACCCGCACATCGCGCGAGCCGCGTCCTTGCCGGGGTTTGGCGATGCAGGGAAACTGCAGGCCTTGAAAATTTTCCGAAAGCAGCATGCTCCTGGGCACAGGCAAACTCTGGCTGACGAGCGACTGGACCATCAGCCACTTGTCGGTCATGGTGTGTACATAGCTGGCTTGCGGCAGCAACAAGCGTGTAGATGCGAGTGCACTCAAGGCGCGGGCCAGTGGCAGCAATTCTTCATCGACGCCGGGCACCAGCAGGTCGATGCTCAGGTTCGCGCACAGCTGGGCCATATGTGCCGCGAAATCAGGCGTGCTGGCCCAGGGCAGCGCGTGCCTGCGCCCAGCGGGTATGGCGGGATCAATCGCCGCTTCGTCGGCATCGCCAAAGTGCAGTTCATAACGGCTGCCCAGCAAGCGCCACAAGGCCTCGTTGCCCGCTCCGCCGCCGCCGGTAAAAAGTACTTTGGTCATGCGGTTTGCTCCAATGCAAATACCCTGCTGCCCGCTGGGCCTGCGGTCTCTGTGAAACCCAGTTTGCGAAAAACCGCCTGCGAAGCCGTGTTGCCGGCCTTGACCTCGGCGCACAGTGACACCGGGCCCTCACTGCGCAGGCAAACCAGGCCAGCGGCAACCAAGTGCGCCGCCCAGTTACGCCCGCGCACCAATGCGTCAAGAGAATAATCCACGCGCACTGGCAAACCCGCCTGGCGCACACCATCAAAGCGGATTTGCCCCACAGGCAAACCGGCCGCAGTCAGCACGTACAGGCGCGACGCAGGATCGGCCAGACGCGCGGCAAACCAACGCTGGTGGACAGGCCAGGTAATCGTTGCCGGTTCAAAGGCGCTGGCACGCACGGCCGGGTCATTGACCCAGAAAAAATACAGCGCGGCATCTTCCGCCCGCGCCCGGCGCAGCGTCAAGTCCGCAGGGGTGCTGGGCCACAGCGCCTCGGCCACGCGGCCCGCGCCCAGGCCATCGCTGGCGAGCCATCCCGCTTGCGACAAGTCATTCAGGCGCTGGGTGTCATGCACCAGTGCCATCAGGTCTTGCGCCAGGCAGGCCGGGCTGATGTCGTCAAAATGGCCGGCATACGCCACCCAGCGCTGCAATGCCAGCATCTCGCAGGTGGGGCGCTGGTTTTCGGCCAGACTCACCACCAACGCGGGCAAGCCCAGGCACATACGCTCCCAAGTGGTGATGCCGCCGCCGCCCACCGCCAAGTCGGCCTGGGCCATCAAGTCAGCCAGATGGGGCCTGGGTGAATGCAATGCCGTGCCGGGCCGCGCGGCCACTTGCGCAGCGAGCTGCTCGCGGTGGGGGTTGTTCGGCCCGGCTACTACGTCCACCTTCAAATGAGTCAAGCCTGGTGCCGACAAGGCTTGCAATGCCGCGCCCGTGAGGTTGGCTGGGTCAGTACCGCCAAAAAACAGCAAGACCTTGGCTACTGCCAGCGTAGGCTCACGCCCAACCTTGCGGCGCTGAGCGTAGGCCGGGTGCAGTAAGGCATAGCGCGGACCGAGCAGCAATTTCGCAGAGGGTGCGCGAACGGCATGCGCTGCGGCATCGCCTGCAAATGCACCCTGGTCAAGCAAGAGGTCACTGTCATGCACGCGCTGCGGTAAATCGTCGATCACAAAAATGCGCTGCGCGCAAGGCCGCAGTGCGCGCTCCCATGCCTGGTCCAGTGCGTAGTGGTCAACCACAAGCCAATCAAGCGGCTCTGCGAAAAGCTTGGCCAGGACCTGCCGGGTTTCATCGGCATCTTGCTGGTCCGACACGCCCAGCCACTCGGAATAATTTTCACTTGTTATATCGGGCGGTTTCGGCGGCGCTGGCAGCAAGGCCACTTCAAACCCATCAGCCTGCAGCAGGGCGGCTTGATGTCCAGTATGCGCACGGCAAATAAATTGCACCTCACCGCCGCGCTGGCGCAGCGCTTTGGCCAAGGTCAAGCAGCGCACCACATGGCCGATGCCAATGCGGTGCGAGGCGTCCACACGAACAGCCACCCTCATTCCAGGTGTCGCCCCAGCATAAATGCCTCGGCCGCATCGACGCCGACAGTGGCACCGCGCCAGTGCGCCAAGTGCGCAACGCCCTGGCGCGAGCGCGGGTGGGGCCATGCGCGCAGCTCTGCCGCATAAGCATCAAGCGCAGCCAGCTTGCGATCAAGCGTGGCCGATATGTCGCAAAACCAGTTGGGCACAAACGCTGGGGCGCTGCCGGGCAGTTGCCATTCGGTGCTGGACGGCACTTCAAAACACAGTAGCGTGCGCACCGGGCAGATACTCTGCGGGCGGCAGGCGGTGAGTACCGCGCGGTGGAGTTGCTGATGGTCAATATTCACGTCGCCAATGTGGTGGGTGAGCACGGTGTCTGGATGGTGCTGCACGACAAGCATCTCGACGGCCTGCGTCAGGTCAAGCAAAGCCACGGTGTCGAGGCGGTTGTCCGGGAAATCGCCAAAGGACACACTGCCCACACCCAAGATGCTGCCGGCTTTGTGCGCTGCGCTGCGCCGCGCATCCAAATCACGGTCGCTGCCGCGCGCACTGACACCATCGGCTAGAAATGCCACGTGAATCACAGCACCGGTATCGGCCAATTTCGCCAGCGTGCCGCCGCAACCTAGCACTTCATCGTCAGGGTGGGCAGCAATGACCAGAACGTTTTTCATGTCAGTTCAAGCGCTTGAAACCCGCATGGCACACCGGGCCACGCAGCAGCGTCATCACATCTCGTCCGTCCTCGCATTCGCGGATGAGCGCAAACACGGGTGCCAGCGCTTCAAAATACGCGTCGACCACCGCTTCGGTGTGCGCGGTACACACATAAACACTGGTGCCGGCCAGATAACCTTTGGCGAGCATTTCCTGCGTCAGCAAGGTCTTGTACGCCAAGGCTTGCGGGCTGTTGAACGCAAACCCCGACAGGGCTGGCAAGCCATTTGGGCTGATGGACAGGCCGTGCACATTGGCAAGTTCAAGCCAGCGCCGGGCAATGCCCTGCCCGGTGTGCGTGATCTGTTCCCAGGACTTCTCGCGCGCCATTACTTCAAGGGTTTTCAGCGCTGCCGTGGGGCCAATGCGCTCGGTCCAGAAAGTGCTGCTGATGAAGGTGGACTGCGCCGCCTCCATCACGCTGCGCCGGCCAATCGTGGCGGTGATGGCATAGCCATTGCCCAGCGCCTTGCCGAACATGGCCATGTCGGGCTCAACACCGTATTTTTTGTGGATTCCGCCAAAGGTCTCGCGGAAGCCCGAAGTGCATTCGTCAAAAATCAGCACGATGCCGCGCTCCGTCGCGAGCTGCCTGACCTTGTGCAAAAAATGGTCCTCAGGTCCGTGGCTGCGCACCACCTCCATCTTGATCACGCCGATGTCGTGCGCATTGACCAGCGCAAGCAACTCGCCAAAATTGTTGTAGTTGAACGGGAATACGGTGCCACGCAGGTTTTGCGGCACGCCCTTGGGCTCCAGCCCCGGCAGCAAATGCCCTGCCAGGTTGTGCTCATCGCCCAAATTCGCCGACAAATACCAGTCGTGCCAGCCGTGGTAGCCGCACACCGCCACCTTGTCTTTGCCTGCGGCAGCCCGGGCAATCCGAATCGCTATGGCATTGGCTTCGCCGCCCGAGCGGGCAAAGCGCGCCATGTCGGCCCATGGATGCATGTCAATCAATTTTTCTGCCAGCCAAACTTCTTCGGGGCAATTGAGCGTGGTCATGTTGCCAGCAGTGACGGTGTCCATCACCGCCGCGTCCACTTCGGGATGCGCATAGCCAAGTGAATTGGTGCCTACGCCCATGAGCAGCATGTCCGTGAATTCATTGCCATCGAGGTCCCAGACTTTGCATCCGCTGGATTTGCTGAAATACGCTGGCCACTGCTCGGGCAAGAACATCTCGGCGCGTTTGGACAGCAGCATGTTGCCGCCGGGAATGATTTGCTTGGCACGCTTCCACAGTTTCTGACCAGTGCCCATAACAGCTCCTTCGTTTCGGCCGAGTGGCCGATTGGCGGCAAACAGCTGCGGCTCCTGGTGGCGCAATGCCATCACTTCCTGCCAGCCAAAATCGGTACGCGGATGGAAATACCCGAACACCGCTTGCACCACCGCAAAATCGGCTGCTTCATCCACCGTCCAACGCTCATCAGAGCAGTCTGTTGGGTTGGCGAAGTTGCCTTTGCGAAAGTATGCCGATTCACGAATATACGGCGTCACATGCTCCCGCTGCGCGGGAGTTTTGGCTTCGCGTGCGGCCTGGCACAACGCCGCATAGGTAAAAACCTCGGCGTCGAGCCCGTCCGGATAGGTGGGCGGAGCGACATTGCTCAAATAATCAACGCCCTGTGCCTCAAACGCTTCGATGACTTGGTCCACCAACTGCGGATCGATCAAGGGGCAATCGCCCGTGATGCGCACCACCGCTTCGGGGGCGTGGGGCTCAGCTGCATGCAGGTAGCGCGCCAGCACATCGGACTCGCTGCCCATGAAGACCTCATAACCCAGGCCGCGTGCATGTTCGGCCAAGGGCGCATCGCTCGGCGCATCCGAGGTCGCCAGCACGATCCGGTCGATGCGTTGCGAGCGCGCCAAGCGGCTCAGCAGCAGCTCGATCATCGGCACGCCGTTCATGCGGCGCATCACTTTGCCTGGCAGGCGGCTGGAGCCCATGCGGGCTTGAACAATGGCAAGCGTCTTCAATTCAGTGTCCATAACGCGGGGTTGAGCAAATCGGCATCATTGGTCGCCAATTCTGGCGGTACGGCGGGCACATCGCCAGGCGCAGCAGCCAGAATTTGCTGCAATTGTGCAAGGCTGTCGATCCCCACCACCACCCGGCTTACCAGGGGCTGCAGCAGCGCATGGCGCAGGCATGCCTGCAGCGCGCTTTGGTGGCTGTCTTGAAGCCACGCATCCCAGACCGACCACAGCGCGCGCCAGCGTGAAAAATACGCGGGCCGCTGCGCGGGCGGCATGAGCAGCAAGCCTTGCAAAAAAACCGAGCGGGTGTGAATTTCGGTGCCTTGTGCATGCAGCTTGGCGAGCCAGCCGCTGCGCGTCCAGCGCGCATCCAGAATGTTCATCGGCAATTGCACCAAATCCAGTTCAAACTGTCCTTGCAGAGCATCCAGATCAGCAGGCGCGTAAACCGACACGCCAACGCGCTGCGCGATCCCGTCACCCTTCAGGGCCTGCAGCGCCGCATACAACGCCGCGCCCTCGGGCTCCAGCAGTTGAGCGGGCCGGTGCAGCAACACGCCGTACAAACGCTCCGCCTGAAAGCACAGGCGCGCGCGTGACGCCGCCACTTGATTGCGTACCCAGGCTGCCACATCGCTGCAATCGGGTGGGCATGCCGGCAGCTTGGTCACCACCTGCCAGCCCTCTACACCGGCCTGACCGAGCACGCTTTCGCTCGAGCCATAAGCAATGGCGGTGTCCAACATATTTAGACCTGCACTGCTGGCCGACGTCAGAATATTTTTCACCTCAGAAAAACCGATTTGGCCCGTGGCATTGGCCACGCCGTACGGCAGGCCGAATTGCACCGTACCCAAAGCCAGGCGTGCGGCCACGGCCATGCGTCAGAGCAGGCGGCCCAGCAGGACCAAGTCCTCGGGCTGGCCATCGATTAAAAAATGCTGCGGCCGCTGCGCTTCCACGGCAAAACCCGCTTTCACAAAAGCCCGGGCACTGCCTTGGTTGCTGGCGTAGCAACCGGCACTGAGTTTGCGCAGTTGCAATTGGTCTCGGGCAATCAGCGCCAATTGCGCTATCGCCGCCGAGGCTATCCCCAAACCCCAAGCCTGGGTATCCCCCAGCATGATGCCCACCTCACCCAGGCCGTGACGCCGGTCGATCGGCCCGAGTTTGATATTGCCCACATGCCTGCCGCCCAGTGCAAGGCTGCGTATCCCCAGAAACAGGTGATCCGCACTGGCCAGCATGCTGTCCACAAAAACCTGCACACTGGCCTGCGTATGCCGTGCAAATCTGCTCTCCAGATAGCGGTTCACCGCTGGATCATTGAGCCAGGCCACGTAGGCCTCACCGACGTGCGCCGGCGTCAGCACAAACAGCTCCAGCAGCTCGCTGCGCCAATGGGGCGTGGGATCGAGCTGCATCAGGTTTCCACGCGGATGGCCACACCGGCATTGCGTATGTGGGCACGGGTTTGCATCGGGTTTTGGTCTCGCAGGCTAAAAAAAGTGCCCGCCGCCACACCTTCGGCGAGACCTTCCAAAAAGCCGCTGGCGAAATGCTCCGATCTGCCGCATCCGCCCGACAGCACGACGGGCACAGGCACGGCCTCTGCCACCGCACGGCCCACCGCAATGTTGAGGCCATCGCCGCTGCCGTCGCGGTCGGCGTCGGTCAAGATGAGCTCCCCCGCGCCAAGGGCCACGGCGCGCTTCGCCCAATCGAGCACGCCGATCCCAGTGGGCTGGCTGGCGCGCACGCGCATCACCTGATGGGTGCCGTCAGCTTGCAGGCGAAAATCCACCGACACCACCACACACTGCGCGCCAAACCGGCTCGCGGCCTTACGGATTAATTCAGGCGATTCAAGCGCGGCGGTATTGACCACCACCTTGTCGGCGCCACGCTCGAGCAAGCGCGCAAAATCATCCACCGTCTGCACACCGCCGCCCACAGCCAGCGGCATGAACGTCTCGCTGGCCAGGTGCTCAATCAAATCGAGCATGGCGACATCTTGGCCAATCGGCGTACTGTCAATGTTCAACACCACCAGTTCGTCGGCCATTTGCGCTTCGTAAATCCGCGCCTGCGACACCGGATCACCCACTTCGACCATGTGGCCAAAGCCGCGTGTCGTGACCAGCACCGGCCGCACCCGGTTGCCAATCGTTCGGTGACTGATCAAGAGCTTGGGGATCAGCCTTTTTTTAACCACTGGGCACCATCTGCAAAAAAGCCTGCAAAAAACGCATGCCAGCAGCCTGGCTTTTTTCGGGGTGAAACTGCGCCGCCACCAGGTTGTCATGCACCAATGCGGCACAAAAGTCCCCCCCGTGCTGGCACAGGGCAAGCGCCTGACCCAAGCGCGGCTGCAAGTAGGCATAAGAATGGTCAAAATAAAAGTCTGCCGCATCCCCCGCTGCAAAACTGCCAAAGGGCAACGCAAATGTCGCCGTGTTCCAGCCCACATGCGGTACGCGCACCTGCGGCGGGTCGCTGCGGATCTGCCGCACCTGCCCACCGATCCAGCCCAGCCCCTGCTGCAAGCCCATCTCACTGCTGCTGTCGGCGAGCAATTGCATGCCGACACAAATACCCAAAATCGGTTTCTTGTGCGTCAGCGTCCAGTCGCTGATGGCAGGCAGCAGGCCGCTGGCATGCAAGCGCTGGGCGCAATAGCCAAAAGCACCCACCCCCGGCAATAACAAATGCGAAGCGCCTGCCATGTCAGCGGGTTCACGCACCTGCAGAACCTGTGCGCCCAAATGCTCAAAGGCATTGGCTATCGAGCGGATATTGCCCGCTTGGTAGTCGATGATTCCTACCCTAGGCATCCTGGCTTGCCGCCTTACTTGCCCACAGCGGGTGATTGGCGGGCACGCCAGCGCGCCATGATTTCGTCCGCATTGACGCGCGTCATGGCACCATCGCGGCTCCACTGGCCGTGGTCGGCCATGCGCTCGCCCGGCTGGGTGGCCAGCGGGTCGTGCACATACGGCGAGACCTGGTGGCTCATCGCAATGTCCATGAACTCGGCTTCTGTAAGTCCGACAAACTCCAGGAACAAATCCAGGCTGGGCGGGCGGCGCCCCTCATAAGCCTCAACCAAGTGGTCGCCATCTTCTTTGGCCATGCGGCCGTGGCGTACATCCAAAGCCACCAGGTGCGAGGGCCTTGAGTAACCGCGTTTGATGTACTTGATGTAGTCGCGCACGCCCTGCATGTAACACTCGATTTTTTCGTAGCGGTACTGCGGCGGTACGTTCTCGACCTGGTCGCCCTGCCAGCCCAGCTCGCGCTGAATGACCTCGGACTGCATCTTCACGTCCCACGGAATATAGGAACCCAGGCAGACCGAGCGGTAGTTGAGGCTGCGCAGGGCTTTCAGCGGCGGGTACGCATAGGGTTTGAGGTCACGTTCATCGACCGAGCCGCCCAGGCGCACCATCATGTCGTCGGCGCTGATGCCCAAATTCACAAAGCGGTTGAAGCGTTTCTCGTCCACTTCCTCAGGCTGGTCATAGCTGAAGTAGGCGGTGTATTCGGCCGACGGCTCGCCCCAGAAAATCAGTGGGACTTTTTTCTCCAAAGCAATCCACATGGGATAGGAAAAAATTCCCGAATGGCAATGCCAGCAAAAGTCGCCTTTTTCCAGAAAAGACTGGAGCATGAGTTTTTGCACCACTTTCCAGTTCGGCGTGAACGTCAGGATATCGACGCCCAGACGGCGCACCGTGCGTTTGACGTTCTCCTCCAGATTCGGCCGCAAAAACCCGTGGTCAAACCGTACCACCAGCGGCTTGATGCCGTATTCCTTGACCAAGTAATGCAACGCCCAGGTGCTGTCCTTACCGCCGCTGAAAGGCACGATGCAGTCGTAGTCAAACTTGCCGCGGTGCTCTTCAATCAAGGCATCGAGCGCTTTTTTGTTGGCCGGCCAGTCGATCTTGTCTTTTTTGAAATCGTGCTGGCGGCAGATATTGCAGACCCCTTCGGCATCAAACGAAATCGTCTCGTGGGTTTCGGGCAGCCCGCAGCGGGTGCAGCGTTTCATCATCATTTCTCCTGAATCGGGTCAGTGCGCTGCGGCCATAGGTGTGTGGATACCCAGCAAATCGCCCAAGGTGTCCACCACATAGTCCAACTGCTGCTCAGCCAGCGCGGAAAACATCGGCAGACTGATCGCCTGGGCGTAGTACAACTCGGCCTGCGGACAGTGGCCCGGCTGAAAACCCAGGCGGCGGTAGTAAGGCTGCAAGTACACCGGCATGTAGTGCAGATTGACACCCACACCCGCCGCGCGCAAGCCCTTGAACACATCCAGATGCGAGGCGGCCGCTGCGCCCGGCTTCAGCCGCACCACATACAAATGCAGCGCGGAATGCGCTGCGGGCGAGCGCGCTGGCAATTGCAATGGGTAAGCCGACAGAAGTTCGTCATAACGCTGTGCCAGCACATGGCGGCGGGCAACAAATTCATCCAGACGGCGCATTTGACTCAGGCCCAGAGCCGCCTGCAACTCGGTCAGGCGGTAATTGAAGCCCAGGTCTTGCTGCTCGTAATACCAGGGGCCATCGACTTCACCCGTCATACGTTCAACCTCACGCGTAATCCCGTGGCTGCGCAGCAAAGTCAGGCGCTGCGCCAGGGCCGGGTCATTGGTCAGCGCCATGCCGCCCTCTGCAGTGGTGATGATTTTGACCGGGTGAAAACTGAGCACCGCGATGTCGCTGTACTGGCACGACCCGATGGGTTCGCCTAGGTAGCGGCCGCCGACGGCATGCGAGGCGTCTTCAATGATGTGAAAACCGTACCTCTGGCCCAGCGCATGAATGGCGGCCATGTCGCACGGGTTGCCACACAAATGCACCGGAATGACGACTTTGGGCAGGTCGCCTGCGGCCTCTGCGGCCAGCAGTTTTGCCTCCAGCGCCGGCACGCTCATGTTCCAGGTCGCCGGATCGATATCGACAAAGTCGACTTGCGCGCCGCAGTAGAGAGCGCAATTCGAACTGGCGACAAATGTCACCGGGCTGGTCCAGACCATGTCACCCGGTCCGACCCCAAGCGCCAGGCAGGCAATATGCAAGGCGCTGGTGGCGCTGTTCACCGCCACGGCATGGCTGGCACCGCAATATGCCGCCAGCGCCTGCTCAAAGCGGGGCACTACCGGGCCTTGCGTCAAAAAGTCAGAGCGCAGCACCGCCACCACGGCATCGATATCGGCCTGGTTGATGTCTTGACGCCCGTAGGGAATGGTCTGCATGGCGCTCAAGTCTGGGCGATCTCTACATGTTGGCGAATCAGCGCCTGCAACTCGGCCACGCTCAAAAAATGCTCGTTGCTGCCGCTGTGGTAAGAGAACCCCTCGGCGACCGGCTTGGCCCCGGTTTTGGCGCAATACTCTGCAGCCGAGTAGGCAGCGCCGACCGGCAAGATGGCGTAGTACGGGCCTAGGTCCACCGTGTTGAAGCTGTCGCTGGACGTGATCATCTCCTCATGGATTTTCTCGCCCGGCCGCACGCCCACCACCGGGTGTGCGCACTCAGGGCCAATCGCCTGGGCCACGTCGGTGATTCGGTAAGACGGAATCTTGGGCACCAAAATCTCGCCGCCCCAGGCGTTCTCGAGACACCAGAGCACCATGTCAACACCCTCTTGCAGGCTTATATTGAAGCGCGTCATGGCCGGGTCGGTGATGGGCAACACGCCACTTTTGCGCTGCGACAAGAAAAACGGGATGACCGAACCCCGGCTGCCCATGACGTTGCCGTAGCGCACCACGCTAAAGCGCATGTCGCGATGGCCCTTGATGTTGTTGGCAGCGACAAAGAGTTTGTCCGAGCACAGCTTGGTGGCGCCGTAGAGGTTGATCGGTGCAGCGGCTTTGTCGGTCGACAGCGCCACAATGCGGCGCACGCCCGTGTCCAGGCAAGCCTCAATCAGGTTTTGCGCCCCCAGCACATTGGTCTTGATGCATTCAAATGGGTTGTATTCTGCGGCCGGCACCTGCTTGAGCGCGGCCGCATGAATCACCACGTCAATCCCCTCGAGCGCGCGGCGCAGGCGGTCTTTGTCGCGGATGTCGCCCAAAAAGTAGCGCAGGCCGGGGTGGCGGCTGTCAGGAAACAGCAGCGACATGTCGTACTGCTTGAGCTCGTCGCGCGAATAAATCACCAGCCGCTTGATATCCGGGTAGCGGACCAGCAGGGTTTTGACAAAGGCATGGCCAAAAGAGCCGGTACCGCCAGTAATGAGCACAGATTGATTCGACAACATGCTGCGATTTTGACTCAATTGCGCAAGCTTCCCAGGCGCGGCAGCGGGCCAACAGGACCAAACGGAGAGCGTTCACTAAACTGCGCGCCAAAGTAGCACGCTGGAGCGGGCCGGCTCATCACACCAACGCCTGCAAAATCAAGTCGGCCACCCGCTGCGCGGCCAGGCCGTCACTGCGGTAAGGATGGGTTTGCAGTGGCGGCGCGGCCAGCACTCGCGGCAACACATGGCGCAAATCGGCCGGGGTCGCGCAGGCAGTAGACACCTGCATGGCCGCCAGGCTGAAGGTGGCATGCACCGAGGGCGAGTTTTCTATCGACACCACGGGCTTGCCCGCCACGGCCGATTCCAGCCCGACCGTAGAGTTTTGCACCACCACCACACTGGCCGCCAGTATCAGCGGCTGAATCGGTTCTTGCGAGGGGATGCTGAAGTGCACCCGTTCTTGTGCTGCATGCGGCGGATAGGTGTGCCATTCACTCGGGTGGTAGCGAATGACCAGCGCCCAATCGGTATGCTGGCGCACCAATTCGCGCAGCACGGCTTCGACCTCTAGCGACAGTGCATGGCCCGCCGGGACGCTGCTGGCCGGGTGGGTATAGGGCTCGATATTGCCAGTCCACAGCAGCACTTTACAGCCTTGCCAACTGCGCTCGGCGATGAATGCCTGCGCCGCAGCCGCGTTCTGCGGGGCCAGTAAACCGTCAAACGCCGGATTGCCGGTGACGTGTACGCCCTGCGGTGCAAAACCGCGCGCCAACAAGCGCTCGCGCACCACGCTGGCAATGACGCAGGTAGTCTGCGGCCGGTGCGTGCGCGATAAATACGGGTCGGTGTCCAGCCCGAACAAGTCGATCATGCCCAGGCTGGGGATACCGCGCTCGACCGCCACGTTCAGCGCCGCCTCCTCGCTGCGCGGCGAATTGGTGGCCACCACCATGTCAGGGGCCAGTTCGGTGATAAGTTTGCGCATGAAATGCAGGGGCCAAAAACCATAGCGGCCTTGCGCCGCGTAGCAAGCCGCCGCACCGGCCAGGCCGTGCTGCTCGATCAGATCCAGGTAGTTGACGCCCAAATAGGCGAGCGACTCGGCTTGCGGAACATCGGGGCTTAGGTTGTTGCTGTGCAGCCTGCGGCCCCAGGACAGGGCCGATTCGGCATCGACCAAGTGCAAGAAGTCCTGGTAGCCCAGCGGCCGCTCTCCCGCCAACTGCGCACGCGCAAAGCCAGTCGTCAAGGCCAGCAGACAGCAGTGCACGCCAGTGTCGCGCTGGCGCAAGGCCCGCAGCACGGGCAGCACCATGGCGATGTGGCCGCCGCCGTAGGTGACAAAAAGCAAACGCTTCACAGGCCTGACATGCCGTGTTGCCGCATCAAGAACGCTACTGAAAATATAGCTATACCGGCAACAAATACCTTGGCTACAGGCTGATTTAACTTAAAAATTAGCATTAGACGGCGGTTTTCAGCCTTTAGGGGCAGCCAGCAGGGCCGGCGGGCTTTAGTAAAAATCCACGTAACGGCTGAACTCGGCGGGCGAGATGTGCAGCATCAATTCGTCGCATTCGGCGTGTTTGACGCGCAAAAATTCCTCCACAAAGGCATGGCCCAGACCGCCTGCAATGACCGCGTCCTGCTCCAGCGCGCCCAGCGCATCGGGCAGCGAAGCCGGCAGGCGTGCAATGCCGCGGGCGGCGAGTTCGGCGCTGCCGAGCTGGTACAGGTTGTCGTTGCATGGCGCACCCGGATCCAGCTGGCGCGCAATGCCGTCAAGGCCGGCGTAAATCACGGCGGCGGTGAGCAAATACGGGTTGGACGCGGCGTCGGGCAAGCGCAGCTCCAGCCGCCCGCCAGGACCGCGAACAAACGCGGTGCGGTTGTTGTTGCCATAGGCAATGTTCACCGGTGCCCAGGTCGCGCCCGAACGCGAGCCGCGTGAGACCAGGCGCTTGTACGAGTTGACGCAGGGTGCGGCAATCGCCGTCAAGGCGCGCGCATGCGCCATCAGGCCGCCCAAAAACTGGTAGGCGAGCGGGCTCAGTTGCAAACCCTTCGGATCGGCGGCGTCTTCAAACGCGTTGTAGCCGAACTGTTTGCCCGCCGACATGTGCATGTGCAGGCCGCTGCCCGAGCGCTCGGCAAACGGCTTGGGCATGAAGGAGCACAGCATGCCGTGCTGCTTGGCAATCGCCTGCGCCGCCATTTTGAAATACGTCAGGTTGTCGGCGGTGCGCAGGCCACCGTCATAGGTGAAGTTCATCTCGAACTGGCCGTTGGCGTCTTCATGGTCGATTTGGTAGACGTCAATGCCTGCGGTTTGCAAGGCGGCCTGCAAGTCCATCAGGCAAGGGGCGACGGAAGACAGATGACGAAAGTCGTAGCAGGGCTTGGCCAGCGATTCACTGTCGGTGGCCACCTCGTAAGCGCCAGTGGCATTGCGCTTGAGCAAGAAGAATTCCGGCTCCAGCCCGGTGAAAAACTCCAGCCCGGTCGCGGCGCGAAAGGCCGCCAGCGCTTTTTTGGCGATGACGCGCGAGTCCAGCGGGTGCGGCTGGCCACCCACATGACCATCGCAGGTGACGTTGGCCGTGCGGCTCATCCACGGCACCGGGCGAATCGCGTCCTGATCACCCACCGCCATGAATTCGCGGCCATGCGGCCCCATGCCCATGCCGGCAATGGCAAAGCCGGCAAACCCGGCACCCGCGCCAAAAATCATGTCCTTGTGCTGCGCCGGCACCAGCTTGGCTTTGGGCCTGCCGTGGATATCGACGAATTGGGCCAGGTAATAAGCGTAATCTTGGGCGAAATCTTGCATGGCGTACCCGTTGTTTTTATTCAGGGAAGAACTCTTTGAGCCACAGCTTGGTCATCAGCACCGTGCGCAGTTGCCGGGTGTGGTTGTGCAGGCCGCTGCGGTGCTCGTCGAGCATCACATGCAATTCCTTGCTTTCAAAGCGGCCACCATCGGGCAGCGCCAGCACATCGCGAGCCCAGCCGTACAGCGGGCCTTTGATCCACTCGCCAATCGGCAAGGTAGGCATGGTTTTGGGACGGAAGACAAAGTCGTGGTCGAAGTAGTTCACTGCCGCAGCTTTGAGGAAATACTTGCCAATGCCGCGATAGAACTTGGAGGTGACGGGCAGGCGCGCAAACAGTTCGCTGACGCGGTGGTCCAGAAACGGCGCACGCGCCTCGATCGACCAGAACGCACCCATGCGGTCGCCCTTGACGGCGTTGTTGCCGGGCATGAGGTAGTGCAATTCATAGGCGGCCACCTGCTCCATCGGCTCCAGATCAGCGAACGGCTGCACCATCTCCAAAAAATGCTCCAGGCTGCGCTGGGTGTGAGGCAAGAAGCCAGGGCTCATCATGCGCTGGCGGTCTTTCTCGCTGCTGTAGCTGATGAGGTCAAAGTAGCCGCGCATGGAAAAATTGGCGCGCGTCATCTCGGAAAAGTACTGCTCGTTGTGGCGGAAACCGAGCATCACTTCATCCGGCCCGTCGCCAGTGAACATGACGATCTTGCCCATCTCGTGCGCGCGCCGGGACAGCATGTAAAACAGGAAGAAGGAAAAATCGCCGTGCGGCTGCTCGGCTTGGCGCACCACCGATTCGGCGATGGCAGGAATGTCGGCGGGCGTGATGTCGAGCGCCGACAAATTGATGTTGAGTTCACTTGCCACGCGCTGGGCATAGGTGTACTCAGAAAAGCCTTTGTCTTCAATGCGCAGACCGATGGCATCGACTTGCGGGCGGTTCCACTGCTGGGTCAAGCGGGCAGCGATCACGGAAGAATCGACACCGCCCGAGAGGAACAAACCGCCGTCCACGTCAAAGCGCATTTGCGTGGTGATGGCAGCGTCCAGTGCGGCTTCAAGCTCTGCATGGCTGGCGTCCTGACGCGGGCCGCTGATGGGCCACTGCCAATACGCAATCGGCTCGGAAAACTGGCCATTCTGGTAGCGGATGTAGCTGCCCGGCGGCAAGTGCGTGATGCCTTCAAAACAGGTCTGCGGCGGCGGGCAATAGTTGAACGAGAACACATGGCCAAGCGCGGCTTCATTGACTTTTTTCTCGAACTTCGGCAGCGCCAAAATAGCCTTCATCTCGCTGGCAAAGGCCATGCCGCCTTGGTAGGGCGCGACAAAAAAAGGTTTGACGCCTTGCCGATCGCGCGCCAGCAGCGCAGTTTGCGTGCGCGTGTCCCAAATGCAAAAAGCAAAGACGCCGATCAAGTCATCCAGCATCTGCTCGCGTTTTTCGTCCCACAGGTGCACCAGCACCTCGGTGTCGCAGCGCGACTTGAACTTGTAGCCCTTGGCTTTGAGTTGCTCGCGCAGTTCAATGAAGTTGTAAATCTCGCCGTTAAACGCCACCCACACCGTGCCATCGGCATTGCACATCGGCTGCATGCCGTTTTCCTTGTCTACCACTGCCAAGCGGGCATGGCCCAGAATGGCCGCACCCAAGTCTTTCACGCCCATCTCGTCGGGGCCGCGGTACTTGATGCATTCGATCATTTGCTGCACGTGGTCGGCAGTGACACCGCTGGCACCAACTACGCCTGTCATTCCGCACATGGCAATCCTTTTGTGTTTGCAATAAATGTTGTAGCGGCAGGCGCTTGTCCGGTAGTCGCCTTGACTAATTCAGCATCGAAGTTTTGAGACCTGCTTTTTGCAGCCATTACCGCGTTATCCCTTGGCATCAATCCGCGCAATCTTCCGGCTGCTGGGCGCGTTGTGCAGCAAATCCGCATCCCCCGCATCCTCATCAAATACCTTGCGAAAAATACCCACTTGGTAGTCCAGGCTCGCTTTGGATTCGGTCTCGGTCGGCTCAATCAGCATGGCCGATTTCAAATCGCCGGGAAAATAAACACAGCCCGCTCCCACCAGCGTCGGTGGATGGATGCCGTAGTCGATCAGGCGCTTGGCAAACTGGCGCGCCGAGGTGTTGAGTTTTTCGCCTGACAGCAAGGTCTCGTGTTTGCAGTGGCCAGGGTAGACCGGCGGCAGCATAGAGGCCAACTGGTGCTGCAAATAATTGGCGTTGAGCACCGCATTCTCCGACGCCTCGCGCAGCCCCGCTGCGCCCATGGTGCGCAAATAGCCGTACGCCCGCAGTAGCACTGCCACATGGCCGTGGAAACTTTTGATCTTGCCAATCGACAAAGGCCGCTGGGTGTCGGGTGCACAGACGCCATTGCTGCCGCGCACCACCACCGGGCTGGGCAAATACGCCGCCAGTGCCTGCTTGACCGCCACCGGCCCCGCGCCCGGCCCGCCGCCGCCGTGCGGTGTGGCAAAGGTTTTGTGCACATTGACGTGCACCACATCAAAACCCATATCGCCTGGCCGCACGATGCCCATCAGCGCATTCAGGTTGGCACCGTCGTAGTACAGCAGCGAGCCGTTGGCATGCACCCGCTCGGCGATCTCAACAATCTGGTCTTCAAACAAGCCCAAGGTAGAAGGGTTGGTGAGCATGAGCGCCGCGACATCGGGCGTGAGCATCTCGCGCAGCGCCACCATGTCCACCTGACCCTGCGGGTTGCTCGGCACAATGCGGCAGGCAAAACCAGCCATCGCCGCCGACGCGGGGTTGGTGCCGTGCGCAGAATCTGTCACCAAAATCACTTCCCGCCGCTGATTTAATTGCTGGTAATGCTCCCGAATAATGAGCAATCCAGCCAACTCGCCCTGCGCCCCGGCGGCGGGTGCCAGGGAGCAAGCATCCATGCCGGTGATTTCGCCAATCAAGCTTTGCAAGCGCTCATAAAGTTCCCACACACCGCCCAAGGTGGCTGTGGGCTGCAACGGGTGGACATCTGCAAAACCACTCAGGCTGGCCAGCACGTCATTGCGCTTGGGGTTGTACTTCATGGTGCACGAGCCCAGCGGGTAGGGGCCGTTGTCCACCCCGTGCGACTCGTGCGAGAGGCGAGTGAAATGGCGCACCACATCGACCTCGCTCACTTCGGGCAATGCCAGTGCGGTGCGCGGCCGGGCGAACGCTGGCAGTGCTGCAGCAGGCCAGTCAGGCGCATCGGCAAACACGTCACTGGCCGCGCCGTCGCGGTGCAAATCAAGCAGCGTCTGGCTCATTTGCAGGCCTTGGCTTGCAGGCAACCACGCGCCTGCACGACATAAGCGTCCAAGTCGGCGCGGGTTTTGGTTTCTGTCACGGCGATCAACAGGCCGCGCGCGTGGCCCAGCAAGTCGGTGGCGATGGGCACACCAGCAAAAATACCGCGCTGCGCCATGCGGTCACAAAAAACGGCAGCATCAAAGGGCAAGGTCACGGCAAATTCATTGAAACTTGCGCCGCTGCACACCGCCTGCACCTGAGGCAGCGCCAGCAGCTGGTTTTTGAGGTGGGCGGCCTGCGCCGCGTTGACCTGCGCGAGCCGACTGAAATTAGCCCCGCCCAGGCATGCCAGGTACAGCGCGACGCGGATGGCGTTGAGCGCCTGGTTGGAACAAATATGGCTGGTGGCCTTGTCACGCGCGACGTGCTGCTCGCGGTCTTCTTTGACCAGGGCGTAGCCGAGCTTGCCGTTGAGGTCGTGCAGGCGGCCGACCAGCCGGCCCGGCAAGTAGCGCTCCAGTGGCTTGGCGCAGGCAATGATGCCGATATACGGGCCGCCAGCGTTCAGCGCCAAACCCAGCGACTGGCCTTCGCAGGTCGTGATGTCCGCCCCCAGCGCGCCCGGCGGCTCGGTCCAGCCGCACAGCAGCGGGTTGACACTGACACACAGCAAGGCCTGATGCTGGCGGCACAGCGCCGCCACGGCGGCGACATCTTCCACCACGCCGAGTGCATTCGGGCTTTGCAGCAGCACTCCGGCAACATCGCCCGCACTCAGCAAATCGGCCAGTGCCGCCAAATCAAGCAGACCCGTAGCAGCATCGCGCCCCGCAGTGTCCATGCGTACCCCGCGCGGCAGCAAATAGGTGCCGAGCACATCGCGGTACTCGGACCACAGCGTTTGCGGCAGCAACAGACGGCGTTTTTTGCTGGCCGAGCACATCATCCAGCCGGCCTCGGCCAGCGCAGTGGCACCGTCATACACCGAGCAATTGACACATTCGTGGCCCAGCAAGCGGCCGGTGAGCGTCTGGAACTCAAACAGCGCTTGCAGCAAACCCTGGCTCATCTCGGGCTGGTAAGGCGTGTAAGCGGTGAGGAATTCGCCGCGTGAGGCGATGGCCTCCACCACGGCCGGGACGTGATGCTCATACGCGCCGCCGCCCAGGTAACTGGCATGGCTGCGGCTGCTGCTGTTCATGCCCGCCATCTGTCGCACATCGCGCAGCAGGGACCACTCGGGCAGCGCGGGAGGTAAATCCAGCGGCCGTTTCAGCCTGACCTCGGCGGGGATGTCAGCAAACAAGGCTTCGATGCAGTCCAACCCCATGACCCGCAACATAGCGTCAATATCGGCCTGACTATGGACGTTGTAGCCGGTGGGCTTGCGCTGCAAAAGCAATTCAGAACGGCTGGGAATCACGTGATGGATGGCGCGTCGGCGCTAAAAAGAGGAGGTTTTGGCCGCATGCAAATGGTGAGGCCATTATAGAAGTGCCCTCCTGCCGAGCGCGGGCGCAGGGTTTGCCGACAACTGCAATCGGCCTTGCGGACAAGCTCAGTTGGCACTGCCGCCAAAAAGCCGCCCCACCGTCCCCACCATGATTTTCAAGTCCAGCCACATACTGGCCTCCCGCGTGTAGCGCAAATCGGCCTCGATCCGCTGTGCCATGGTGCAGTCAGACCGGTACATCACTTGCGCCAACCCAGTGATGCCAGGCCGCACCTGGCAGCGCTGGGCCCAATCGGCCTCGCTGTAGAGACTGCGCTGCTGCGGCACATCGGGACGTGGCCCCACCAGGCTCATGTCGCCCAACAGCACATTGATGAGCTGCGGCAACTCGTCAATGCTGCTGCGGCGAATCAGGCGGCCAACGCCGGTGATGCGCGGGTCGCCCGAGCCCGTGGTGTAGTAGGGACCGATGCTGGCGGCGTTTTTCACCATGCTGCGGAACTTGTACATCGCAAATTCGCGGCCCTTCAGGCCGACGCGGGTTTGTTTGAAGAGCACCGGCCAGCCGTCAGTGCCTGCGATCGCCAGCGCCGTCAGCGCCAACAACGGGCTGAGCAGCAACAAGGCGAGCAAAGACAGGGCGATGTCGGTCAGCCGCTTCATGGTTTGACCGAGCTGCCCGTCGGGTGGGCCATGCGTGAGGCAATTTGCCCAATCACTTGCTGCACGCGCAGCCGGTCGCCCTCAATCTGCGCTGCGCTGCGCTGGGCCAATGCCGCCTCGGTGCTGCGCAAGGCCGCCACTTCCTGCTCAAAGGTCGCAGCGCTGTCCGAGCCGTGAAAGGTCCGCGACAAAATCACCGCCTGCGAATGCAGCCGCACATGCTCGGCAAGCACATCGCGGCCTGGCAGCAGGCCTTCGTCCAGCCGCGCAATACCGCCAAAGCCAAAACGCAAACCCTGCGCCTGCGCGGCTATTGCCACGCGATCCACCAGCCCCTGGGCCAGCGGCTCAAACATAAATCGCTGGCGCAGAGAAAGGTGCAAGTCGTTGAGGCCAACAAACACCTCGGCCAGCCCAGGGCTATCCATCCAGTCGGCCAAGCTGCTGAGCGCACCCGCCGTCTCCAGCAGCGCCACCACGGGTGCGCGGCCAGCCACCAATGCACAAAACCGGCGCAAACTGCCTGCATCTTCAAACATCGGCAGCATGAGCAGGTCAGCGCCCTGCGCCAGCACGGCATCGACCTCCTGCGCAGTGCCTGCGTGCAGCGGGTTCACACGCACCATCAAGCGGGCATGCTGCAGCACCGCCTTGATGCGCCCGACATCGGCCATTTCGTGCGTGCTGATGAATGTGTTGCGGCCCGCCTGGCGCTCGGCTTTGCCCAGGCGCTCCAGGTCAACCCAAATGCGCAGGCCGGGCAGCGCGTCGCAACGCCTTGCAAAGGCTGGGTCGTTGGTGATTTGAATCAAGTCCAGCATGGGGAATCAACGTTTCAGCGCAGCACGCATATCGGGTGAAATACCAAAGGCCGTCGCCAACACCACCGCAGCGGCGGTAGCGGCAAAAAACCAGCCCCACACTGTAGCCGCAGGGGGTAGCGCTGCAAACAGCACGGCCAGTGCAACGGCCACGCCCGCCACAGCCGCCATTTGGGCGAGCGGCAGGCTGCTGCGAATTTGGCGGCGCGCACACCACATCAAGCCCAGCGCCAAGAGCACCTGCACCGCTGTCAAAGCGAGCATGGCTGCAGCGCCATCGACAGCGCCAGACTGCAGCATGCCCCAAGCCACCAAGGTCGCCGCTGCAAAGGCAAAGCCCCATGCCAGCGCCCTGAGTTGATAGCTCGAGGCCATCACCACGGCGGTGACCGAAATCAGCGCCTGCGGCAACAGGCTCCAGGCCCCCGCACTGGCCCAGCCCGCCAGCATCGCAACCTGCTCGCCCTGCATGCGGCCCCAGCCAAACAGCAGCAAAGCAATGGCCTGCGACTGGCTGGCCAACGCGCAGGCCCCAGCGCAGGCCAGCGCCCAGGCGAACAAATACGCGCTGCGAATGGCCCGTAAGTCGGGCAATACCGTCAGCGCCGCTGCACCGGGCGCCCTGACCGCATCTGGCGTGCCAACCCGTGCCATGTGCTCCACCACCGCCCGGCTCACGGCGGGGAATGCCAGCGTCGCCACTACCTGCACCGCCAGCGAATGCGGCAAGTCAATCAGCTTGAACGCATAGTTGAAAGCCGACAACGCGCCGTCGCCCGCGCCCGCCGCCACGCTGCGCGCAATCAGCGGCAGGGTGAGCGGCAAGCCCGCCGCGACAGCCGCCCAAAGCCAGCCTTGGGGGCTGGGCCAAACCACGGCCGCGCTGCCCTGCGCCGCAGCTGGCAATTGCAAGCGCTGCAGCCGCCAGAACTGCCATGCCAAACGCAGCAGCAAGGCCAGCACCAGTGCCGCGCCAAACACGGTGGACAAGGGCCAGCGGCCAGCCACTGAGGCCATCGCGTACAGCGTGCCTATCAGCACGGCGTTAACCAATAGATTCCAGCCGTAGAGACCCACAAAGTCGCGCTCAAACTGCAGGCGGCAGTACCACACGCTTGCCAGCGCCGTGAATGGCAGCAGCAGCGCCACCCAAAGCAGCCCGCGCGCCGCTTCCAGGCTGGAAGCAGCACCCAGGCCTGGTGCGAGCAGTCGTACCAGCGCGTGCTGGCCCAGCGCGATGGCCAGCGCCAGCAGCAAGCCGCCGCCCACACACCACCAGGCCATTCGGCGCTGGCTGGCGGCGCGGCCTGCGGGCGTTTGCGCTGCCCACAGCGGCAACGCGATGTAGGCCAGGCCACCCAGGAAAAACACATTCACCAACAGATCAGGCAACGTCAGCATCAACACCACGATGTCGCCGTCGGCACTCAGGCCCAAAGCCGCTGCCTGCGCTGTCTCTCGCACCAGACCGGTCAGGCGGCTGGCCAGCAGCAAGGCCATGGAGATCAAACCAGCGCGCAGGAACATGGGTGAGACGGGTTATGACGTCAGCGTCAGCGGCAGCGACTGCGGCACCATTAAGCCGCCGAAAAAACCACGCGGTTGATGTACGGATCCAAGCCCTGCGGCAGTGGGGCCACCGGGCTCGGGGGTGAATTCGGGTCCAAACCGCTGAGGTTGTAGATCACGGCAAATGCCAGCCGCAGGCCCGCCGTGGCGGGACTTTGCCGGTGAATGCCCCAAGTGTCTTCAATGAACAGGGTGCCGGCCTCGCCGGTGTAGGAAGCCACGGCGGCAGGCGCGAAATGCTGGTGAATCTGCATCTCGCTGATCGGGCCGCGCCTGACGAGTTGCATCGACTGGTGCGACTGCATGACAAACGAATGCACGCCGTTGTCCATGCCCACGTCGGTCAGGTACATGAACATTTTGAGAAAGCGCAGATCGTCCACGTCGCGGTGAAACATGTCGTCTTGCGCCAGGTGCAAGGCGGCGTCTGCATGGCCAATGCTCCACCACGCCTGCATGCTGACGATGGTCGGGGTGGCTCCCATGTAGCGGGCCACCAGCGCCAGTACTTGCGGATGATTGGCCAGCCCCACCAGTTCAGGGATGCACGCGACATCGGCAGGCGCATGGTAGAGCCTGCTGTGGGCCATGGCCTCGGGCTGCTGAACGTAGAGCGGCACGCTGCGGGTGCGCAAATCGGCCAGCGCATACACCGGCAAGGCTCGCAGGTGCGCCACCAAGTGGGCAATGGTGCTGCCAGGCAACTTGGCCCAGGGCGGGAAAGTCACGCCGTCACGCACCAGCTCGGCCAAACTCTGCTGCGCTTTGGCATCGAGCGGGACCAACTTGCGCCGGGGCACGAGGGCCGCAAGCGCTGCCCCCAGCGCGCGCCTGAGCCAGACCAGCCGAATCCCTTTTTGCACGTAGTAATACAGCGCACGCTTGCTGCTGAAGATTTTTGCCAGGCTGCTCATCATGGGTACAAAGAGGAGAGGATTGTTTGGCGGGTGCCTTGAGGAGATCAGGGTTTGCGTCCTGGCTCGCAGATAATCATATGTTGATTTTTTGTGCCCGCGCTTTTGCGCCCTCCCCTACCCAGTGCCCACGCAATGTCTGAACAACGCCCCCCCCAGCCCCCAGCTCCGCCGGATGACAACCACCTGATTGCCGAGCGGCGCGGCAAACTGGAGGCGCTGCGGCAAATCCAGCAGGGCGGCGGCGCAGTGGCTTTCCCCAACGACTTCAAACCCGCCGACCGGGCGGCAGCGCTGCTGGCGGCGCATGACTACAAGACCACCGAACTGCTGGCCGAAGCTGAAGTGCCTGCCAGCGTGGCCGGCCGCATGGTGCTCAAGCGGGTGATGGGCAAGGCCAGCTTTGCGACGCTGCAAGACAGCACCGGGCGCATCCAGATTTACGTGGCGCGAGATGAAGTGGGTGAGGACACCTACAACACCTTCACCCATTGGGATTTGGGCGACATCGTGGCGGCTGAGGGCCGCCTCTTCAAAACCAAAACCGGTGAACTGTCGATCCGCGCCAGCCGCATCCGCCTGCTCACCAAGAGCTTGCGGCCCTTGCCCGACAAGTTCCACGGCATGGCCGACCAAGAGCAGAAATACCGCCAGCGCTATGTCGATTTAATTACCGACGAAACCGCGCGCACCCGCTTTACGGCCCGCAGCAAAGCCGTCAGCGGCATCCGCGACTTTATGGTCGGCCACGGCTTTCTGGAGGTCGAAACACCGATGCTGCACCCGATTCCCGGTGGTGCCAACGCCAAGCCATTCATCACCCACCACAACGCGCTGGACCAGGAAATGTTTCTGCGCATCGCACCCGAGCTGTACTTGAAGCGGCTTTTGGTGGGCGGCTTTGAACGCGTGTTCGAGATCAACCGCAGCTACCGCAATGAAGGTATCAGCGTGCGGCACAACCCTGAATTCACCATGATGGAGTTCTACGCTGCCTACTGGAACTACCTGGATTTGATGGACTTTACCGAGGCACTGGTTCGCGATGCAGCGCAAAAATCGTTGGGTACTTTGCAGCTCATTTATGCGGGCCAGGCGGTGGATTTGGCGCCACCGTTTGAACGGCTAACGATCGTTGCTGCGATCCAGAAACACACTGCCGCGGGCGACGGCGCACTCAGCAGCGAATGGCTCACCGCCGCGCTGCAAAAGCTTGGCAAATCCGAGGCCAAAGACCGCCTGAGCACCCGTTCGCTGGCCAGTTTGCAGGTGATGTACTTCGAAGAGACAGTCGAGCACAAACTCTGGCAACCGACCTTCATCATGGAACACCCCACCGAAATTTCGCCGCTGGCCCGCGCCAATGACCAACGCCCGGAAGTCACCGAGCGCTTTGAGCTCTACATCACCGGCCGCGAATTTGGCAATGGCTTTAGCGAACTCAACGACGCGCAGGAGCAAGCGGCGCGTTTCGCCGCCCAGGTCAGCGCCAAGGACGCCGGCGATGACGAGGCCATGCACTTTGACCACGACTTCATCCGCGCGCTCGAATACGGCATGCCCCCGGCTGGCGGCTGCGGCATCGGCATCGACCGCCTGATGATGCTGCTGACGGACAGCCCCAGCATCCGCGACGTGATTTTGTTCCCTGCCCTGCGGCACGAGGCGCAATAGCGACCATGGCGGCCAAACCCAGGGTGCCGCCGAACGCCAGCCGTTTGCAAAAGCTAGGCCATTGGCTGCGAAGGCCACGCCTGATCATCGCCGGATTGCTAGCCGTGGTGACTTTCCTGTCCTTGCTGCCGCTGGTGCAAATCAGCCAAGCCTTGCTGCTGGCATTTGATGCTGGCGCGGTTTTGTTTTTGGGCTTGCTGGCGCATCTGATGGCCGAGGCAACCCCGCAAACCATGCGCCACCACGCGCAAATCCAAGAAGAGAGCAAATGGGCGGTACTGTTGCTGAGCCTGTGCATCACGGGCGTGGTGATTGGCGCGCTGACCACCGAGTTGCATGCCGCCAAAGTCAAATCGTGGGCCGATATTGCGCTGGCCAGTGGCTCGATTTTTTTGTCGTGGCTGTTTGTGGCCGTGATGTTTGCCGAGCACTACGCCCATAGCTGGTACATGACGGCTGGGCAGATGGACTTCCCGGGCACCGAGGAGCCCGATTACTGGGACTTTATTTACTTCTCGCTGGTCATTAGCATGTGCGCCCAAACCTCGGACGTGGTGATCAAGTCCAGTGCGGTCCGGCGGCTGGTGGCCCTGCACAGCTTGGTAGCGTTTTTCTTTAACGTCATCATCATTGCGATTACGGTGAATGTGGTTGCAGGCGTTCTCTGATCTGCGCACTACGCTACACAATCAGCAGCGCGCGAAAGTCATTCACATTGGTGTGCGTTGGCCCCGTCACCAGCAAATCGCCCAGCCCGGCAAAAAAGCTGTAGGCATCATTTCGGCTTGCAAATTCGGCCAGGCGCAAACCTGCAACAGCGGCGCGTGCCAGCGTATCGGGCGTGACGAAAGCCCCCGCGTTGTCTTCCACACCATCGATGCCATCGGTATCTGCCGCCAGCGCCCAAACCCCTGGCAAGCCTTGCAGGGCCTGCGCCAGCCCGAGGCAAAATTCGCCAGCGCGGCCGCCCCGGCCCGGGTATGCTCCAGCGGGCTGCGGCTTGAGCGTGACCGTGGTTTCGCCGCCGCTCAGAATCACGCAGGGCTTGACAAAACTGGTACCCGCGCCACCAAGCGCCGCATGACGCGCCAGTGCGCCATGCACCTTGCCCACTTCACGCGACTCACCTTCGATTTCGTCGCTCAGGATGTAGGCCCTCAGGCCGGCACGGCGCGCCAGTGCGGCAGCGGCTTGCAGTGACTGCATCGGCGTGGCGACCACATGCACTTGGTGGCCCGCAAACAGCGCCGCGCCGGGTTTGGGCGTCTCCAGCGCTGTTTTTTGAATGAAATCGGCCTCTAGCCAAGGTATTTCAATCCGGTAACGCTTCAGTATTGATAGCGCATCAGCGCTGCTCGTAGCGTCTGGCACGGTCGGGCCGCTGGCGATGGTCGAAGGGTCGTCACCCGGCACATCGCTGATGGCCAGCGTGACCACCCGCGCCGGATGGCAGGCTGCCGCGAGACGCCCGCCCTTGATGCGCGAGAGGTGTTTGCGCACGCAATTCATCTCGCCAATGGTGGCGCCACTGGCCAGCAGGTCGCGGCTCACGCGCTGCTTGACTTCCAGCGTCAGCCCCTCGGCCGGCAGTGTGAGCAGTGCCGAGCCGCCACCCGAGATCAGGCAAATCACCAGGTCGTGGCTGGACAAACCCTGGGCCAGGGTGAGCATGCGCTCTGACGCGGCCACACCTGCCGCATCGGGCACCGGGTGGGCCGCTTCAACGACCTCAATACGTTGCAACAAGTCTGCAGGCCGCGGTGGAATATGGCCGTAGCGCGTGACGACCAGGCCTTCCAGCGGTGCCTCGAGCGGCCACAGGGCTTCCAGCGTCTGCGCCATGGACCCGGCGGCTTTGCCCGCACCCAGCACCAGTGTGCGGCCCTTGCCCAGGCCGGGTGGTGTGGGCAAATAGGCGGCCAGGTTGTGCAGCGGCATGGCGCGCTGTACAGCGGCATCGAACAATTGGCGCAAGAAGGCTTGGGGGTCGGTCATCATGGTGTTTTTGTGCGAGAAGGCCAGAGCGACACTACGCCACCAGGACAATGGGTGCCAAGTCGTCGGCTTGCGCGGTGATGCGGCCAATCACGGCAGTGTGTGCGTAGCCCAGCGCTTGCAATGCCGCAACGCAGGCAGCGGCATTGGCGGCAGGCACACTGGCCAGCAGGCCGCCCGCAGTTTGCGGGTCAAACAGGAGTGGGTAGGCGGGATGCTGCAACATGCGCTCTTGATTGCGTAGCGCCCGGCGCAAGCGCACATTGGCTGGTTGCAAAGAACTGAGTATGCCCGCAGCTGCTGTTTCCAGCGCACCGTCCAGCAGCGGCAATGCGCCCAAATCAAGCTCGGCATCGACGCCTGAGGGCCGCGTCATCTCCACCAAATGGCCGAGCAAGCCAAAGCCCGTCAAATCGGTACAGGCAGTCGCGCCATGCTCGCGCAAACACTGCGCGCCCAGCCGGTTGGACAGCACCATCGAGGCCAGCGCCGCATCAATCCAGCGGCCTTTGGCTTTGAGGCGGGCGTGCGCCGCAAACAGGGTGCCGGTGCCAATCGGCTTGGTCAGCAGCAGCACATCACCGGGCTGCATGCCGCCTTTGCGCAGCACGCCGCCCAGGCCATCTTCAATCAAGCCGTTAATGGCAAAGCCTAGCGCCAGCTCGGCACCTTCGCCGGTGTGGCCGCCCACCAAGGCGCATCCTGCGTCGTTGAGCACCTCCACGGCACCGGTCATCATCTGGAACAACACGTCTTCGGTTTTGGCCTCCAGACCGGGCGGCACGGTGACGATTGCCGTGGCCGACTGCGCCTGCCCGCCCATCGCAAAAATATCGCCTAACGCGTGGTTGGCGGCGACTTTGCCAAAGACATAGGGGTCATCAACAAAGGCGCGGAAAAAATCCACGCTGTGCACCATCGCCATGCCGGGCGGCACGCGCACCACGGCGGCATCGTCGGGCGAGTGCAGGCCAATCAGCACATCGTCACTCTCTATCGGCTTTAGGTTGCGCAGAGCGCGTGACAACACCGTAGCCCCAACCTTGGCCCCGCAGCCGCCGCAGCGCATGGCAATGGCCGAGATGGCTTGCTGATTTTCCTCGGCATTCAGGTGCACCGGTGATGGCGCAGCGGCTGGCGCAGGCAGGGTGTCCATGTCGGGGAAATCCTGAAATTTCGCCATAAAGCGGCGGTCAATCCCGTCTTTCCAGCGCCACACCCAGGCCCCCTCAAAGTGCAGGCCGCCGCGTGACGCCACGGCGTATTGGTCGCCGGTGCTGATCAGCGCCAGCCAGCGCTTTTGCGGGTGGTACGGGCGCAACGCCTGGCCGCTAACAGCCCGGCGCAGGTTGCCCGCCAGCGGCTTGCCCTGGCGCACCGCAAACACGCCGGCTTTTTCGAGCGGGTAGCTGACCATGCTGGCGATGTCACCGGCGGCAAAAATCAGCGGGTCGGTAGTGCTTTGCAAAAAGTCATTCACCTGGATGAAGCCGCTGGCATCCAGCGCCAAGCCCGTCCCCTGCAACCAGGCCGGGCCACCGGCTTGCGTGACCCAGATGATTTCGTCGGCCGCGAGGGCTTGCCCGCGTGTGGTCTGCAAACGGCCCGCCGCGACCTGGTTGACCTCGGCATTGCGGTGAATGTGCACACCGCGCTGCTGCAAGACCTGCTCAAAGCTGCGCCGCACGCGGGCGTTGTGCGTCGGCAGAATCTGCTCGCCCACCGTGAACAAATGAAACTGCAATGTGGCCGGATCACGGCCCAGCTTTTGCAATTCAGCGCCCAGGCGGTGCTGCATGGCGAGCAGCAATTCCACGCCGCCCGCGCCCGCGCCGACCACGGCAATCGTCATGCCGCGTGGGTGGGTTTTTACCCGCGCAAGCAAGGCCAGCCAGCGCAAGTTGAAGCGGTTGATGGGTTTGACAGCCACCGCAAACTGCGCCGCACCCGCCACTTGCTGCAACTGCGGGGTCGAGCCGATGTTGATGCTGAGTTGGTCATACGGCACGGGCGGACGGTTCGCGCACAGCACTTTTTGGCTGGCACGGTCGATGCCGACCACGGCGTCGCCATAAAAACGCGCACCCGCAAACTGCGCCAGGCGGCGCACGTCAATATGCACCTCGTCATAGCCGTAATGTCCGGCCACATAGCCGGGCAACATGCCCGAATAAGGGGTGTGCGAGTCGGTACAAATCAGCGTCAGGCGCACACCGGGCAGGGGCTTCATGCCAAAACTGCGCAACACACCCACATGGCTGTGGCCACCGCCGACCAGAACAATGTCGCGCAGCACCGGGGCGTCAGGGGTTTGCATCAGGCGGTCAATTCTTGTAGTAGGGCCAGCAGCGCGGCTTGCTCGGCAAATGGGTCAAACAGCACGGCGCGGGCTGCGCATTGCTGCGAAATTTGGAGCAACAGATTATCGGCTGCGGGCCGTGCTTGCACCGGCATCCGTGCCTGCGCCGCCCGGCAGCGCAGCAGCACATCGGCCAGCGCCTGCGCGTTGCCATGCTCGAAATAACCCGCGTAGTCAGCGCCCAGCATGCCCACATTGCCCGCAATGCGCGAGGCCAGCACGGGGGTGCCGCTGCATACCGCCTCCATGATGACGTGCGCGCCGCCTTCAATACGGCTGGCATGCACCAGCACATGGGCACGCTGGATACGCTGACGCGCGGCAGCATGCGGTAGACCGCCGAGCCAGCGGTAATGCGGGCAATCGGTCTGCGTTTGCTGCGCCTGTTGGCCTAAAGCCTCATTGAGCGCAGCGCCAATGTGGTCAATGCGAATATCCTGCTGTCCGCGTAGCAAACGTGCCGCTGCAAACAAGGTCTGCGGCGATTTTTCTTCGCGCAAATGCCCCACCATCACAGCGCGCAACAGCGCCTGCGTTTTCGGCAAGGTCTGGCGCAGGGTGGTGGACTGGAAAATCACCCGCACCTTGTCCCGCAATGCGCCGCCCAGTACATCCTGCAGCGCCTGCGGGCCACGCTCTTGCAGCACCACCACCTGCTGCGCCGCCTGCAAAGATGCCAAGGCAGCGGTGTCATGCAGCAAATCGCCATACAAATCGGTGCCTGTCAGTACCACCGCCAGGCCGCGCCCCGGATGCGTCTGTGCCCAGCGCGCCACCGAATCGGCCGAACGCCGTGCATGCAAGGCCAGCATGACATCGGCGTTTTCGCCCTGCCAATGCTGCACGATGCGCACGGCGCAATGCGGTGCCAGCAGGTGCGACCACCGCTTGGCGGTTTGCCAATTTCCATTGTTGGCCTCGGCCAAGGCAGGGCTGACGATCAGGGCAGTGGGTTTGCGCATGGCATGATTTATAGCTGGTATGAACAACAACGCTTTTCTGGCCGAGCCGGCCCGGCACGCCACAGCCGCTGAATTGGCACGCGCTCTGCAGGACAGCCGCGCCCGCATGCTATCTTTGTTTGCCGCTTACCAAAGCGCCTTGGGAGGGAGCTTGGCGGTGCCGCAAAGCACCGAAGTCAACCTGCCGCTGTGGGAGCTGGGCCATATCGGCTGGTTTGCCGAATTCTGGCTGGCGCGCAACCCCGAGCGCCTGCGCGGCAGTGCCGCCTGCGCCGACGCGCCGCGTGCGCCCTCGCTGCTGGCGCAGGCCGATGCGCTGTACAACTCCAGCACCGTTGCGCACAGCACGCGCTGGCAATTGCCGCTGCCAGGCGCACAAGAAACCTTGGCCTACCTGCAGGACACCCTGGCCCAAACGCTGGGCTTGCTGGCGCAAACCGAATCGGACGACGACGCGCTGTATTTCTTTCGCCTGGCCTTGTTTCATGAAGACATGCATGCAGAAGCCTGGCTGCAAATGGCGCAGACGCTGGGGATTGCGGTGGATTGCGCAGTACCTGGCCCGGCCCTGGGCGGGCAGACTGAAATTGCACTGCCCGCCTGCACTTGGCAGCTTGGCAGCGCGGGCGGCGGCTTTGTGTTTGACAACGAGCTTGGTGCACATGCTGCGGCATTGCCCGCTTTTCGCATCGACGCGCAGCCGGTCTGCCTGGCCCAGTTCCTGGCATTTGCGCAAGCCGGCGGCTACCGCGATGCGCGCTGGTGGACACCCGAAGGCTGGGCCTGGGCCCAAGCCAGTGCTGCGCAGCACCCGCGCCATCTGCGCAGGGACAGCGGCGCATGGCAACAACACCGCTTTGGCCAATGGCACAGCGCCGACCTGGCGGCCCCTGCGGTCCACATCAACTGCTTTGAAGCGCAGGCGTGGTGTCGCTGGGCCGGGCGGCGGCTGCCCACCGAAGCCGAGTGGGAATACGCGGCACTGACCCAGCCCGGCGTATTTGAATGGGGCCAGGTCTGGGAATGGACGGCCAGCCCGTTTGCGCCCTACCCCGGCTTCACGCCGCACCCCTACCGCGATTATTCTGCCCCCTGGTTCGGCAACCACCAGGTGCTGCGCGGCGCGTCCTGGGCCACGCACCCGCGCATGCGGCACCCACGCTACCGCAATTTCTTCATGCCGCAGCGCAGTGATGTGTTTGCGGGCTTTCGTTCCTGTGCGCTGGTTTGATACTTCAGCGCACACGCGGGGCTTGCCCGGTACGGTCTAATTAGCGCTGGCATTGTTGTTGCCAACCTCGATTTCGATAGCCCACTACCAAAGGACTTCCCATGTTCACGTTTCTCCCGGATTTGAACCGCGCCCGATTTTTCAGCGTGGTGTTGGGTGCCGCAGTGCTGCTGACCAGCGGCCTGGCGCAAGCGCAAGGCGTTTTCCGCATTACCGCCATTCCTGACGAGTCGCCCACCGAGCTGGCGCGCAAAGCCGGCCCCCTCATCAAATACCTGGAAGCCCAGCTCGGCATGAAGGTCGAGTACACGCCGGTAACGGACTATGCCGCCTCGGTCGAGGCCCTGGTGAACAAGAAAGTGGACATGGCCTGGTTTGGCGGCTTCACGTTTGTGCAGGCCCATGTGCGCAGCGGCGGCAAGGTGATTCCGGTGGCGCAGCGGCTGGAAGACGAAAGCTTCAAGTCGGTCTTCATCACCTCCGACCCGGCCATCAAAACCCTGTCCGACCTCAAAGGCAAAGACGTGAGCTTTGGCTCGCAAAGCTCGACCAGTGGCCACCTGATGCCGCGCAGCTTTTTGCTGCAAGCGGGTGTGGACCCTGACAAGGACTTCAAGCGCGTGGCCTTCAGCGGCGCGCACGACGCCACCATTGCCGCCGTGGCGTCGGGCAAGGTGAACGCCGGTGCGCTCAACATCTCGGTCTGGGAGAAGTTTGTTGCCGACAAGAAAGTGGACCCTGCCCAGGTGCGCGTTTTCTACACCACCCCGCCCTACTTTGACTACAACTGGACGGTGCACGCCGACATGCCCACGGCCTTGCGTGAAAAGCTCACCACGGCCCTGCTCGCCTTGAGCAAGGACACGCCAGAAGGCAAAGAAATCCTGGACTTGCAACGCGCAACCAAATTCGTCGCCAACAAGGCCGACAACTACAAGGGCATTGAAACTGCGGCCCGCAGCGCCGGACTGCTGAAGTAAGGCTGCGCCCTGCGGCACGGGTGCGGCAGCGCCCCCAGTGCTGCGCAAAGCGGTTTTACGGCTTTTTATGGCTTTTATATAATAAAAAATGCCTGTAGCCAGCGTGTTGTTTGCCAGTGCCGCTATTTTTTTGAGAGTAACTGCCAGACACCCTGGCCACCGCGCTTTTCAGTTGTAATCAGGCCTTAACCCATGCACATCACCCTCCACCACGCCGCCGCCCGGCACCCCAGCGCGCGCGCAGCGGCCCCTGCCGCCGTGCACGGCCTGAACCTGGGCTTGGCCAAGGGTGAGCAAGTAGCCGTGATTGGCCCTTCAGGTGCAGGTAAAACCAGTTTGCTGCATGTGCTGGCCTGCGCGCTGCCGCCCAGCGCGGGCAGCCTGGCGCTGGACGGGCAAAACCCGTGGCAATTGCGCACCCGCGCCTTGCAACGCCTGCGCGGCCAGTTGTTCCTGGCACCGCAAGTTCCGCCGCTGCCGCCGCGCCAGCGCGTCGTCACTTCAGTACTGGCCGGGCGCTTGCCGCATCAGAGCCTGTGGGCCAGCCTGCGCAGCCTGGCCTACCCCAGCGACATCCCGCTGGCAGACCGCTGCCTGGGCGAGTTTGATCTCAGCGAGAAATTGTTCGAGCGGGTGGACCGCCTGTCTGGCGGCGAACGCCAACGCGTCGCCCTGGCGCGGGCCCTGGCGTCGCAAGCCATGCTCTGGCTGGTTGACGAGCCGCTCTCGGCGCTCGACCCTGCCCGCTCACAGCAAGCACTGCAAACACTGACGCAGGCCGCGCGGGCGCGCGGCGTCACGCTGGTGGTGACGCTGCACCATGTCGAGATGGCGCTGGCGCACTTCCCGCGCATCCTGGGTTTGCGTCTGGGCGAGGTGGTGTTTGACTTGCCCACTGACCAAGTCACCCCCGCCAAATTGCTTCAACTTTATGAGCAAAAGGGGCAGGATATACCTTGGCAAGAGCCCGATTCGGCTGATATTTCTCCGTTGCCTGCCCCGCCCGTGGCCGTGCAGTGCCGCTAGCCATGCGCGCTGCACTGGCCGCGCCCGCCGCCCACCAGGATCCCGCCTGGCGCAGCCGCGTGTTTTGGTCGCTCGCGGCGCTCGCGCTGCTGTGGCCGCTGCTGGTGCTGAGTGAATTCAAACCCTGGGTGCTGCTCGATCCTGGCGCGCTGAAATACAGCTTGCGCTTCCTGGCAGACTTTTTCCCGCCGCGTGTGGACGCCGAATTTCTGCAACTGGTGGCACGCGAGACCTGGCGCACGGTGGCCATGGCCACCGCCGGGCTGGCGCTGGCGCTGCTGCTGGCGGTGCCGCTCGCGCTGCTGTCGGTGCGGGCACTGTCAGTGTCCGCGCTCAGTGGCCGCATGGCGGCGTTGCCCGCCGGGCTGCGCCAGGCGGTGCGTGCCTTGCTGGTGGTGCTGCGCAGCGTGCCCGAACTGATCTGGGCGCTGGTGTTTGTACGCGTGGTCGGCTTGGGGCCGACGGCCGGCGTACTGGCGATTGCGCTGACGTATGCCGGCATGCTGGGCAAGGTATACGGCGAAATTCTGGACAGCGGCGAGCCGCACGCCTCGCAGAGCCTGCTGCGCAACGGCGCGGGCCGCATGCAAACCCTGCTGTACGGCCTGCTGCCGCAAAACGCCACCGAACTCACCAGCTACACCGTCTACCGCTGGGAGTGCGCTATCCGCTCGTCGGCCGTGCTGGGCTTTGTCGGTGCGGGCGGGCTGGGCCAGCAAATTGACACCTCAATGAAGCTGTTCAACGGCGCAGAGGTCAGCACCTTGCTGATCGTCTTCATGCTGCTCGTGTGGCTGGCCGATGCGGTCAGCGCCGGTCTGCGCAAGGCGCTGGGATGAACCCGCGCCGCAATGATGCGTCTGCGCTGCCTCGCCCGAACGGGGAGGGCGTCCGACCACTCGCCGCCAACGAGGTCTACAAACTGCCGCCACGCCTGTTTCATGCCCGCTGCAAAGCCTGCTGGCTGCTGCTGGGCACGCTGCTGTTGGTAGGGATGAGCTTTGCGTCACTCGACTTGCAATGGGCACAGTTTTTCTCGCTCGAAGCTTTGGCCAGCATGGGCCGCTTTGCCGCTGAGCTGCTGCAGCCCGACACTTCGCCCGCCTTTTTGCAAAAGCTGGCCGTCGCCACGCTGGAGACGCTGGCCATGTCGGCTGTGGGCACGCTGCTGGCGGTGGCCTGTGGCCTGGCACTGGCGCTGCCTGCCAGCCAACGAGATGAAATGCCCTCGCCCCGCGCCCCTGCCGACGTGGCTGCGGGCGGGATAGCGCGCTTTCTGGGCAGCGCTGCGGTGGCACCTGGCCGATGGCGCGGCCTGGCACGCACGCTGCTGCGGCGTGCCACCCGCTTGCTGCTCAACGCCTTGCGCAGCGTACCCGAGCTGGTCTGGGCCGCACTGCTCCTGGTAGCGGCAGGTCTCGGGCCATTCGCCGGCACACTGGCGCTGGCGCTGCACACCACCGGCGTGCTGGGCCGCCTGTTTGCCGAGGCACTGGAGAACACCCCGCCCGGCCCCGCTGCCGCGCTGCGCGTGCGCGGCGTGGGCACCGCCCGGGTGTTTTGGTACGCCAGCCTGCCGCAAATCCTGCCGCAACTGGTGAGCTATGCGCTCTACCGCTGGGAAAACAACATTCGCGCCGCCGCCGTCCTGGGCGTGGTCGGCGCCGGCGGCCTGGGCCAAATGCTCAGCTACCACCTGGGCTTGTTCCAGATGGGCCAGACCAGTTCGGTGCTGGTGGCCATGCTGGCGCTGGTGGCGCTGGTGGATGCGCTGAGTTATGGGCTGCGCAACCGGTGGATGCGGTGAAGAATTGATGCGCTGATGCTAAACTGCCGGTTTAACCTGGGGAACCACGATGCGCACCACACTCGACATCGACGACGATGTTTATTTGCATGCCCGCGAAGTTGCGCGGGCAGAGCATCAGCCCATCGGTAAAACCATTTCGCGGTTTTTAAGAGAGCGCTTCCAGTCACCCACCGCCAATCTGGGCCTGCATGGCGAGGTCAAGACCCGCAATGGCTTTGCGGTTATTCCGGGTGCAGGGCGCGTGGTGACACAAGAAGCGATTCAGAAAATCATGGACACAGAAGGCATCTGACGTGCGGCATCATTTGCTGGATGTCAACCTGCTGATTGCCCTGCTGGACGAAGCCCACCCCGCTCATGCCACCGCGCACCGCTGGGCGGGCGAGTGCAAGGGCACTTTTGTGACCTGCCCACTAGTTGAAAACGGCGCCTTTCGCATCATGACGCAGCCCGCCTACACGCGCGGTGCATCCGCGCTAACGCTCGCTGTGGTGCTGGGCGCGTTCAGGCAAACACTGCAAGGCATTGCGCACCAGCGCTGGGACGACACCCTGAGCCTGGCCGATACCGACCACTTCGACCACGCCATGATCTATGGGCCGCGCCAATTGACCGACATTTATTTGCTGGGCCTGGCCGTGGCGCATGAAGGGCAATTGGTCACACTGGACCAGAACATCCCGCTGGCTGCGGTGCGGGGGGCCAGAGCAGAGAATTTGCGGGTGTTGTAGCCGCCCATTGGCGGAAGCGGTGAGATTCGAACTCACGGAT
>JBJXED010000056.1:0-5042 GCA_046155225.1 Burkholderiaceae bacterium
GGCCACAGGCAGACGCTCAAACGCCAGGTAGGCGTAGGGGGAGATCGGGTCGTAGTAGAAGGTGATGTGTTTCATGGCTTAACCAGCGGCGCGTTGCGCGATCAGCGCCCAAACAGCGCGCTTGCCCGCGTCATTCATTGCGCCCCAGGCGGCAATTTCGTCCAGCGTTCGAAAGCAGCCGGCGCACAGGCTGCTGCCGGCGTCCATGCGGCAAACCGACAGACAGGGCGACGGCACGGGCAATTGCGTCTGCGCGCGCACCGCCTGCGCCGGGTCAAGGGTGGTGATTGGTGTCATAGGTGACTTGGGTTGGCGCTGCGGCAATGGCGGGCGCAGGCGTTACGCCAAACCAGCTTGCGAGCCGGTTCAGCACGAGTTTCAAAAATTTCGCCAACAGCGCGATCAGGCACACCATCAGCACCAGCGCAAGCGCCAACGCAGCAGCAAACCACAGCGGATGCTGGGTGGCGAGCCAAAGCGCGCCGACCACCAGGCCGTCTTCGGCAAAACTCACCAGCCAATTGGAAAACGGCTCGGGCGAGGTGTTCACCGCCAGCCGGGTGCTGGCCTTGGCGGCGTGGCTGGTGGCGGCCAGCGTGCCGCCGAGCAGCGCGGCAGCGGTCGTCAGCACGGCACCGTCGGCCCCCAACGCGGCCGCCGCCAGCGCAGCCCCGGCAGGGATGCGGATAAAGGTGTGCACGGCGTCCCACAGCGTGTCAACGCCGGGGATTTTGTCGGCAAAAAACTCCACGAACAGCATGAAGCCGCTGGCCGCCAGCAGTGCCGGGTGTTGCAGCACCTGCAAGCCAGCGGGCAAGGCGATCCAACCCTGGCTGCCGGCCAGCCCGGTGATAAAGACCGCGGCATACAGGCGCAGCCCGCTGGCCCAGCCCAGCGCGGCGGCCAGCGCGGTGAGTTGGGCGGTGTCCATGGCGGCCATCGTCAAGCCCTTGCCGGGGTACGCAGGATGCGGCGGCTGAGAGGCAGGCGAACGGCTGAAAAACGGGTTTTTGGCCCATTTTTTATGCCAAAAGAGCATCTAGCCAAGGTATATATTGCCCGCATTGCTATAGATAGTGAAGCAATTAAATATGCTGAAACTTAGCCCAAGCGCTGATTTAAAAGCGCCATGCTCGCGCGTGAATTGGGTTTGCGCTGCAAAAAGCCGCTGATGAAAACCCCGGCGTCAATCAATTTGTCCAGGTCGATGCCGGTGTCGATGCCCATGCCGTGCAGCATATAGACCACATCTTCGGTGGCCACATTGCCGGTCGCGCCCTTGGCATAGGGGCAACCGCCCAGGCCCGCCACCGAGGCGTCAAACTGCCACACACCGAGTTCCATGGCGGCCAGCGTGTTGGCCAGCGCCATGCCGTAGGTGTCGTGAAAATGGCCGGCCATGTTGTCCAGCGGGTAGTGCTTGAGCGCGGCAGCCAAAGCGCGCTGCACTTTGAGGGGCGTGCCCACACCAATCGTGTCGGCCACATAGATTTCATCAGTGCCAATGTCTTTCAGGCGCCGCGCCACCCGTTCAACCCGTGCGGGCGCAATCTCGCCCTCGTAAGGGCAGCCCACCGCGCAAGAGATGGCACCGCGAACCGGAATGCCCGCCGCGTGCGCTGCGGCCACCACCGGGGCAAAGCGCTCAATGCTCTCGTCAATGCCGCAATTGATGTTGCGCTGGCTGAAAGCCTCGCTGGCGGCGGCAAAAATCACCACCTGGTCGGGTTTTGACGCGAGTGCAGCTTCAAAACCCTTGAGGTTGGGCGTGAGCACCGCATAACTGACGCCAGGCTGCCGCGCAATGCCCGCCATCACCTCGGCCGCATCGCCCATTTGCGGCACCCACTTGGGGCTGACAAAACTGGTGGCCTCAATGTGCTTGACGCCGGCGGCCTGCAGGCGGTGAATCAGCTCAACCTTGACGGCGGCAGGCACCGGCTCTTTCTCATTTTGCAGGCCGTCGCGCGGGCCGACGTCGACGATTTGGATGTGCGCAGGGTAGGCCATGGTGCGTCCAGTTTAAATTTCAAACCACCAGCCTCAGCAGCTCCGCGCCTTCGGCCACTTGGTCGCCGGGGGCATAGAGCAGCTCGGCCACGGTGCCGTCATACGGCGCAGCCAGGGTGTGCTCCATTTTCATCGCATCCATCACGGCCAAAGCCTGGCCCTTGCTCACCTGGTCGCCCGCTTTGACGGCAAACGACACCACTTTGCCCGGCATCGGTGCCGTGAGACGGCCACCCTCGGCGGCCTGCGCACCGGCATGGGCCAGCAGGTCGATGGCGGTAATTTGTGTGGCCCCCTGCGGGGTAAACACATGGGCGGTAGCCGCCAGCCAATCGACCCGAAGCAAGGCAGACAAAGGGGCAAAACCGACCCGAATGCCTTGGGCCTCGGGTGCAAACGTCAATGCGCCTTGAACCTCACCCTGCCCCGCGCCCACGGCCAGGTGCAAGCCGCCACCGCGCCGGTAGGTGAGGCTGGCATGGACCGCTTCGCCATGAAATTCAAATGCAAACCGGCGCACCGCTTCGGTGTAGGCGCGAAAGCCGTCGCGGCGGCTGAAAGGGTGCGCCTGTTCCTGCGCCTGCTCGGCCAGCAAGGTGCTGGCCACAGCCGCCGCAACAGCCAGCGGCAAGCCCACTTTTTCCTGGCGGAACAACACCGCTTGCTCGCGCGGAATCAATGCGGTGTCCAGATCGGCCTGCGCAAACGAGCGCGACTGCGCCACTGCACGCAAAAACTGCACATTGGTTTGCAGGCCAACGATGTGGGTTTGCGCCAAGGCCTCATCCAGTCGCGCCAGGGCCTGCTCGCGCGTGTCGCCGTGGACGATGAGCTTGGCGACCATGGAGTCGTAGTACGGCGAGATGGCGTCGCCTTGGCGCACGCCGGAATCCACCCGCACGCGGCTGCGCTCAAATTCACTGCACGGCGGCAGGCGGTAGACCTGCAAACTGCCGGTGGCGGGCAAGAAATCGTTATCGGGGTTTTCGGCGCAGATACGCGCCTCGATGGCGTGACCGGTGAGGCGCAACTGGTCTTGTTGCAAAGGCAAGGCTTCGCCAGACGCCACGCGCAATTGCCATTCGACCAAGTCCAGGCCCGTGATGGCCTCAGTCACCGGATGCTCCACTTGCAAGCGGGTGTTCATCTCCATAAAGAAGAAGTTCATCTCACCCGCAGGCGTTTGCTCCACGATGAACTCGACCGTGCCCGCGCCCACGTAATTAACGGCCCGCGCTGCCGCCACCGCCGCTGCGCCCATTTGCTGGCGCAGGGCTTCATTCAGGCCCGGCGCGGGCGCTTCTTCGAGCACTTTCTGGTGCCGCCGCTGCACCGAGCAATCACGCTCAAACAAGTACACGCAGTGGCCCTGCGTATCGCCAAAAACCTGAATTTCGATATGCCGCGGGCGCTGCACATAACGCTCGACCAGCACCGCGTCGTTGCCAAAACTGCCGCTGGCCTCGCGCTTGCACGAGGCCAGCGCGGCGGCAAAATCACCTGCGTTTTCCACCAGGCGCATACCCTTGCCGCCGCCGCCCGCGCTGGCCTTGATGAGCACTGGGTAGCCCATGTGTGCCGCCTCATTTTCAAGCAGCGCCGGGTCTTGGTCGGTGCCGTGGTAGCCCGGCACCAGCGGCACACCGGCGGCTTGCATCAGCCGCTTGGATTCGGACTTGAGGCCCATCGCGCGAATAGCTTGCGGCGGCGGGCCAATGAACACCAGCCCGGCATCCGCACAGGCCTGCGCAAACTCGGCGTTCTCGCTCAAAAAGCCGTAGCCGGGGTGAATCGCCTGCGCGCCGCTAGCCTGGGCGGCGGCAATGATTTTTTCCCAGCGCAAATAGCTCTCGGCGGGCGCGCTGCCGCCAATGTGAACGGCCTCATTGCACGCCGCCACATGCTTGGCGCTGGCATCGGCATCGGAATACACCGCGACGGTTTTTATCGCCATGCGCTTGGCCGTGGCCGCCACCCTGCAGGCGATCTCGCCGCGGTTCGCGATGAGAATTTTTGTGAACATCACAGCATCCAGTTCGGTTTGCGTTTTTGCAGAAACGACGCCACGCCTTCACGCCCTTCAGCGCTGACGCGAATATCGGCAATGCCGTCCACCGTCATGGCAATCAGCTCGGCATCCACCTCACGCTGCGCCACGTCTTGCAACAGTTTTTTGCAGGCCCGCATGGCCTGCGGACCAGCGTTGACCAGGGCCAGCACCAGTTCATCGACCTTGGCGTCCAGCGCGTCGGCACTCACCACCTCGTGCACAAAACCGATGCGGTGCGCCTCTTGCGCGCTGAACCGCTCGGCCGTCAAGAAGTAGCGGTGCGCCGCGCGCGCGCCCATGGCGCGGATCACGTAGGGGCTGATGGTGGCAGGCATCAGGCCGAGCTTGACCTCGCTCAAACAGTACTGCGCGGTATCAACACTCACCGCCATGTCGCACGCCGCCACCAGTCCGGTGCCGCCGGCATACACATCGCCCTGGATGCGTGCCACGGTGGGTTTGGCGCAGGTGTACAGCGTTCGCATCATCTCGGCCAGCGCGCCGGCATCTTGCAGGTTTTGCTCTCGGGTGTAGTCCGCCATGCGGCGCATCCAGTTCAGGTCGGCACCGGCGCAAAAGGCCGGGCCATTGGCCGCCAGCACAATGCAGCGCACGTCTTGCAACGCACCCAGTTCACGCACGGCCTGCGTCAACTCAGCGATCACGTCATCGTTGAAGGCATTGCGCACCTCGGGGCGGTTGAGCGTGATGCGGGCCACGGGCCCGATGCGCGTTATCAGTAAATTGCTCATCACAAGACGGCTTTGTTATCAGTGCGCATTCAATACCGCTTGGCGGCTTCATCCAGCATCACTTCCGTCGCGCCGCCGCCAATCGCGAGCACGCGCGCGTCGCGCCACAGCCGCTCGATCGCCATGCCTTGCATGTAGCCCATGCCGCCGTGGAACTGCTGACAGGTTTGCACCACTTCATTGACCAGCTCGCCAGTGAGGGCCTTGAGCATGGAAACGTCTTGCACCAC
>JBJXED010000057.1:0-6571 GCA_046155225.1 Burkholderiaceae bacterium
CAACGCTATATGAGGCTGGTGCTGCTCCGCCGGGGCTGCGCTTGCGCCTATGCGCGCCCAGAACCCAGGACCGCTTCATGCAGCTTCGTAACATCGCGATCATCGCGCACGTCGACCATGGCAAAACCACGCTGGTCGATGCGCTGTTGAAGCAGTCTGGTGCGTTCCGCGAGAACCAGAAGGTCGAAAATCAGGCGATGGATACCAATGACCTGGAGCGCGAGCGGGGTATTACCATTCTGGCGAAGTGCACCTCGATCCTTTGGCAGGGCACGCGTATCAACATCGTCGATACCCCTGGCCACGCCGACTTTGGCGGTGAGGTCGAGCGCGCCCTGTCGATGGTTGACGGCGTGGTGCTGCTGATTGACGCGCAAGAAGGCCCAATGCCGCAGACCCGTTTTGTCACCAAAAAGGCGCTGGCGCTGGGTCTCAAGCCAATTTTGGTAGTCAACAAGGTCGACAAGCCCGGTGCCCGCCCGCAGTACGTGGTGGACGCCGCCTTTGACTTGTTCGACAAGCTCGGCGCGACCGACGAGCAGCTCGATTTCCCGGTGGTCTATGCCTCGGGCATCAACGGCTGGAGTTCGATGGAAGAGGGCGCGCCGAATGAGCAGTGGGGTCCCGATATGTCGGCGTTGTTCAACACGGTGCTGAAACACGTGCCGCCGCAAAAAGGCGACCCTGATGCGCCGCTGCAACTGCAAATCTCGGCGCTCGACTTCTCTACCTTCGTCGGCCGCATTGGCGTGGGCCGCATCAGCAACGGCACCATCAAACCGATGATGGACGTGGTGGTGATGGAAGGCGAAGACGGCAAAGCCATCAAAGGCCGCGTCAACCAGGTGTTGACCTTTCAGGGTCTGGAGCGGGTGCAGGCCACCTCGGCCGGCCCAGGCGAGATTGTGCTGATCAACGGCATCACCGACATCGGCATTGGCGTGACGATTACTGATCCGCTCAGGCCCACACCGCTGCCCATGCTCAAGGTGGATGAGCCGACGCTCACCATGAACTTTTGCGTCAACACCAGCCCCCTGGCCGGGCGTGAAGGCAAATTTGTCACCAGCCGCCAAATCTGGGACCGGCTGCAAAAAGAGCTGCAACACAACGTGGCCTTGCGTGTGAAAGAAACCGACGAAGAAGGTATTTTTGAAGTCATGGGCCGCGGCGAATTGCACCTGACCATCTTGCTCGAAAACATGCGCCGCGAGGGCTACGAGTTGGCAGTATCCAAGCCGCGTGTGGTGTTCAAAGACATTGATGGCGTGAAACACGAGCCGATTGAAATGGTCACGGCTGACATTGAAGACCAGCACCAGGGCGGCGTGATGCAGGCTTTGGGCGAGCGCAAGGGCGAACTCAACAGCATGGAGCCTGATGGCCGTGGTCGCGTGCGGCTGGAATACCGCATCCCGGCGCGCGGTTTGATTGGTTTTACCAATGAATTCCTGAACCTGACGCGTGGCTCGGGCTTGATTTCCAACATCTTTGACGGCTACGAACCGCATAAAGGCGAGATCGGCGGGCGCAAAAACGGTGTGCTGATTTCGATGGACGCGGGCGAAATTTTTACCTACGCCCTGGGCAAGCTCGATGACCGCGGCCGCATGTTTGTACGCGCCAATGACCCGGTCTATGAGGGCATGATTGTGGGCATCCACAGCCGTGACAATGATCTGGTCGTCAACGCCACCCGCACCAAACAGCTCACCAACTTCCGCGTCAGCGGCAAGGAAGACGCCATCAAAATCACGCCGCCGATTGATGCCACGCTGGAATACGCGGTGGAATTCATTGAAGACGACGAGCTGGTGGAGATCACGCCCAAGAGCATTCGCCTGCGCAAGCGGCATTTGACCGAGAGCGAGAGGAAGCGCGCCGGGCGTTGAGCCTTGAATAAAAAACCCATCCGGACGGGGCGCGAATCTGAATCTTTGCTGTAAGCAATGCCGTATCCACCAGACTTAACCGGATACCCGATTGATGAAAGCAGCCTATGAAACGTAGCCTTGTCGCATTGGTTTTTTGCTCGGCCGCCGCCTTGGCGGGATCAACTTTGGCTGCGGACACCGCCAAGCCGGGTCAAGCCGCGAAATCTGCTGCCGGCGTTAAAACCCCTGCAGCGCTCAAAAATGGGCCCAACGGCAAGGCCTTTGTGCCGTACAAAAAGAAGGGCTTGGTCGCTTGGCAAGACTGGTCTGACGCCGCCTTCGCCGAGGCCAAAGCCAGCAAGAAAATGGTCTTGCTCAACCTTGGCGCGGTCTGGTGCCACTGGTGTCATGTGATGGACGAGAAAACCTACAGCGACCCGAAGGTGGCCGAGTTCGTCAAAGCCAATTTCATCCCGATTTATGTGGACCAAGACTCGCGGCCTGACCTCTCGCGCCGTTATGAAGCCTACGGCTGGCCCGCGCATGTGATTTTTGACGCGGACGGCAACGATATTGGCAAGCTGCGTGGCTACCGCGAGTCCGAGCGTTTCGTCAACACGCTCAAAGCCATTCTGGAAGATCCCAGCCCGCTGTACGCGGCCGAAGATGCCGACAAAGAGCGCCAGTTCAGCGGCCCGACTCGCCTGGACGAAGTCACCCGCAAGGAAGTCGAGCGCCGCTACCGCGCCTCGCAAGACATGGAGATTGGCGGCCTCAAACAAATCCAGCGCTACATCCCGCGCGATGTGGTCGAGTACAGCATTACCTTGTCCGAGCGCGGTGACAAGACTGCTGAAACCTGGGCCAAGCTGACGCTCAAAAACTCGCAAAAACTGATTGACCCGGTCTGGGGCGGCGCGTACCAGTACTCGACGCACAGCAACTGGGACAACCCGCACTACGAAAAAATCATGGAGATCCAGGCCAACATGATTCGCATGTACGCCCTGGGTGCCAAGGCGTACGGCGACCCGTCGTTGATCAAAGCCGCGCAGGACATCCGGCGCTACATGAAGGCGTTCTTAACCAGCCCACAGGGTGCGTTCTACACCAGCCAGGACGCCGACCGCGTGCCCGGAGAGCAGGGCGACGGCTACTTCGCGCTGGGCGACAAAGAGCGCCGCGCTTTGGGCATGCCGCGCATCGACACCAATGTCTATACCCGCGAGAACGCCTGGATGATTGAGGCGCTGGCCGAGCTTTATTCGGCCACGGGCGAGCAAGCGGTATTGGATGAAGCGCTGCGCGCGGCGCGCTGGATTGTCGCCAACCGCACGAACAAAGACGGCAGCCTGCGCCACGGCGAGAAAGACCAGGGCGGCCCCTTCATGGGCGACAACCTGGCCATGGGCCGCGCCGCGTTGTCGCTCTACAGCGTCACCGGAGACCGCTATTGGCTCAAGAAGGCGCGGGTTGCCTCGGGCGTGTTGGCGCGGTTTGCCGCGCCGAATGGTGGCGGCTACCTGCCCAGTGCCTACAAAGAAGACGGCAAGCTCGGCCCGCGCGCCAACATCGATGAAAACATGGAAGCCGCACGCTTTGCCAATCTGCTCTACCGCTACACCGGCGACGCCAAAGACCTGGCCACGTCCGAGGTGGCGTTGCGCTACATTGCCGACCCTGAAATCGCCACCCGCTTTGGCCAGATTCCCGGCATTTTGCTGGCCACGGAAGAAGCCGCTGGCCAGCCGCTACACATCACCGTGGTGGGGTCCAAAAAAGACGCGCGTTCCGCAGCATTGTTCAAGTCCGCGCTGGGCCAGGCGGCGGTGTTTCGCCGTATCGAGTGGTGGGACACAGCCGAAGGCAAACTGCCTAACCCTGATGTGCAATACCCGCCACTGCAAAAGCCCGCCGCTTTTGTCTGCACCAACCAAACCTGCTCGTCGCCGCTGTACACCGCAGCCGACATCCCGCGCCAGATTGCACTCGAAAAACAGGTTTTGAGCGCCAAATAGCCGAAATTTAGATGAAATTGGCCTGTAGCCAAGGTAAAGCTTGCCTTGGCAGCTATTAAAATACTAGCGGTTTCGGGTCTTCATCACCCGCTCGACTTCGCGCTTGCCTTCGCGATCTTTGATGGTGTCGCGCTTGTCATGCTCGGCTTTGCCCTTGGCCAGGGCAATTTCGCACTTGATCTTGCCGGCCTTCCAGTGCAAGTTCAGCGGCACCAGGGTGTAGCCTTTTTGCTCCACCTTACCAATCAGCCGTTTGATTTCTTCCTTGTGCAGCAGCAGTTTCTTGGTCCGCACAGCGTCGGGGTTGATGTGGCTTGAGGCCGAGCTCAACGGGTTGATCTGGCAGCCAATGACAAACAGCTCGCCATTGCGGATCGTGACATAGCCGTCGGTGAGTTGCACCTTGCCTTCGCGCAAGGCTTTGACCTCCCAGCCTTCAAGCACCATGCCGGCTTCAAGCCGCTCTTCAAAAAAATAGTTGTAGGCGGCTTTTTTGTTGTCAGCGATGCGGCCCAGCGCAGGCTTTGCTTTGGAAGCCGTTGTTTTGTCAGGTTTTTTGGTCATGCGCAGGAGATTGAGGTGGTGCAGCGAACCTACAATCCGCGCCGGATGACAATTGTATGAAAACGGTTCACAAGTCGGTATTGATCTGGTTCAGTGCAGCAGAAATGTTTGCCCTGGTGGCCGATGTGCCGCGCTACCCGGAGTTTTTGCCCTGGTGCGACAAGGCCCGCATTCTCACCCAGGAAAAAGAGGGCGTCACGGCTGAAATTGGCATGTCACTGGCGGGCTTCCGCCAGAGTTTTGTCACGCAAAACAATCATGTGCACCTGGACAACCAGGGCCATTCGCTAGCCCTGAAACTCATCAAAGGCCCATTTTCGCGTTTGGAGGGGGACTGGCAATTCATCCCGGTGGGCGACGAGACCGCCCGCGCCTGCCGGGTCGATTTGCGCCTGAGCTACGGCTTTGAAAGCGCTACCCTGGCGGGCTTGGTCGGCCCGGTGTTTGACAAAATCGCCAGCAGCTTGGTTGACGCCTTCGTCAAGCGGGCCAACCAGATTTACGTGTGATGGCGACCCTGCGCATTGCCATCACCTTCGCAGCGGGGCCCCGGCAGGCAGCAGAGGCTGAGCTGGTTGTGCCGCTGGGTAGCAGCGCGCTGCAGGCCATTGAATCCAGCGGCTTGTTGGCGCAGTACCCTGCGCTGCAGGGCGAGCTGGTCAGCGGCCATTGCACAGTGGGTATTTGGGGCAAACCGGTGGCCATGGGCCAACTGCTGTGCAGCGGTGACCGGATCGAGATTTACCGGCCTTTGCGGGTCGACCCCAAGCGTGCGCGCCGCGAACGCTACGCGCGCCAAGGCAGCGCCAAAGCGGGGTTGTTTGCCAAGCCAAAAAAATAATCAAAGGCCAGGCGGCTTATTGGCCAGTCAGCCCTGGACGCATCAGCGCAGGTTAGCAGCCTGACGTGGCGGCCTCGAGCCGGGTTGTTTCTGCCGCGCGGTCGGCGTCGCTGTAGTACTCCAGCTCGCCCTTGGCATTGGTTTTTTGCAGGCGAATGCCTGACTTGAGCGCCGTCAGCCCGCGCTTGGCCCGCTCGCAGTTTTCGGCTTTGGCTTTGGCCTGCTTTTCTTCTTCGGCTTTGGCTTTGGCCGCCTCCGCTGCTTCGGCTTGCTTTTTCTTGGCTTCCAGCTCTTTGTCTTTGCCGCTCAGCCTGGTTGCACTGGCCGCAGAAGCCGGTGGACGCGCCGCCGCCGCTTGCGACGCGGCTGACGCGGGGGCTGCCGCCGTGTCTGCGGTGGGCTCGGGCAACCTGGCGCGATTAGCGGGTTGTTTGAGGATGTTTTTCTCGGGGATGTCGCTCGCGGGAGGGCGATCGCTATAGACTTTGCGGCCATCTTTTTCGACCCACACCCATTGCCCGGCGGCGGAAAAGGCGGTCAGCAAAAGAGCCGCTGTCAGTAGGTGTTTCAATGGTTTCATAGCTGTGCCCGTCAAATAATCAAAGAAGTTTAGCGCCCCCGCAGAGACAGCCTAACCGCACATGCGCCATTCGGCTAGTGAAACAGCCCTTTTGTCTGCGTCAGCAGGAGGGCTTGCATCTGCAGGCACAAATTTTCGCCGGATACAATTTGCCTTTTGGAGCTTTGACATGCGCCTGTTAGGCAAAGCGCTCACCTTTGACGATGTTCTTTTGGTGCCCGCGTACTCCCAAGTCCTGCCCAAGGACACCTCTCTTGCCACCCAATTCTCCCGCAACATTGCCCTGAACCTGCCGCTGGTGTCGGCCGCGATGGACACGGTGACTGAAGCGCGCTTGGCTATTGCCATTGCGCAAGAAGGCGGCATCGGCATCGTGCACAAAAACCTCACGCCCAAGCAGCAAGCCGCCGAGGTGGCCAAAGTCAAGCGCTATGAGTCTGGCGTGCTGCGCGACCCGGTGGTCATTACGCCGACCCACAGCGTGCGGCAAGTCATTGAGATGCAACAGCAACTCGGCATCTCGGGCTTTCCGGTGTGTGACGGCGGCAAAGTGGTCGGCATTGTGACGGGCCGGGACCTACGCTTTGAAACCCGCATGGACATGCTGGTGCGCGAGATCATGACGCCGCGCGAACGCTTGATTACGGTGCAAGAAGGTGCCACCCTGGAGCAAGCCAAAGCGCTGATGAACAAG
>JBJXED010000058.1:0-7463 GCA_046155225.1 Burkholderiaceae bacterium
CGGGCGTGCTCTTTCCGTTCACGGGCTGGCTGCTATCGCCAATGATCGCGGCCCTGGCAATGAGCCTGAGTTCGGTTTCCGTCATCTCCAACGCCTTGCGTCTGAGAGGGCGAAAGGCGTGAAGTACAAGGACTATTACGCCGCCCTGGATGTCCCCGTTGATGCGGACCTGCAGCAGATCAAGAAAGCTTATCGAAAACTCGCGCGTCTTCATCACCCCGATGTGTCAAAGGCCCCCGATGCCGAAGCCCGCTTCAAGGAAGCGGCCGAAGCCTATGCGACGCTCAAAGATCCAGACAAGCGTGCGGCGTACGATGAACTGGGGCGTCGGCCGGCTGGCGAAGAGTTCTCGGCACCGCCGCAGTGGCGACATGACCATGCATCTGAGGCCGCAGGCTTCGAGAACGCTGATTTGGCGGACTTGTTGGCCGCACTCGGCAGGAGGCACGCCGGGGGCTCGGCGCACGGGCCAGCGCCTCGCCATGGCCGCGACTACGAGACTGCCGTACGCATCAGCCTCGAAGATGCCCACCGCGGCACCACGGTGAACATTGACCTGAACGACAGCGAAGGCGTCAAGACGCTGCAGGTAACGATCCCGCCAGGCGTGACTGAGGGGCAGAAGCTGCGGCTGCGCGGCAAAGGCGGCAAGGGTCAACTGGGTGGCACGGACGGCGACATCTACCTTCATATCACTGTCGCGCCGCACGCGGTATTCCGATTGGAGGGGCATGACCTGCACTTCGATCTGGCGCTTGCCCCATGGGAGGCCGCCTTGGGCAAGGACGTGGAAGTACCCACCCTGGAAGGGCCGGTTGTGCTGGCAGTGCCCGCAGGCACCGGTTCGGGGCGCAAGCTCAGGCTGCGCGAGCGGGGCCTGGCCAACAGCCGCGGCGGGCGCGGCCACCTGTATGCCACCGTGCGCATCGACGTTCCCACCACGCTGACCGAGCGCGAGAGGAACCTGTTTGAACAACTCGCCCAATCGTCGGGTTTCAACCCGCGCGTCGCCAAGAGTAAGGAGAATGACCATGCCCCCACCGCCCTTTGAGGTCACTTGGCTCGATTCGCGTGAAACCGTGAGCCTTTCGGAGTTGTCCCGCATCTGCGGCATGACCGCGGACGAACTCTCCGAACTGGTTGATTACGGCGCACTGGAACCCGTGGATTCGAGCCCGCAGGGGAGCACTTTCAGCGCCGGATGCATCGTGCAGCTTCGCGCGGTGTGCAAGCTGCGTCTGGACTTCGACCTGGACGTGTTCACCGCCGCCGTCCTGATGGGCTACCTGGACAGGATCAACGAACTCGAGCGACAGGTGCGCACGCTACAGGCCACAACTGGCGATCGACGCAGCCCTATATGACTGCAGGTGTTTCCCCAACAGCCAATCTATCGAAAAGTTTCTTGCGGTTGAGGGGGAATCCATATAGAAAGGTTAGGCATCACTCAGCAGCGGAACTGGGCGCGTACCTTCTCAATGTCGCCAGGCGTCATCTTCTCCATGGTCGCGTTGTCGATCATGTTCACCTCCTCGCGTACCAGAAGGAAGTGACCGTTCGTTTGCTCTTGCCAAACGACATAGCCGCAATGCAATGCCAGATTTGCGAAAGTACCTGCAAAGTCGACCGCGACATAGAGGCCAGGGCCAGCCTGCGGTGTGTCTTTGTACCAGGTGAGGGATTGCAGGTGCCTGCCTTGGACCGCACCGGTCTTTGAGTAGGACTCTTCCAGAAGCTTCTGAAATGCACTGTAAGTCAAGAGCTGCTTCTGCCTCTCGGAAAGGAAAGCATAGGCCGCTTCAGTCTTACCGCCATCACGAGCCGCGAAATACGATCGCGATGCGGTCTCGACAAGCTCCTGTTGTGCCGCCGAAGGACGCCAAGCAGTGTCTGGATTGGATGATGAAATCTTCTGTTGGGGGCGATCGAACGTCGGCTCCAACGAGCCCGACTGCTTCTCACTCTGCTGTTGTTGGCGCTTGATATCTTCTTTCATCTTGTCGTTGAGCGCCAAGTATTCGCGAAACAGCTTGGCAAACGATTCCTCCGCGCCTACAAAGTAACCAATCTGTCCGATGAATATGGAGTCTCCTCGCTGCTCCGGCTTCCGAGCAATCCACGCCGGATGGGCCGAATGCCCTGGCTTTGTAAATGCGTAGACGGTGAACGTGGCCCTGTCCGTATCCGTGTAGACGAGCAGCTTCTGGTTTTCTAGATCTTGAACGGTCGAGCCATGCTTCTTCCGCACTTCGTCAAAGTAGCTTTGCCACTGTGCTTCAGTGATGTTTGCTTCTGGGTACGGTTTGAACTCCTGCGCTGCCGTGTTCAAGGTGAGGGTGGGGACAAGGCAAAGTGCGAGAAGTAGTTTGACGAGTTTCATTAGTTGAGACGGGAAAGTACCGTGATGCCTAGCGAGGCTGTAAAAATCCAAAACATATGCCGCGACATCGTGGAGTCTGGGGTTATCGACCCTTTCCCCCACCTCAGATCGTGGCGTACAAACCGTTCTGATGCATCGATTTTTGGTCGGAATCACTGGTGAATCGCAAAAAATAGTTTTTATACAGCCTCAGCGTTTGAGTTGGGCGGCGTACGCTCATAGGCCAGCCTTTCTGAACCAAGTCATTGCCGTCGCAATGTTCTTTTCTACACCCCATCCCAATTCGTACATCGTCGCAATCTCGAAGCATGCGGCGCGGTGGATGGCGGTATCACTCTCGGCCGATTTCGCTCTCATAAAGCAAAGCATAGCCAACTTGTATTCACTCATGGCTACAAGGATCTTGCCGCGGCGAAAAAGCCGTTCTCCCGACTCGGCGGCACCAACCTCGCTGCAGTTTGCGCCGCCAAGTTCCTGAAGTTCCTTCTTGTGTTTAGCAGCCACCTCCAGAGCGCGAGACACCTTAAGGTCATCAATATATTTGAGCGCGCTGGCGACCGTCATTCCCGATCTATTGCACAAGATAAGTCCGCTAATAGATGCGTTATACCGTGGCACACTGATTGCACTTGAAGGGGGCACGTAGACCATGGTATTACCCTGTAGCCCTTCGCTTTGCCCGCTCACAATTTCCTGATACGAATCCCTGCCGCACAAAGTATCTGCACGCCCTTTCCACGTCGACTTGGCTGCGCTAAAGCTCGGCCAAGGGGAAAAGTTGCTGACCGCAGTCAATTCGTAAAGACCCGGCGTAATTTCATGTTCACTGAATCCCCCTCCGAACGCGTTATGGCCGTCCGAGCTGAAATTGTGCGTGGAGGCGCATCCACTCAACATTAGAAGTAAATTGAAGGCAACACAGCGTGCTGCAAATGCCTGTGTTTTGACGTTCATTTGAAATGCCCCAGCTTGCTCGACGACGCCCAACGCCGGCCGTGAGTGGACAACAACGGCGCACCCGGTTGTGAAGATTGGCAGGAGCGCCGCCTGCCGATGTGGGACCATTCGACGAACCTGTTAAAGCACATGGGCGGACGCCCTCGACTGAAGCTCGGTGCCGCACCAGGGACAGAATTCGATAGAGATATGCGAGGACCCGCCATCGTGAACGATAAGGCCATACGTCCCTTTCGATTCGTTGAACGTCACCAGGTTGTCCGGACACTCGAACGGATTCGGATGCTGGTCGCAAACGTAGTTGGCCCAGTAAGTCATCGTTTCACAGCAATGTTGTGCCATGCGCTTTAACGTTCGAGGCCACCGGCACGCAGCATGCGCCGCGTAGCGGCAGCCTGCTGCTGTGTGTCCGCGTGGGCCGACCTGTTAGACCTCATTTGACTCCCGCCACAGCCGCAACGGCCTGGAAAACGTTCTCTCGCAAGAGTCTCGTCGCTTCGGTTGCCTCCTCAGGGGTGAGTTTGAAATGCGTGTAGGCACTAGCGATACGCCTTGCCATATCTGCCCGAATTTTTTCAGGATCAATGTTATTGATGCGCCGATACTCATCGGACAACTGCGCATAGAAACTAGCTGTAAACAGTCAGACATAGTAGTCAACCACGAGACAAGCCTCGACTTCTTCATCGTATTTGGACTTGGTTTTCAGCAACGTCGCGCGACATTCATTCGTCTTCACAATAGCCGCGCCATTACCTTCATTTTTCTGAAGGCGCCACGTCTGCACTGCAGTGTCTCGAATGGCCGCGATCCTTTGGTCCGGGGGTAGCGTGACCTGTGCAAAGGTCATTGAGCTCCAAAGAACCGCTGATGCAGAGAGGATGAAACTATATTTCATTGAGGTCTAACTTAATGTATACCGCAGCCCACTGCGGCATAAAACAGGCGCTGCGGCATAAACAGGCCCACCAAACTGCCGCAAGCTGTTGTGATCAAAGCGTTTTTTCAGCATTACAGGATTCTCCAGTCAAATAAAAAATCTGGCCAACCCCGCAACAGGGCTGTAGGTTATGGAAGATTATTCACTGTGCGCTTGCAGCTTGGCAACACCATCATTCGCCTACCACTGGGTTATTGCCCAGCCTGTTGTTTGCTATGGATTAAATAGCTATATCGGCAAAAAATACCTTGGCTACAAGCCAATAATGCTTAATAAACACCCCAAAGAGCCCTAAAAAGCCGCCCAGGGCAGGTGGTTCGGGTGTCCGGGCGCAGGTGCCATTCGCGGTGGCTACAAAAGTGGGGGGACCTGCCAAGGTGTTGACGCGGCAACCCAAGCGCACCAAAAGCCGCCGCCCGCGAGCGTGCGCCGGAGAACGGGCACCCGGGCCACCTGCCACGCCCGATCCTGCCCGCTCAAATCTGCCTACCCGCTCAACAGCAGCGGCGTAGAAATGACAGCAATATGAGCAGCTAGCGCCGCCCACGCTGGAGCATAAAGACCCACGCAAAAAACAGCATGAAGGCGAAATCATTTGCGCCGTAAATACTGAAGAACACGCCGGCGAACCAGTCGGTAGTGTAGAGCTGCGCGATGCTGTTTTCACTGTGCCAGCGCGCCCACACCAGCACATAGACCAGTTTTTCCAGCGCGAACGCCGCGGCCAGCCAGGGCATGTTTGTGCAGACAGTCGAAGCGCCCAGGTAGGCCAGGCCCCAGACCACAATCATCACCAGCCCGAAATTTGACATCACCACCGGGTCTGCCTGGTTGAGCGCGGCATTGGTAAATCCGCGCGAGAACAGCAGCACGCCGCCAATGTTCATCAACCCCGCAGCGATAAAACCGTTCTTGATCCAGCGATTGTTCATGTCATCAGGCCCCGTCATTGAGGTTTGAATCCAGCCGAGTCCGCACTGGCGCAGCCGCAACGCGGGCCAGCAGCGCCAGCGAAGGTATGGCGGGCTGCGCACCGGCATGCTGCACGCACCAGGCTGCGGCGCGGTTGCCCAGCGCCAGCGCATCGGCGAAGCCGCTGCCCTGCGCCAGGCCGGCCGCCAGCGCGCCCAAAAACGTGTCGCCCGCCGCCGTGGTGTCCAGCGCTTTGACCGCCAGCGCTGGGTAAAAGTAGCAGCCGTCGGCAGCCGCAGCGACCGCACCCAATGCCCCGAGCGTCACCACCACGCGCTCAGGCCCCAAGGCCCGCAAAGCCAGCGCCGCGAGGGCGGCGGATTCGGGCGAGTCCACCGCCCGCCCCGTCAGCGCCTGGGCTTCCACTTCGTTGACCACCACCGTATCGATCAAGGGCCACAGCCCATCCGGCAACGGCTCGGCAGGGATGGGCGACGGGTTGAGCAAAACTTTGCAGCCCGCCCGCTGGGCCAGGCGGGCCGCCTTGAGCACGGCAGGCACGGGCACTTCGAGCTGCATCACCAGAAACGCTGCAGTTGCCAGATGTTGAGCCAAAGCGGCCTCATCCAGGGTCACGCCTGCATTGGCTCCGCCAATCACCACAATGCGGTTTTGCCCGGCGTCGTCGACCATCACCAGGGCCGCGCCGGTAGCGGCCGCTTGGCTGATGGCAACGCCGCTGCAATCAATGCCGTCTTGCTCCAGCGCAGTGCGCAGCGCCAAGCCATGCGCGTCGGCACCCACCTGCCCCAGCATGCTGACGCGCGCGCCCATGCGGGCGCAAGCCACCGCCTGGTTGCCGCCCTTGCCGCCGGGCAGATACGTCAGACTGTGGCCGTGCAAGGTTTCGCCGCCTTGCGGGGCGCGCGGTACGCGCAGCACGGCATCCATGTTGAGGCTGCCAAACACGACGATCTGCGGCGCTACCGCGGTGACGACGATTTGCGGCGCTGGCTGGGTTGCACCCAAGACGTCGGTGGCTTCAGTTGTCATGTTTTTTCTTGCGCAAGGTGTCCACAATCACCGCCACCACAATCACCGCGCCGGTAATGATGCGTTTAGTGGGGTCGCTGGCACCGACTTGCGCCAGCCCAGCTTCCAGCACCGCAATGATGAGCACACCAAACAAGGTGTTGATAACCGAGCCGCGCCCGCCCATCAGGCTGGTGCCGCCAATCACCACCGCCGCAATCACTTGCAGTTCGATGCCGGTGCCTGCATTGGGATCAGCTGCTTCCAGCCGGGCCGACTGCATCAAGCCCGCCAGCCCTGCCAGCAGGCCAGTAGCGGCGAAGATGGCGATGCGGATGGGGCGCGGGTCAATGCCTGCCAGCCGCATAGCTTCCTCGTTGGTGCCAATGCCGATGGCGTAGCGGCCAAACACAGTGCGGGTCAGCACCACATGCGCCAGCACCACCAGTGCCAGGGCCAACACAAAGGCCACCGAAATGCCGCCCAGCCAGGGTTTGGACAAGCCCGAGATCGCGTCACCCACATACTGCGTGCGTGAGCCGGTGACCAAAAACGCGCTGCCGCGCACCGCCTCCAGCATGCCCAGCGACACAATGAAGCTCGGCAAGCGCCACGCCACCGACACCGCGCCCGTAATCGCCCCGCAGACCAGCCCAGTCGCCAGGCCCAGCGCCGCCGCTGCGGGCACCGGCCATTGCCACTGCAAAATGGCATTGGCCGCCACCGCCGCACTCAGCGCCAGCACCGAGCCTACCGACAGATCAATACCCGCAATGATCAGCACAAACGTCATGCCAATGGCCATGACCAGCAGCGCCGGGATTTCATTGGCAATGGTGACAAAAGTTTCCACACTGAAGAAGAAATCGCTGAGCAGGCTGAACAGCAGCACCATGCCGAGCAGCACAGCCGACAAGCCCAGATAGGTGCCCAGCTCGCTGCCCAGAGCAGACTTCGGTTCGGATGGAAGCAACAACATCAATGCACTTTCAAAAATCAGACCGAAGCCCTAATTGCAGCAGCGTCGCTGAACGCCGCATCACTGGAAGCAGCGTCGCTGAACGCCGCTGCGAGCAACATCTGCTCGCTCCACTGCCCGCGCTCAAATATGCCGACCAATTGGCCCGCGCTCATCACGCCAATGCGGTCGCACATGGCCATGAGTTCGCGCAGGTCGCTAGAGACCATCAGCAGCGCGGTGCCCGCTGCGGCAATGCGGTCGATCTCGGCATAAATATCGGC
>JBJXED010000059.1:0-28264 GCA_046155225.1 Burkholderiaceae bacterium
GGCCGCGCCGCCAGCACCACCAAATCGCCCGGCTGAAAGCCTGAAGTCATTCGGTCCAGATCGTAAAAACCCGTGGGTACGCCGGTGATGTCATTGGGGTTGTCGGCCATCTCCTGGACCCGGTCAAGCAACTGCACCACCAGCGAATCCATGGCCTGGAAGCCCTGCTTGTTGCGTGCGCTCTGCTCGCCGATCTGGAAGATTTTTTGCTCGGCCTCGTCCAGAATTTGCGGCACCGGTTTGCCCTGGGTGTTGAAGGCGCGGGTGGCGATTTCGTCGCTGACGGTGACCAAGCGCCGCAAGATGGCGCGGTCGCGCACGATCTCGGCATAGCGGCGGATGTTGCCGGCATTGGGCACAAACTGCGCCAGCGAATTGAGGTAAGCCAGCCCGCCCACGTCAGCCTCTTTGCCGAGGTTTTGCAGGTGTTCGTACACCGTGATCACATCGGCCGGTTTGCTGGCGGAAATGAGGCTTTGAATCGCCGCAAAAATCAGGCGATGCTCGTGTCGGTAGAAGTCTTCGGCAGTGAGCAGATCGGCCATCGGGTCCCAGGCGTCATTGTTCAGCAGCAAGCCACCGAGCACACTGGATTCGGCCTCAATCGAATGCGGCGGAATACGCAGCAGCGCCACCTGGCGGTCAACCGAGGTGTTGTCCTGCGCGTCAGAGAAATGCGGCGAGGCGATGGCGGACATGGATTTTTCCTAGAATAAATGGGCAGATTAATCATCCATCGTAGAGCCAATAGCCACCAACGCCTAGGCACAAGTCTGGGTAAATTCTGGGGGTAGCCTGTGCACAATCCGGGACAAGTTAAAGGGGGATTGCATACCCGCCAAAAACAAAGGCCGCAGGCAATTTGCCTGCGGCCTGGGTGCAATAAATTCAGAATTAAACGGTTTCGCCGTACACCGTGACTTTGATGTCCACCACCACATCGCTGTGCAAGGCCACCGCCACCACACTCTCGCCAACCAGCTTGATCGGGCCTTGCGGCATGCGGATTTGGGCTTTCACAACTTTGTAGCCTTGCTTGTTGAGCTCTTCGGCAATGTCGGCATTGGTGACCGAGCCAAACAAACGGCCATCCACACCCGCCTTTTGCGTGACTTTCAAGGCCAATTCGGCCAACTTGGTGCCTTCGGCCTGTGCCTGCGCCAGCTTGGCGGCTGCCAGTTTCTCCAGGTCAGCGCGGCGGGCTTCAAACTCCTTGATGGCCGAGGCGGTCGCGCGGCGTGCACGGCCTTCAGGAATCAGAAAATTACGGGCATAACCGTCTTTGACTTTGACCACATCACCCAGGCCGCCCAGGTTGATCACTTTGTCGAGCAGAATAATTTGCATGGGAAGACTCCTTTAAGCGCGATGTTGGTCGCTGTAGGGCACCAGGGCCAGGAAGCGCGCGCGCTTGATGGCGGTGTTGAGCTGGCGCTGGTAAATCGCGCGGGTGCCGGTCAGGCGGGCCGGGATAATTTTGCCGTTTTCGGCAATGAAATCACGCAGGGTGTCAACGTCTTTGTAGTCGATCTCCTCGACATCAGCGACGGTGAAGCGGCAAAAGCGCTTGCGCTTGAACAGCAGCGACTGGGTATTGCGCTTAGGACGCTTGTCTTTGTTGAATTTCTTGAATGTGGCCATGTCAGGACCTCTTTGAAAGAATTGGGAATCTGCTGTGCAGGCTCCCGGATTTAATGATTTAACTGAAAGCTTTGAATGTGAAAAACCGGCGTCTTGCTGCGCAAAGTCGAGGCCAGGAATCCTTTGAACTCTGCCTGGGTGCCCACCGCTTGCTGGGCCAGTATCAGCGCCAAGTCGCCGACCACCACCGCCTTGATGTTTGCACTGATGGTGCGCTCACTGTCAGCCTCGCGCACCACCGACCCATGCTCCAGCGCGAGGTTCAAAGCAGGCAGCCCCGCCGGGGTGTAGCGCAACTTGTGGATTTGCACCACCGAAGCCGACAGCACCAGGCAATTAGCGTTCGCCGGCGTACTCCGCATGTTGGGTTTTGCGCGTTTCTTCGCGCTCTACGGTTTTCATCATCGAAGACGGGCCAGTGTCGGCCTTCTTCTTGAGCACCGTGAGGTGCCGCAGCACCGCGTCATTGAACTTGAACGCATGCTCCAGCTCGGCCATGACCGCTTGATCGGCTTCAATATTGACGCACAGGTAATGCGCTTTGGAGAGCTTGTTGATCTGGTAGACCAGCTGGCGGCGGCCCCAGTCTTCAACCCGGTGCACTTTGCCGCCACCGGCGGTAATCATGCCCTTGTAACGCTCCAGCATGGCTGGAACCTGCTCGCTTTGATCCGGATGGATCAGCAAGACCATTTCGTAGTGACGCATGCACACTCCTTGTGAATAAGCCCCCGGCGGTGCCAGGGGTGTGCCCGGTACGGGCGGTAAGCCGCCCCCAGCGTCAATTCATGGGGTACGGCAAGGAAAGCCCAAGATTATAAGCCGGGAAATAAAAAAGCCCGGTAGTGATAGCTACCGGGCTAGGAGAAAGGTAGGGCAGGCAAGCGGTACGTTTGCCTGCCTGTTCTATTTCAATGCTTATGCAGCGCGAATGGTTGGGTAGCGCACATGCTCCACCAGCTCCTGGATTTTCTTGGAAGGCGCTGGAGTGACCAAGCTAACCAAGATAATCACGGCGAAACCAAGTGGCACACCAAACACACCCGCCGAGATTGGCAAGATGCCAAACCACAAGTCCACTGGCGAAGTCACGCCGAAGATGCCGCGCAGCCAAGCCTGGTTGGTCACCATGTAGTACACCGTAATGCCCAGGCCGCCGGCCATGCCGAGCGAAGCCGCAATACCCGTGGCACGCTTCCAGAAAATGCCGAGTACCAGCGCCGGGAAGAACGCCGCAGCAGCGAACGAGAAGGCCGCAGACACCAGGAACAAAATGTCCGCCGGTTTCTGTGCCGCCACATAAGCTGCCGCCAAAGCCACGACCAAGAGCAGCATCTTGGAGATGGTCACGCGGCGTGCGGTTGAGGCATTGGGGTCGATCATTTTGTAGTACAGGTCATGGCTCAGGGCATTGGCAATCGTCAGCAGCAAGCCGTCAGCGGTGGACAGTGCGGCAGCCAGGCCGCCTGCAGCCACCAGACCGGACACCACATAAGGCAGGCCGCCAATCTCTGGCGTCGCCAGCACAATGATGTCACCGCCAATACTCATCTCATTGAGCTGCAAAATGCCATCCTTGTTGACATCGCTGAGCGACAACAACGACGGATCAACCTTGCTCCACGAAGCCACCCAGGCAGGCAACTGGTCAAACGGCGTGCCAATCAGCACATGGAAGACCTCGTACTTCACCAGTACGGCCAAGGCTGGCGCCGTGAAGTACAGCAGGAAGATGAAGAACAGTGACCAAGTCACCGACTCACGCGCTTCTTTCACGCTCGGAGTTGTGTAGTAGCGCATCAGAATGTGCGGCAAGGCAGCGGTACCGACCATCAGGCAGAAAATCAGCGCGAGGAAATTCAGACGTGATGTGTCATACGCCGCTTGCGCCTTGGCATCGCCTTTGGGATCGCCAACAAACTGCGCCGCGTGCGGTGCCATGCCGTTGAGCGGCTTGGATTTGTTGTCAGCACTTGCCTTGGCCGCCGTCCAGGCCTTCTTGGCGGCAGCCTCGTCCTTGGGCAATGCCGCCAGCGCTTTTTCCGCGGCGGTGATATCGGCCACAGGGCCATTGGCGGCTTTCAGGTCAGCCACTTTCTTGGCAGCGGCTTCCTTGTCGGCAGCCAATGCAGCCGCCGGATTTTTCAGCTTCTCGGCCAGCGCTTTGGAGCGTTCTTCAAAAATCTTGCGTACTTCTATCTCTTTGGGGTCGGCCGTCAAGGCTTTTTCCTTGGCAGTGACTTTCTCCAACTGGTAGCCGTAAATGGCTTGCGGCACTGGCACGCTGGTTTGCTTGACCGAAAGCCACACCACCGGAATCAGGTAGGCCACGATCAAGATGATGTACTGCGCCACCTGCGTCCAGGTCACTGCGCGCATACCGCCCAGGAACGAGCAGACCAAGATACCGCCCAAGCCCAGGAAAATCCCGAGCTCAAAGGCCACGCCGGTCAGGCGCGCGGTAATCAGACCCACACCGTAAATCTGCGCCACCACATAGGTAAACGAACACAGAATAGCCGCCACGATACCGATGAAGCGCGGAACATTACCGCCATAACGCTCGCCCAGAAAGTCTGGAATGGTGAACTGGCCGAATTTGCGCAGGTAGGGTGCCAGAAACAGCGCCACCAGGCAGTAGCCCCCGGTCCAGCCCATGATGAAAGCCAGGCCGCTGTAACCCGAGAGGTAAAGCGTGCCGGCCATGCCGATGAACGAGGCCGCGCTCATCCAGTCAGCGCCAGTGGCCATGCCGTTGTACACGGCGGGCACGCGGCGTCCGGCCACATAGTATTCAGCTGCGTCGGTAGTGCGACTCATCACCCCGATACCGGCATAAAGGCCAATGGTGGCAACCAAAAAGGTGAAACCGATCCATTGCCGGGACATACCCATTTGCTCAAGGATCGCCAGCACGATTACGAAGGCAAGAAAACCTCCGGTGTACCAGGTGTAGACCTTGTTCAGACCCTGCTTGAACGCTTTATTGCTGGCGGCGGTATTAATGCCAGCGTCATCGCCAAATAGTCCTGCCATGATCAGTCCTCGCTTTCTGCAACGTTGTGCTCAATGTCGAGCTTGCCCATGTAATTGGCGTAGAACGCAATGATCAGGCAGTACACGATCAGCGCGCCTTGTCCACCCATCCAGAAACTGAATGGCCAGCCAAAGAAGTTGAAATTCAAATCACGGGCGAACCAACCCACGACGAAAGTCACGATGAACCAGATGGCCAACAAGATACCGGTAATCCTGAGATTCTTTGCCCAGTATTGCTTGTGGTTTTCGGATATTTGCTCCATACCAACTACCTCCAATAAAACGCCCTTGCGGGCAATTCCGCGACCGCCACCTGTCTCGGCATGGCTTGCAAACCCGGTCGCGCGCTTGTCATCAAACGGCTACTCAGTTGAATCACGTGGACGGCGCAGTGCGCAGTCCGGTTTCGTGCTCCAACTGGGCAGCCACTTTTGGCTCGAACCGTTTGAGGTGGCGAATGATCTTCACCGCCTCGTCGGGCTCTTGCCGGTCTACATGAACCCGTGCCAGTTGGTACCAGCCGTAAGGACTCATGGGTTGCAATTCGGTATTTTTCTTTAGCGTTTCAACCGCTTCGTCAAAGCGCCGCAAATGGATCAGCACCAGGGATAGGCCGTACCAGGCACGGTCCATCTTGGGATCCAGCGCAATGGCGCGGCGAAACGCGGCCTCGGCCTCGCTCGCATGCCCCTGCTGATCGAGCAAGAAACCCAGATTGAACCAAGCGGCGTCGCTGTCCGGATAGACCGCCAGCAAGCTTTGCAGAGCGTGCACTGCAGCAGGCTTGTCGCCCAGTTGGGCCCGGATATGTGCCATGCTGGCCAGCGTGTAGCGGTCTTGGGGCCGCAGCAGCAGCATTTGGTCCAGACGGTCCAAGGCAAGCCGGTGCAAGCCAAAAACCAGGAGCAGCAAGACCTGCAGCTTGAGAAAGTAGTAGTGCACGGCGGTACTCATTTGCATTGCTCCACACCAAGTTGCAGGCAGGTCTGAATCTTCATGATCGTCACGCCGATCCACAGAAAAGCCAACAGCAAAAAAGCCACCAGCGGAAGGTGCCTGTCAAGCACAAACTTCGGCGATACCCAGCGGGCGGCGATCACAAAAGGACGGCCTACGACTTGGAGTATTTGATAAAACAGGTTCTGGTCTTTTTTGGCCCCCGCCAGCAAACCCAAAAGCCATTGACCGAACAATGCCAGCAAGGCAATTTCAGCAATGAGTTTGACGGCACCAATAAGAGCGAGCATGCAATTCCAGTAAAGTTAACTGCATTGTTCGCTTGGCACTTACGATTCGCTTACAAAACCAAGTCTTGAATCGCATGGCTAGTTTAAGCACTGATAGGATTTACCCTAGGCGCTAACCCTGTGCAAGCAAGCGCCAAGTCTTGATGACCGAGTCAGGGTTTAGCGAAATCGAATCAATCCCGTGCCCTTGCAACCACAGCGCAAAATCCGGGTGATCACTCGGCCCTTGACCACATATGCCGACATATTTGCCCTGCGCTTGGCAAGCCGCAATGGCCTGCGCCAGCAATGCTTTAACTGCCGGATCGCGTTCGTCGAAGTCCTGCGCCAACAGCTCCAGACCTGAATCACGGTCCAACCCCAGCGTGAGTTGCGTGAGGTCGTTGGAGCCAATGGAAAAACCGTCGAAATAGTACAAAAACTCAGCCGCCAAAATGGCGTTGCTGGGCACCTCGCACATCATGATAATTTTGAGTTCGGCTTGGCCCCGCTTCAATCCGTGCGCCGCCAGTAATTGCGTGACTTTGTCAGCCTGCCCCAGGGTACGCACAAACGGCACCATCACCTGCACATTGACCAGACCCATGTCATTGCGGACGCGTTTGATCGCCTCGCACTCCATCGCAAACGCTTCGCCAAAATCCGCACTGATATAGCGCGCCGCGCCCCTGAAACCGAGCATCGGATTTTCTTCTTCCGGCTCGTAGCGGCTGCCGCCGATCAGTTTGCGGTACTCGTTGCTTTTAAAGTCTGACAAGCGCACGATCACCGGTTTGGGCCAGAACGCCGCCGCAATAGTGGCCACGCCCTCGGCTACTTTATCCACGTAGAAAGCGCGTGGCGAAGCATGGCCACGGGCCACGCTTTCCACCGCTTTTTTCAGGTCGGCATCGACGTTCGGGTAGTCCAGAATTGCCTTGGGGTGCACGCCGATATTGTTGTTGATGATGAATTCCAGCCGCGCCAAGCCCACGCCCTGGTTGGGCAATTGGCAAAAGTCAAAGGCAAGTTGCGGGTTGCCCACGTTCATCATGATTTTGGTGGCAATCTCGGGCATGGTGCCGCGCTCTACTTCGGCCACTTCGGTCTCCAGCAGGCCATCGTAAATATTGCCGGTATCACCCTCAGCGCAGCTCACCGTGACCAGCATGCCGGTCTTGAGTACATCGGTGGCATTGCCGCAGCCCACCACGGCGGGTATGCCCAGCTCGCGCGCAATGATGGCGGCGTGGCAGGTGCGCCCGCCGCGATTGGTAACGATAGCGCTGGCCCGCTTCATCACGGGCTCCCAGTTGGGGTCGGTCATGTCGGTCACCAGCACGTCACCGGCTTGCACCTGATCCATATCGGTAATATGGTGAACCAAACGCACCGCGCCGGTGCCAATTTTTTGCCCGATGGCGCGGCCTGTAATCAGTTTGTTGCCTTGGCCTTTGAGCACGTAGCGCAATTCGGCTTTGCCCTGATGCTGGCTTTTGACAGTCTCGGGCCGTGCTTGCAGAATGTAGAGCAGGCCGTCAGCACCGTCTTTACCCCACTCAATGTCCATGGCGCGACCATAGTGCTCTTCTATCAATAGCGCGTAGCGCGCCAGTTGCTCTACATCAGCATCACTCAGGCAATAGCGGTTACGCAGCTCAGTCGGGACATGAGTGGTCTTCACCAGTTGACCGGTTGCCGCTTTTTCAGCTGCCGTGGTGAACTCCATTTGCAGCAGTTTGCTCCCCAGATTGCGCCGGATCAGCGCCTGCTTGCCCGCACGCAGCATGGGCTTGTGGACGTAGAACTCATCGGGATTCACGGCGCCCTGCACCACCGTCTCGCCCAGGCCGTAGCTGGCGGTGATGAATACCACCTGGTCAAAGCCCGATTCGGTGTCCATCGTGAACATCACCCCCGCCGCGCCCAGGTCACTGCGCACCATGCGCTGCACGCCCACTGACAGTGCCACATCGGCATGCGCAAAACCCTTGTGCACACGGTAACTGATGGCGCGGTCGTTGTAGAGGCTGGCAAAAACTTCACGCGCCTTGTGCAGTACGGCCTCAATGCCCACCACATTTAAAAAAGTCTCTTGCTGGCCGGCAAATGAGGCATCAGGCAAGTCTTCGGCGGTAGCGGAGGAGCGCACGGCGAAGCTGGCTTGCGCATTGCCTGCGCTCAAGGTTGCAAATGCATTGCGAATCGCCTGCTCCAGATCTTGAGGGAAAGGTTGCGATTCAACCCAATGGCGAATCTCAGTGCCAGCCGCAGCCAAGGCGCGCACATCGTCGGTGTCCAGCCCGGCCAGCCGCTGCGCAATGCGTAGAGCCAGATCGTCATGCGCCAAAAATTGCCGGAATGCATGCGCTGTGGTGGCAAAGCCGGTCGGCACGCGCAATCCCTGCGGCAGCTGCGAGATCATCTCGCCGAGGCTGGCGTTCTTGCCGCCAACCGCCTCGACATCGGACATTCTTAAGTATTCAAACGGCACCACCAGCGCATTGGCTGCAAAAAGCTCGGACATGGGATAACTCCGGAGATAAAAAACGGGGAGGCTGCAGACCTGATGGCGGGGCCATAAGAGCGAATGCAGCAGGCGGGCAGCTCATGGGGTGGGAGGGCTCGGGCAAATGTGCGGTGGAAGGCACAGGCCCCAATGCAAGAGCATGTGAAAATCCAATTATTCAAAACATTGTAGGCTGGCGCATGCGCAAAACGCTGTAGACGCAGGCCCCGCCCGCCCATGTCCACCCGAAGCGTTTTTTTCGTCTCTGACGGTACCGGCATCACTGCCGAGACGTTTGGCAACGCCATCCTGGCGCAGTTTGAAATGAAAGCGCGCCATGTGCGCCTGCCGTTTGTCGATTCGGTTGACAAAGCGCACCAGGCGGTGCGGCAAATCAACCACGCGGCGCAGGTCGAAGGCAACCGGCCCATCGTCTTCACCACACTGGTCAATGCCGAGGTGCTGGCCGTCATCAAAGATAACAACCACGGCATGTTGCTCGACATGTTCGCCACCTTTGTCGAACCCCTGGAGAAAGAGCTGGCGGTGAAAAGCAACCACCGCGTGGGACGTTTTTCCGACGCGTCAAAAAGCCAGGAATACGACGACCGCATCGAGGCCATCAACTTCTCGCTCAACCACGACGACGGCCAAAGCAACCGCGATTTGCAGGGTGCCGACGTGATTTTGGTCGGTGTCAGCCGCAGCGGCAAAACACCGACTTCGCTCTACCTGGCGATGCAATATGGCCTCAAAGCTGCCAACTATCCTTTGATTCCGGAAGATTTTGAACGCCGAGAACTGCCGCCCGCCCTGGCAGCGCACCGCAAAAAAATCTTCGGCCTGACGATTGCCGCCGAGCGGCTGGCGCAAATCCGCAACGAACGCCGACCCAACTCGCGCTACGCCGATCTGGCCAATTGCCGTGAGGAAATCCACCAGGCCGAAGCCATGATGCGGCGCGAGGGCATCCGCTGGCTCTCGACCACCACCAAGTCCATTGAAGAAATTGCCACGACGATCTTGCAGGAGATTCGGCCTGAGCGGCTGGTGTATTGATCTCGCAGATGTAATCCATGGGCTGCTGCGCAAACTATTTTTGCCAGCCGCCTATTCACACGAGCCGCTTTGGCATTTTTTTTGCATGAAACTCTGGAAAATTTGACTTCTATTTGAGAATGATTATCATTAGCCTGAATAACTTCACTCTCGCCATGAGGACGCCATGCAACCACGCCTTCACGCCGCCGCCCCGCTGTTCAGTCTGGCCCCAAGCCGCGCCACGCTGAGCCATCCGGCAAAAACCAGCATCGCTGCAGCCAACGTTGCCCTGGCCACCAGCGTCGAAAGCACCGATTTGCTGCGCGGTCAAAAAACGGTGGAAATCAAGCACAACGGTGCCGTTTACCGCCTGCAAACCACCAAACTGGGCAAACTCATCTTGACCAAATAAGTTTCATCGTGGGGCGACCGCGCTGCACAGGCAGCCGGCCGTTTTTTTGCCAGCCAAGGTCGTTGCCGTTTGCGGTCATTCCCAGTAGCCAGGCTTTTTTTCCACAAAGTTACCCACAGCTTGCGTAGCGGCCTTGGCACTGCGGTAGGCGCGGACAAAGGCCCAAAAAGGTCTCAAATGGCTGTTGCAGCCATTTATTGAGGTCAAATCAAGCTATAGCCAAGGTATAGGTTGCCGGCAATGCTACCAATTTAGTAGTAAATTGGCTGCATTCGGCAGACCGGCAAATTACAACGCCGCCAATCCGGCTTTGGCGATTTGCGCATCTTCGGTCGATTTAACGCCGCTGACGCCAATGGCCCCAACGCATTGCCCGTCCACCACGATGGGTACCCCGCCCTCGAGCAAGCCTTTGATCTCGGGGGCACTCAAAAACGCGGTGCGGCCGCCCGCAATCACATCTTCATAGACCTTCGTCTCACGCCGGCCCAGTGCGGCCGTGTGCGCCTTGGCCGGGGCCATATGGGCCGACACGGGCGCAGCGCCATCCAGGCGCTGCAAACTCAGCAAATGACCGCCGTCATCAACGATGGCAATCGTCACCGCCCACTGGTGCGCCAACGCCTCGGCTTCGGCTGCCGCTGCGATCCGTTTGACATCGGCAGATTCCAATACCGCTTTGCTTTTCATGGGATACCCTTAACTGGAAAAAGGTGGTTGCAAGAGAGTTTTCGCTGCGGTTCAATGCGCCTAGAATGCGCCATCTGCAAAAGCAGCTTTCATGTTTCATTCACCAAGGAGTTTATGTCATGACCAATCAAACCAATACGGTTGACTATGGCTTTGGCGGCCAGGTTGCCGAGCGCAACAAAGTCTTGCGCAACACCTATTGGCTGCTCGCCCTGAGCCTGCTGCCCACCGTGGCTGGATCTTGGGTCGGCGTGACCACCGGCATCACCAGCGGGCTGACCGGCTGGATGGGATTGATCGTATTTCTGGTCGGCGCTTTCGGCTTCATGTTCGCCATTGAAAAAACCAAAAACTCATCGGTAGGCGTGCTGGTGCTGCTGGCTTTCACCTTCTTCATGGGCCTGATGCTTTCGCGTCTGCTGGGCCAGGTGCTGAGCTTCAAAAACGGCTCTGACTTGGTCATGATTGCCTTCGGCGGCACGGCCGGCGTGTTTTTCCTGATGGCCTCGCTGGCCAGCGTCATCAAGCGCGACCTCTCGGGCATGGGCAAATGGCTGTTTGTCGGTGCCATCGTACTGATGGTTGGCGGCATCATCAATGTGTTTGTCGGCTCATCGGTCGGCATGATGGTCATGTGCATGCTGGCGATCGGCATTTTCAGCGCCTACATGCTGTATGACATCAAGCAAATCATCGACGGCGGCGAGACCAACTACATCAGCGCCACGCTGGCGCTCTACCTGGATATCTTCAACGTGTTCCAGAGCCTGCTGGCGCTGCTGGGCATCTTTGGCGGTGACAACGACTAAATCACCTTCGCATTGCGGAAAAAAAAGGGGCTTCGGCCCCTTTTTTTCATGGCCGCTCAAAAACCGCCATGGACTCCACATGCGCGGTGTGCGGAAACATGTTGACCACACCCGCCGCAGCGCAGCGGTAGCCGGCCAGGTGCACCAGCAACTGCGCATCGCGCGCCAGGGTGGCGGGGTTGCAGCTCACATACACAATGCGCCGGGGCGGCTGCCACGCTGGCGCGACGTCCGGCTGCTGGCACAAATCTGCCAGCGCCTTGACCAAGGCAAACGCGCCGTCACGCGGTGGATCGATCAGCCATTTGTCGGCTATGCCATCACGTACCAGCAGCGCCGGGGTCATTTCAAAGAGATTTCTCGCTACAAAATGAGTAGTAGCATAGGAAGTATCTGTATTGGCTACCGCCTGATTCAGCTTTAAATTCAGCCGCGCACGTGCCAAGAGGGTCTCGCTGCCCTCGACACCCAGCACGTCACCTGCCAGGGTGGCCAGCGGCAATGTGAAGTTGCCCAAGCCGCAAAACCAGTCGATCACGCGCTCGTGCTTTTGCAGGGCCAGCAGGCGCAGCGCGCGCGAGACCAGAACGCGGTTGATAAAAGGGTTGACCTGGGTGAAATCGGTCGGCAAAAACGGCATCGTGATGCCGAATTCCGGCAGTGCATACGACAGCGTGGGCGCGCCAGGGGCTGGCTCGTCCAAAAGATGCACCGTCTCGGGACCTTTGGGCTGTAGCCACCATTGCAGCGGGGGGTATTGCCGGGCAAATTCACGCAGGCGCTGCGCATCGGCGTCACTGAGTGGCACCAAGTGGCGCAACACCAGCACAATCACATCGTCACCGCACGCCAACTCAAGTTGCGGGCAGGTCTCACGCGCATCCAGCGAGCCGATCAATTCGCGCAGCGGCACCAACCAGGCGCTGACTTGCGGCGGTAGCACCGGGCACTGCCGCATGTCGGCCACATAGCTGCTTTTGCGTTCATGAAAACCAATCAGTGCCGTACCCTTTTTCAGCACATAACGCACCGAAAGCCGCGCGCGGTAGCGGTAGCCCCAAGCCGGGCCCTCAATGGCACGCAGCATCAAGGCCGGCCGGACATTGCCCAGCCGCGCCAAGTTGTCTTCCAGCACGCGCTGTTTGACAGCGACCTGCGCCGCCGGCTGCAGATGCTGCACTTTGCAGCCGCCGCACGCGCCGGTGTGCAGGCCAAAGTGAGGGCACAGCGGTTCGACGCGCTGGGCCGATTCGATGTGCAGGGCCGACAGAGTAGCCTGCTCGAAACTACTTTTTTTGCGGTTGACGTTCACGGTCACCACTTCACCGGGCAACGCGCCTTCGATGAAGACCACCTTACCGTCCGCCCTGCGCGCCACGCCCTGGCCGTCGAGGTCCATCGATTCAACACTGAGCACGTCAGCAGGCCAAATTTGAGGTAATTCTTGTTGCTCTGTCATGCCGCCATTGTCTCAGGCGTGCAGGTACGCAAAAGCGTACTCAATAGTCTTCAGCTGCTAGCTTTTTTTGCAGCTTGAGCCAGGCTTTCAATTCGCGGTCGTCATGGATAGCGGTCAAGTCTTCGCGCCGCCAAGCCAGTTGCTGTTCAATGGACTTGGCGCGCTCACGCAGGCTGGACTCCAGGGTTTGCGGGCTGGGCGCTTTGCCGTAGGCCAGGCGCAATTCGCGTTGCAGCTGCACCTTTAATTGCGCCACCTCGGCCTGCAAGCTGGCGGCTTGCTCACTCAGCACATGGTTGAAATGTCGCAGCTTATCCTGCGCCATCTCGGCAATCGCCAGCGGGTCGATCTGCTCGGTTTGCAACTGCAATTGCAGCAAGGCCAGCAAGTCTTTTTTCTCGTTGGCGGCGTTGACTTGCACCATCAGCGCGGTTTTGCGCAGGCGGTCGGCCTCATCCGCAGCGCGGTCCGGGTGCAGGGCGCTGGCGAGTTTGCGGTAGATCTCGCGCAGGGTTTTGCTGGCATCCTGCTCGGTCAACTCAGCCGCTTGCTGGCTTGGTTTTTTGCGTCCGCTTTTGCCCTTGGCTTGACGCGCGGACTGGCGCGCCGCTTTGGCATCGCTGCGTGCCTGCTCGGCGGCCAGCGCTGCATTGACGTGCTCCTCAAAGGCCGCCAGCAGCGCTTCGGGTGAATCAAACTGCGCCTCTGGCGGCAAGTCAATGCCGAGAAATTTGCTCGCGACGGCCCGCATGACATCGGCCTGCTCCTGCTCGTAACCGGGCAAATCGGCTGGGCTGTGGCGCTGGTAGATTTCCTCCAGCTTGTCCATCTCTTGATCGCTGACAGCGTCCTCCATCAGTTCTTCAAGCAGCTCGCACACCATCTCGGCCATGAAAGCGCGCTGGCCTTTGCTGAGTCCGGGGCGCTGCAGGCGCTGGTCCAAAAACAACGCCATCTGCTTGTTTAGCGCTGCGCTGGCTTGCAGCAGCGGCATGATTTTCTGCGCGTACTGGCGGCGGTATTCCTCGGCCAATGCCTGCAAAGCAGCTAAATCGGCTTGACTGGCGCTGATTTTTGCCAGCCACTGGTTAAAGCGCTTTTGCTCCAGCCCGAGCGATGGTGCGGCGTTGCCAAGTGCGCCAGCCAAGGCCTGCAATGTAGGCTTGGCGGTGGGGTTGAGTAAATCGTCAAACAACGGATTTTGCGCAGGCATGCATGAAATAAATCCAGAGTAAATTTGCGTGGCACCATTCGCACATCCGTAGTGCATTACTGGCATATTGATAGCTTGAAACCTACGCCGGACGTGCGGGTGACGCTACGAAAACTTACTATCTATTTTGATGTTTCAAAAGTCTGACGACTGTCAGCCCGCAGGCCAGGCCGCCAAATACTCATCCCAATGCGGCTGCTCAGGCGCTAGATTGCCCAGCGTAGCTTTGACCAGGCTGATTTCCTGCGCATACTCGCCCTCCAGAAGCCCGCCGCGCATTTTCTGGAATCGGCAGTAGAGCAAGTAGGTGTTCATCACATCGGTTTCGCAGTAGCGGCGGATGTCGTCCAGCTTGCCTTCCAGGTACTGGGCATAGACCTGCGAACCGTCCATGCCGAGCTTGCCGGGAAAGCCGCAGAGCTTGGCCATGGCGTCGAGCGGCGCGTTGTTTTTGGGCTGGTACAGGGCCAATAAATCCATCAAATCCAAGTGCCGTAAGTGGTAGCGGCTGATGTAGTTGTTCCACTTGAAGTCGCGGTCGTCCTCGCCCATGTCCCAGTATTTATCGGCAACCACGCCGTGTTTGAGGCCGCGGTAGTGCAGCACCGGCAAGTCAAAACCGCCGCCGTTCCAGCTCACGAGCTGCGGCACCTTGTTGTCGACGCTGGTAAAAAAATTCTGGATGACTTTGCCTTCGCTGGCGCCATCACGGTCAACGAACGACCGAATGCTGAGGCCCTCGGCATTGCGCAGTACGCAGGAGATCACCAGTACGCGCTGCAAGTACAGCGGCATGAAATCGCTCTGCCCTTTGTCCTTGCGCGCCTGCACCCAGCTTTGGTAGATCTGCGCGTCGCTGGCCTCGGCGGTTTGGCCGCTTAGCGCGCGAAGGCCGTCAATGTCGGGAATTGACTCTATGTCAAACACCAGCACCGGCCAGCTCATTGGCTGGCGCGGACCGGCAGGTAGCGGGCTGGGTCCACCGGCTTGCCTTGGCGGCGGATTTCAAAATGCAGCTTGACACGGTCGGCATCGGTTGCGCCCATCTCGGCAATCTTCTGGCCTTTGCGCACCGTTTGGTCTTCTTTCACCAGCAAGGTCTGGTTATGCGCATAGGCTGACAAAAACGTGTTGTTGTGCTTCAAGATGATGAGGTTGCCGTAGCCTCGCAAACCGCCACCGGCATAAACCACCCGGCCATCGCCTGCCGCCAGCACCGGATCGCCGAGCTTGCCGGCAAAGTCGATGCCCTTGTTTTTGGCTTCGTCAAAACCGGCCAGCACCGTGCCGTTTGTGGGGAGTATCCAGGCCACGTCGTCGTCTACTGGCGCAGAAGGTGGCACAGTGAGCGTGGTGTTAGGCGTAATGCTGGGTGTCAACACAGGTTTGGCAATCGCCACCGCCTCGCCCCCTTGCACCCCGGGCGGCAGCACGCGCAGCACTTGCCCTACTTCGATCAAATTGGGATTGTCCAGCGCGTTCCAGCGCACGATGTCGCGCCAGTTTTGGCCCGTCTCGAGGCCGATGCGGATCACAGTGTCGCCGGGTTTGACGGTGTAGTAGCCTGGCTTGCCGCTGTTTTCAACACCTGGCAAGGGTTTTGTAATAGCCGCGCTATCCGGTGCAATGGGCACCCCAATCGCGACAGGTGCAGGCCGTGCAGGGCCAGTTTGACCGCGGTCTTCCACGGGGGCAGGCTGCTTGCCGCGAAATGCGCAAGCACCGAGCGCAGCAACCACCAACAACAAAGCCGCCCCGCGGACGACTCGGGAATGCGTGAACAACATAGGCTTTATTTCCTCAGGCTAGACCCGATTTTAGGGGGACAAAGGCCACTGCTTCCAGAACTGTCTGGCGAAGTCCCTCGGGGCGCTTGTCGATCACCACCAAGGTCTGTTGTCCAGCGCTGTCGCTGCTGCCGACCGGTGCCACCAAGCGCCCCCCCATGGCGAGTTGCAGTGTCCATGCGGCAGGCACCGCGTCACCGCCCGCTGCCGCAATGATGGCTGCATACGGCGCGCCCGCCGCATAGCCGGCCATGCCATCGCCAAAGAGCAAATGCACATTGGGCAGGCGTAAATGGCGCAGGTTCTCACGGGCCTTCTCGTGCAGGGCACGCAAACGCTCAATGCTATAGACCTCACGCGCCAAGTGGCTCAGCACCGCCGCCTGGTAGCCGCAACCCGTGCCGATTTCAAGCACCCGCCCAAGCCGCTCTGACTGGCCGTTGCAAAGCAACTCGGCCATACGCGCCACCACACTTGGTTTGGAGATGGTTTGCGCCAGGCCGATGGGCAAACTGGTGTCTTCATACGCTTGGCTGGCCAACCCTGTCGCAACAAAGCGGTGCCGCTCGACTGCAGTCATGGCGGCAAGGACGGCCTTGCTGGAGACGCCTTGGGCCACCAGTTTTTGCACCATCCGGCTGCGGTGGGAGGTGTAACCCGGCGCTGCGAACGGGGTAGCCACTGCGGAATTCGCAGAGGCCGGTATGCCCAGGACAACGCGGGGCCGGTGCAGCGGCTCGCCAAGCGCGGCAGGAAATGAGGGTTTGCTTGTCACAGGAGTACGGCGGCAACCGCTGGCACATGGTCACCTGCAAAGTGATGGGCCCAGCCAGGGATCTGGTCATGCGCGGTCAAGTCGACCATCAGCGGCGTCAGCGTCATATGGCCCAGGAGCGCGGCATGAAAGTCGGTCCCTGGTGCATCGTCTTTGGCCGCACCCGCAGAGCCAATCCAGTACATGGTGTCGCCGCGCGGATTGGACTGCTCGACCACCCGTTCGGCCGCGTGCCTGCGGCCGAGTCGGCACACTTGCAAAGGCTTTATCTCCGGGTACGGAAGATTGGGAATATTCACATTGAACAACCACGGAGCGGTGCCTACCGGCCCCGATGCCAGCACGCCTTGCCGCGCAATTTCTGCTATCAATTCCTGCGCCTTTTGTGCGGCTGCATCCAGGTGCTGCCAGCCTTTTTCGGTTTGCGAAAAGGCAATGGCAGGAATGCCAAAAAGATAGCCCTCCATAGCCGCCCCCACGGTGCCAGAGTAAATTGTGTCGTCGCCCATATTGGCACCGTTATTTATGCCGGACACCACCAGATCTGGCCGATAACCCAGCAGGCCCGTCAAGGCAATATGCACGCAATCTGCTGGCGTGCCATTGACATAGCGAAAGCCGTTTGCGCCCTGGTGAACATACAACGGCGAATGCAAGGTCAGGGCATTGGATTTTGCGCTGTTGTTGTGTTCCGGTGCGATGACCTCGACTTGCGCGATTTGCTTGAGCGCAGCATAAATCGCCAGCAGACCGGGGGCCTGAAAACCATCGTCATTGGAGAGAAGAATTTTCATAAGCAAAAAGGGCCTCAATGGTCTGGGGTGCAATCAAAACCTGCCCCGCAGACTGGACAAGATTGTAGGATCAGCCCGGCCCAGCCAACGCGTCGCAGGTGAGACATTCACGGGCGTAGGCAACGCCTACTATTTGGCCATTTGAAATATCCTCACAGGAGAAATTTATGCACGCTTGGATTTGCCAAAACCCCACGGGTGTCGATGCCTTGCAGTGGGCTGAACTGCCAACGCCTGAGCCTAAACTTGGCGAAGTACTGGTAGCCATCAAGGCAGCCAGCCTGAATTTTCCTGATCTGCTGATAGTGCAAAACAAATACCAGATCAAACCCGCCTTGCCGTTCGTACCCGGATCGGAATACGCTGGTGTGGTGCAAGCGCTGGGCCCCGGCGTGGCGCATCTCCAAGTGGGCCAGGCTGTCGCCTGCTTATCAGGCACTGGCGGGTTTGCCACGCATGTGCTGGCTCCGGCCAACCAGTGCGTACCGTTGCCAAACAATATGCCAATGACCGATGCAGCGGCCTTCATCATGATCTACGCCACCTCGCATCATGCCTTGTTTGACCGGGGGCAATTACAGGCGGGTGAAACGGTATTGGTATTGGGCGCTGCTGGCGGAGTGGGCACTGCGGCAATTCAATTGGCTAAGGCCGCTGGCGCGCGCGTCATTGCCGCCGCTTCGACAGATGACAAATGCGCGCTGTGCAAAACCCTGGGGGCCGATGAGACCCTCAACTACAGCCAAGTGAATTTTCGCGAAATGCTGAAAACACTCACTGGCGGCAAGGGTCCTGATGTCATCTACGATCCAGTTGGCGGTGACCACGCCGAACCAGCATTTCGCAGTATTGCCTGGCGTGGCCGTTATCTGGTGGTGGGCTTTGCAGCGGGTCCCATACCCTCACTGCCACTGAATCTGGCGCTGCTCAAAGGAGCTTCAATAGTCGGCGTTTTTTGGGGTGACTTCGCCAAGCGCGAGCCCCAAGCACAAGCCGCCATGATGGCGCAGCTGCTGCGTTGGTATGAAGCAGGAAAAATCAAACCCGTCATCGACAGGACCTTGCCCATGAATGATTTGAAAGCAGCTTATGAACACATGGGTTCACGTCAAGTGATGGGGAAACTCGTAATGGTCAATGCTTGAGTGGCTGACCTGCACGCCAAACCGACCACCACAACCCGCATTTACAACCGCAACAGAGAGGTAAAACGGGGCGCTTTGTGAGCGTCAATTACCGCCGTGGTAACTTTGGCGGTAACTTTGCCTGTATTTAGAGCCTGCGCGCTACTTATCTAGTAGCAGCGAACGCAGACAGGGAAGGCAATCTAATGGGGTGACTGATGGGGCTCGAACCCACGACAACCAGAATCACAATCTGGGACTCTACCAACTGAGCTACAGCCACCGTAGGATCATTATTATAAGGTGACCTTACTGGTCAGGCGAAAGTGCAGCATTGCCCGCTTTTAGGTCGGGTTGCGTTATTTTGGATTGGGTCTTGAAACGGGTTTTTAGTACGTTGTAATACGCTAGGCTCTCAGTTGCCGTGAGCCATTGGCCATACTGCGCGCGTCCCTGGGCAATCGTGTCAGGCGCATTGGCCCTCGGAACCAACTTGTTCACACGCACTACCGCGTAACCTTGCGCACCCAAGTCAACCCCGATCCAGGCCGGCAAACCCGTCGCGTCAACGCGCAGCGCCGCATCCAGCACCTTGAAAGACTGCTGCGCAGGCTCATCACGCGAGATCACCACAGGGTTGGGCAGCGGATCAGTCGCCGAACCGGATTTGAAGGCAGCCAGTTTTGCCAAACCTTCTTTTTGCGCCAACTCGCTGCCGCGCGTTCGCAGCAATTGCTGCCGTACCTGCTCGCGCACCTCAGCAAACTCACGGGTCCGCGCAGGCGTGTATTTGGTGATGCGGCCGGAAACCAGTTGGCTGCTGGCAATCTCAATCGCACCAGTATTGCGTTTTTTGTCAACCGATTCGGGTGAAAAAACCGCTGCCAGGAATTTGGTGTTGGCGAGCAAGCCAAGCGCCTGCGGGTTGGGTGTGCGCACGACATTGGTCGCCGTCTTGAGCTCCAGTTTCAAGCGTTCAGCGATGGGTTTCAAACCTTCCGGCTGGTCATAAACAGCATTGGTAAATGTCTCGGCTTCTTCTGCAAATTTGCGTTGGGCTTGCTGTTTTTTGAGATCCGCCTCCAACTCAGCACGCATCTCGTCAAAGCTGCGCTGCTTGGGCACTTTGATGTCGGCGAGTTTGATGATGTGGTAGCCGTATTCGGTCTCGACCACCCCGCTGATGGCCCCGGGTTTGAGCGCGTAGGCAGCATCTTCAAATGGTTTGGCCGTGGCACCGCGGGCAATATAGTCAAGATCGCCGCCGCTTGCAGCTGAGGGATCCTGTGAGTTTTTCATCGCAACTTCAGCGAAACTCTGAGGGTCATTTTGTACCACGGCAAGCAACTCGTTAGCTCTGTTTTTGGCTTTTTCACGGTCGCTGGCCGACGCCGTTTTGGGTGTTGCAATCAAGATGTGGCTGACTCGCCGTTCTTCCTGCGCACCCAGGCGGGCGGCGTTTTGCTCATAGTAAGTACGCAAATCTGGCTCAGCCAGCGTGATGCCTTTTTTCACGGCGTCCAGGTCCAGAACAAGGTATTCAATATCGGCTTGCTCTGGTGCCTGGAACAAGGCTGGATTGGCCTGGTAGTACGCCAGCAGTTGCGCCTCTTCCGTATTGACCTTGCTGTAGTAATCGGCAGGGTTCAAACGCAGCACCTGGATTTCCCGGCGTTCCAGAAAGGCGTTCAATGCCAAATCCGCCAGCGCCGCCGGTACGAAAGCTGTTTTTGACACACCCGCCACCACTTGACGGCTTGCCAAGTCCGAGCGCGCACTCGCCATGAAGGTTTCTGGCGTCATGCCTTGGCTACCCAGCAACTCCATAAGGCGCTGAATGTCGAGGCTGCCATCGGGCTTGCGCAGTTGGGCCAGGGACGGGTCATTCCGCAAGCTGCTCTCCAAGCGCTGGTCCGTAATGACCAGTTTGCCCTGCTGCACTTGCGCCGCGAGGACCCGGTCGCGTATGAGCCGCTCCAGCGTGAAATAGCGGGCTTGCGGACTGTCGAGCAATTTGATGTCGCGCGAAGGCTCAGCCTGACGCAGCCGCTCGACCTCATTTTTATGTGCGTTGTCCCATTCCGACTGGGTAATCGATTGACCCGCCACCGTGGCCACCGATGCCCCGGTTTCCTGGCGCTGGTAGCCGTCGATACCCACCAGCAAAAACGACGGAACAATGACCAAGAACAACAAAATTTGCATGGTCTTGTTGTGTTTACGAACGAAATCAAACATTGCGGAATCTTTCGACAACAAAAAAGGCGAAACAGGGGTTCGCCTTGTGCTGGGTCTTAACAGGAAACCGAGGGGTGGTGGGTGCTGACGGGCTCGAACCGCCGACCTACGCCTTGTAAGGGCGCCGCTCTACCAACTGAGCTAAGCACCCCTCATCAACCAGTTACTGATCGCTCAATTCAAGGCATCTTTCAGTGCCTTGCCGGGACGGAATTTAGGCACCTTGGCGGCCTTGATCTTGATAGCAGTGCCCGTGCGCGGATTGCGCCCGGTACGCGCTGCGCGGCGGCCCACGGCGAAGGTACCAAACCCGACCAACGAAACCGAGCCGCCTTTTTTCAGCGTGGTTTTCACCGCACCAATGGTGGATTCCAGTGCGCGTGCAGCAGCAGCTTTTGATATGTCTGCATGCTGCGCGATGTGTTCGATCAATTCGGTTTTGTTCACGGGAAACCCCTCTTATGAAGTCATTGTTGGTCGGTCAAAGAAAGTGTAGTGTGCCCGCAAGCTCCGGCAGGCGAAAAAATATTCTAACGGTTTAGGCCCGTGCTGGGCTGTCAGCGCTGCATAAAAAACGCGGTGCCAGTTCACAGCAGCGCGCGCGCTATCGCCTTGCCCACATCCGCCGTCAGCGCTGTACCGCCCAGATCGGGGGTGCGCGGCTCGCCGCTATGCGGTTGCAGCACGCTTTCTATCGCTTGCACCACCGCATCGTGCGCCGCGCTGTGGCCCAAGAAATCCAGCATCAGCGCGCCGCACCAAATCTGTCCGATTGGATTGGCCAACTGCTTGCCGGCAATATCGGGCGCCGAGCCGTGTACCGGCTCAAACAGCGAAGGGAAGCGCCGGTCCGGATTGAGGTTGGCGCTGGGCGCAATGCCAATCGTGCCAGTGCAGGCGGGGCCGAGGTCGCTCAAAATATCACCAAACAAATTGCTGGCGACGACCACATCAAAAAAGTCGGGACGCTGTACAAAATGCGCCGTCAGGATGTCAATGTGAAATTTGTCTACCCGCACATCGGGGTACTGTTTGGCCATCAGTTCGACCCGCTCGTCCCAGTAAGGCATGGTGATGGCGATGCCGTTGGATTTGGTGGCGCTGGTCAGGTGCTTTTTGGGTCGCGCGCGGGCTTGCTCAAAGGCAAATTTCAGTACGCGGTCAACACCGACGCGTGACATCACGGTCTCCTGCATCACAATCTCGCGCTCGGTACCGGGGTACATGCGCCCACCAATGCTGGAGTACTCGCCTTCGGTATTCTCGCGCACGATCAGCATGTCGATCTCGCCGGGTACGCGGGCACTGCCGTCACGGCGCACCACGGGCGCAATGATGCCGGGCATGAGCCGCGCGGGGCGCAGGTTCACATACTGGTCAAACTCGCGTCTAAAAAGCAGCAGAGAGCCCCACAGCGAAATATGATCGGGCACTTTCTCGGGCCAGCCCACCGCGCCAAAGTAAATCGCGTCGTGGCTGCCAATCTGGTCTTTCCAGTTGTCCGGCAGCATCTTGCCGTGCCGCTCGAAATAGTCCCAACTGGAAAAATCAAAATGATCAAACTGCAAGTCAATGCCAAACTTAACCGCCGCCGCCTCCATGACGCGCAAGCCCTCAGGCATGACTTCCTTGCCAATGCCGTCACCGGCAATCACAGCGATTCTCTTTTTAGCCATGTCGAATTCCACTCGGTTTAACCACCCAACTTACACCCCAGGCCGTCAGCACGATACCGCCCAGCGTCGCTAGCGTAATCGGCTCTGCAAACAGCAGCCATGCCAGCAACGCGGTACACGGCGGCACCATATACAAAAGCGACGTGACCTGCGTGGCCGCGCCCTTTTGAATCAATAAGTACAGCAACGAACTGCCGCCCAGTGTCAGCACCAGCACCGACCACGCCATGGCCCCGGCAAACTGCGCGGTCCACTGGATGGACTCGGTTTCGAACAGCGACAACGGCAAAACCAGCGCCAAACCCGCCAGCAACTGCACCGCGCTGGCGCTGCGCACGTCGCACGGCAATACAAAGCGTTTTTGGTACAGCGTTCCAATGGTGATGCCGCACAAGGCCACCCCTGTTGCGCCCAGCGTAAGCCAGGTTACTTCTGTCCCCTGCCCCAGCTTGCCTCCCACCACCAGGGCCAGTCCGGCAAAACCCAGCAACAAGCCAGCCCACTGACGCCGGTTGACTTGCTCATCGGCGCCGCCCATGCCAGAGAGCCACACCGCCGTCAGCACTGGCTGCAACCCCACAATCAAGGATGCTAGGCCTGAACCCATGCCGGCTTTGACCGCTGTCCACACCCCGCCTAAATAGCCGGCTTGCATCAGCGCCCCCACCACCGCCAAATGCAACCACTGCGCGCGGCTGCGCGGCCAGGCCACGCGGGCCCATGCAATCCAGAGCAAAAAACACAAGATGGACAAGGCAAAGCGCCAGGCCAGAAACTTCATAGGGGGTGCCAGCGGCATGCCGTAGCGCGCCACGATGAAACCTGTGCTCCAGATCAACACAAAAATCCAGGGCATGGCCCGCAGCATGGCAGTTTGCGGGCTGGCCGCCACTGCAGAAGGCGCGACGTTCATTTAGCGCGTGCCCTGATTTCCGGCAGCGCCTTTTGCAAGTAATACACCATGGACCACACCGTCAGCACCGCCGCAATCCAGATCAAAAAGTGGCCCCAGGTGCCGGTGTGGATCAGGCCAAACAAGACCCCATCGAACAGCAAAAAGGGGATCGCCACCATTTGCGCAACGGTCTTGAGTTTGCCAATGCGGTGCACGGCAACGCTCTTCGATGCCCCAATTTGCGCCATCCACTCGCGAAGGGCCGAAATCGCTATTTCACGGCCAATGATGATGAGCGCCACAAACACATCAACCCGGTTCAGGTGTACCAGCACCAAGAGCGAGGCACACACCAGAAATTTGTCGGCCACGGGGTCCAAAAATGCGCCAAAAGAGGAGGTTTGATTCAGCTTGCGCGCCAGGTAACCATCGAGCCAGTCGGTCAAGGCAAACACCACAAACATGACAGTGGCAATGAGGTTGCGGTTCACCGCTTCGACCGGGAGGTAGAAGACGCCCACGATCAACGGGATGGCAAAAATCCGCGTCCACGTCAGCAAGGTAGGAATCGTCATGAACATAAAGGCATTGTGTCATGCCAAATTGGTGCACGGCGTCTGTGACTGCTGAGGCTGCAGCGGCTTGGTCCTAGTGCAAGGCGCGGTAAATTTGCTCTGCCAGCTCGCGCGAAATGCCGTCGACTGTGACCAAGTCTTCCGCCGTGGCCGCCGCCACGCCTCGTATGCCGCCAAAGCGCTGCAGCAAGCTGGCACGCTTTTTCGGTCCGATACCGGCAATGTCCTCCAGTTTGCTGCTGCCCGTGCGCACCTTGGCGCGCGCTGCGCGCATGCCCGTGATGGCAAAGCGGTGCGCTTCGTCGCGGATTTGCGCCACCAGCATCAACGCGGCAGAGTCAGGCGGCAGGCTGATTTTGCTGCGGCCATCGGCAAACACCAACTCCTCCAACCCCACCTTGCGGGCCAGCCCTTTTTCCACCCCCACGATCAAGGACAGCGGCAGCCCAAGCGCTTCGAACACCTCGCGCGCCACCCCCACCTGGCCGCGCCCGCCGTCAATCAGCACCGCGTCGGGAAGGCGTGCTGCGGCAGTGGCCGTGCCAATTTGCGCGGCCAGCGCCAGCTTGCTGTAGCGCCGCGTCAGCACCTGGCGCATGGCGGCGTAATCGTCACCGGGGGTAATGCCCTCAATTTTGTAGCGGCGGTATTGCGCAGACTGCATTTTGTTGCCTTCAAACACCACGCAAGATGCCTGCGCGGCCTCACCCGCCGTGTGCGATATGTCAAAGCACTCAAAGCGCAGGCTGGCGTTCTGGCCGTCGGCCCGGTCCAGGTCGAGCACCTGCGCCAGCGCCTGGGTGCGGGCCTGCTGCGAGCCCTCTTCAGCCAGCAAGCGGGCGAGTTGAATGCCGGCATTTTTCTGCGCCATCTCGAGCCAGATGCGGCGTTGTTCGCGCGGCTGGTGCGTCACATTTAGTCGGGTGCCGATTTGCTCAGACAGCGCGGCGATCAATTCGCCAGAAACCGGGTGGCTGGCAATCAGTGACGGCGGCGCCGCCACTTCCAGGTAATGCTGGGCAATAAATGCCTCCAGCAGGCGGCTCTCGGCCAGGCCCGGCTCCAGCGCCAATACGGGCGCAGCCGCTTCGCCCGGCACCGTATGTTCTGCGGCAGTATCGTTTTCAGGCAGCGCCATCACCAAGGCGTCCTGCACATGCAGCGGGAAATACGGCCGGTCACCCAAATGCCTGCCGCCGCGCACCATGGCCAGGTTCACACACGCCTTGCCGCCCTGCACCGCGACCGCCAGGATGTCGGTGTCGCGCTCCAGGGCGGTGCCGCCATTGGACTCGACCGACTGCTGGTGCAGCACGCGTGAGAGTGCTGAGATTTGGTTGCGCACCTCGGCGGCCTGCTCAAACGCCAGTTGCTCGGCGTAGTGCATCATGCGCGCCTCCAGCGTTTGCAGCACGGTTTGCGTCTCGCCCTGCAAAAAAGCTTCGGCGTCCTGCACATCGCGGGCGTATTGCTCGGGCGTCACCAGGTTCACGCAGGGCCCCGAGCAGCGCTTGATCTGGTAGAGCAAACACGGCCGTGTGCGGTTGGCAAACACGGTGTCCTCGCAGGTGCGCAGACGGAAGATTTTTTGCAGCAACTGGATTGTTTCCTTGACCGCCCAGGCGCTCGGGTAGGGACCAAAGTAGCGGTGCTTCTTGTCGATCGCGCCGCGGTAGTAGGCCATGCGCTCGAACGTGTGCGCTGCAATCTTCAAGTACGGGTAACTCTTGTCGTCCCGGAACAAAATATTAAAGCGCGGGTGTTGGGTTTTGATCAGGTTGTTTTCCAGCAGCAGCGCCTCGGCTTCCGAGCGCACGACGGTGGTTTCCAGGCGAACAATCTTGCCGACCATGTGGCCAATGCGCGTGCCGCCGTGGCTCTTTTGAAAGTAGTTGGACACGCGTTTTTTCAGGTCCCGCGCCTTGCCCACATAAAGCAACAGACCCTGGGCGTCGAAGTAACGGTAGACGCCCGGCAGCGGCGGCAACCCGGCCACCTGCGCTAGCAAGGCCTTGCTGTGAGGCGGCTCTTGCGGCGCTTTCATGGGGGCTTTGGCGGGGTGCACGGGCGGAGCATCTGACATGCCGCTATTGTGTCGCGGCGCGACCGCCCTGCGCTGGCGGCACGACACAATCGTGCCATGCGCAAACCACCCCCTTTGCAGTGGGACATCTTCTGCCAAGTCATTGACAACCACGGCGACATTGGCGTGTGCTGGCGCCTGGCCTGCAACCTGGCGCAGCGCAGCCAGCAGGTGCGGCTGTGGGTGGACGACGCCAACGCGCTGGCCTGGATGGCACCGGGCGGCCACCCCGGCGTAGCGGTTCAGCCTTGGGCCGACGCCGTTTTAGCCTCGCCTGCTGATGTCGTAATCGAAGCCTTTGGCTGTGCACTGCCTCCTGAAACCATAGCAACAATGGCAGACTTTTCCTTGGCTAGAGCCAAAAAAGGCCTAAAAAATCCCGTGTGGATCAACCTGGAATACCTCAGCGCCGAGCCCTATGTTGAACGCAACCACCGGCTGCCTTCACCGCAAAAAGATGGCCTGACCAAGCACTTCTTCTACCCTGGCTTTACCTTGCGCACGGGCGGCCTGCTGCGCGAGCCGGATTTGGCGGCCCGGCAGGCCCGATTTGACCGCGCCGCCTGGCTGCAATCGCGTGGCCTTGACTGGCGCGGTGAGCGGCTGGTCAGCCTGTTTTGCTACGAGCCTGCCGCGCTAGGCGCTTTGCTACAAGCATTGCGCAGCCACCCGAGCCCGACCCGGCTGCTGGTGACGGCCGGGCGCAGTCAAAAAGCCGTTTTTTCAGAAGAAATGGGGCGCTTGCCAGCGCTTTCCTTGCCTGATGCGCTATCTATTTCATACCTCCCCTACCTCAGCCAAACCGACTTCGACCACCTGCTGTGGGCCTGCGACTTCAACTTTGTACGCGGGGAAGACTCCCTGGTGCGGGCGCTGTGGGCGGCCCGGCCGGGCGCAGGCGGCGGCCTGGAAGCCATCCCGTTCATCTGGCAGATTTACCCCCAAACCGACGGCGCGCACCACGCCAAATTGGCCGCTTTTTTGGCTTGGCTGGACGCTGGCAGCGACCTGCCAGCGGCACACCGTTTCTGGAACGGCCTGTCGGTTGTGCCCGCGCCGCTGGTTTTAGATGCGCCCAACGCCTTGGCGACCGCACAACGCGGCATCCAGCAAGCCCGCGCCCGGCTGCTGGCCCAGCCCGACCTGGCTGAGCAGCTCCTGGGCTTTGTTCAAGAGGTGCCCTAAAGGCCGCTAAAATCGCAGGCTTTGCAGCTTGCAGACCACCCAGCCGCCCCGGCGGCCCTACCCTTTCAGCACACCATGAAAATCGCCCAAGACATACGCGCCGGTAACGTCATCATGCACGGCAAAGACCCGATGATCGTGCTGCGCACCGAATACAGCCGCGGCGGCCGCAACTCGGCCACCGTGCGCATGAAGCTCAAAAGCCTAATCGCCAATTTCGGCACCGAAGTGGTGTTCAAAGCCGACGACAAGATGGATCAGGTCATTCTGGAGAAGAAAGACTGCACGTACTCTTACTTTGCCGACCCGATGTATGTGTGGATGGACAGCGAGTACAACCAGTACGAGGTTGAGTCCGAGAACATGGGCGACGCGCTCAGCTACCTGGAAGACGGCATGACCGCTGAAGTGGTGTTCTACGAAGGCAAGGCGCTGTCGGTCGAGCTGCCCACCAGCGTCGAACGCGAAATTACCTGGACCGAGCCCGCCGTAAAAGGCGACACCTCCGGCAAAGTGCTCAAACCGGCCAAGATCGCCACTGGCTTTGAAATCGGCGTGCCGATTTTTGTGGCGCAGGGCGACAAGGTCGAGATTGACACCCGCACCGGCGAGTACCGCAAGCGCGTCTCAGCGTGGCAAATTGCTCGGCACCAAGGCTCCTGCGGGGGCCTTTTTTGTTGCCTGCCGATGATTGCCTAAGATTGGGAAATGGCCTTCGACTTCAATCTCATCCCGGTGCCGTTCCGCATGCAGCCCGGCCTGCAGCGCATCACGCCAGCGCAGGCGCTTCTGACGCCGCTCGTGCCCGGCTCTGCGCTGCATGCCGAAAAAGCCGCCCTGCTGCACAGCGCAGCTGCCACCCAAATTAGCCTGTCAGCAGCTGGTTTCAACAGCGCAAATGCTCTTAATACCGTAGCGGCATGCGCTCATCCAGACTGGGCAAACGGTAGTTTTTTCTTTGGAGGCAGCGCAACCCAAACAGCGCCAACCCGCTAGCCCAGCAGATTGAAGAAGACTTTTGCGTCATCGGCCCCAGCCCGGACTACGCCTTGCTGCTGGCCTGCGTCTGTAGCCCCTCGCATTGGGCGCCGGA
>JBJXED010000060.1:0-18285 GCA_046155225.1 Burkholderiaceae bacterium
GCCATGATGCGCCTGTTCCCGTTTGCCAGTTGCACGCCGTTTGGCCAATCGCGCAGCGGCCTGCTGTTTCGCGCCGCTGGCCACGAGGCCGCGCCAGATGCGCTGCTGATGCATATCGAACGCGTGCTTGGCCTGGCCAGCGCCGATGTGCTGCACTACGCCGACAAGCGCAAAGGCCAGCGCCGCACCATGCGGCTGGCGCGGCATGAGGGCGCCGTGCATTTGGACGGTTTTTTACTGAGCGGCGACACCACGGCCGAGGTCTGGATTAAAGCGCTACTGCAACAGGAGCTGCCAGCCCAAGCATATGGCCGCCTGCTGCTGCTTCCGGGTGCAAAAGCGCCAGTGGCCGTGCAGTCCAAAGGCAAGCAAATTTGCAGCTGCCTGAATGTGAGCGACGTGGCCATCACAGAATTTTTGGCGCAATGCAGCGGGCCGGATGATGCCCGCTTGGCCGCTTTGCAGGGCGCGCTGAAGTGCGGCACCAACTGCGGCTCCTGCGTGCCGGAATTAAAGCGCATGGTGCGCTCGCATGCTGCGGCACAAGCGGCACAAGCGGCACAAGCGGCACAAGCGGCTTAAGTTGCCTGTGGCCAGGTCAGCGTCGCCTTATGTCGCATCGCGTGACCTAAAACCCTGCCTGCACACGTTTGACGGGCAAGTCACCCTGTATTTGGTCATGACTGCCGTCAACGTCCACCGCAAAGGGAATTGGGTAAAAATTAGTGCCCATTTAATGTGCGCTAATGCAATTACAAGCAACATGGCCTGCGATTGCTACTGTTAAAACGAAATTCCCAATCTTCTCAATGACACAAGACACCACTTCCAATCCAGCAGCAAGCACCAGCATCCAAGCGGTGTTTGACAGCCAATTCACTACCGCTATAAATCTGCGCACATCGATTGCCAGCCAGAGAATCGCAAAAATCCGCAAGCTGCGCGACGCGATATTGGCCCGCACCGCCCCCCTGTACGAAGCGGCCTATGCTGACTTTCGCAAGCCTCCGGGCGAAGTTGACATGGCCGAGTTGTTGCCGGTGTGTGCCGAAGCCAACGATGCGATTCGTCACCTCAAAAAGTGGATGAAACCCGTCCGCGTGTGGCCCACGCTGCTGACTGCAGGCACCCGCAGCCAAGTGCAATATCAGCCGCGTGGACGATGCCTGATCATTTCGCCGTGGAACTACCCGGTGAACCTGACCTTTGGCCCGCTGATCTCGGCCATTGCGGCTGGCAACACAGCCATCGTCAAACCGTCGGAGATGACGCCCCATCTGTCTGCCTGGATCAGCGCCATCATCCAGGAGGTTTTTAAGCCCGACGAAATCGCCGTTTTCCAGGGCGAGGCCGATGTTGCGCAAAGCTTGCTGAGCTTGCCGTTTGACCACATTTTCTTCACCGGCAGCCCGGGCATCGGAAAACAGGTAATGGCAGCGGCGGCAAAACACCTGACCAGTGTCACTTTAGAGTTGGGCGGCAAAAGCCCGGCAGTGATTGATGCCAGCGCTGACATTCCCATGGCGGCTCAAAACGTCATGTGGGCCAAGTACGCCAATGCGGGGCAAACCTGCATTGCGCCTGACCATGTCTACGTGCACGAGAGCGTGAAAGACCAGTGGGTTGCCGCCTGCCGAACCGTGCTTGAAAAAGCCTATGGCAAAACGCTTGAGGAACAACGCAGCAGCCCGCACTTGGCGCACATCGTCAACGCACGCCACACCGTGCGCGTCAAAGGCCTGCTGGACGACGCGATTGCGCAAGGCGCACGCGTGCTGATCGGCGGCGGGGTGGCGGCGGCAGAATGCTTTGTCGCGCCCACCTTGCTAGGTGGCATTCCCCCTGGAGCGCGCATCATGCAAGAGGAGATTTTTGGCCCCTTGCTGCCCGTGATTACCTACACCAGTCTGGACCAAGTCATTGCCAGCATCAACGCCGACCCCAAACCGCTGGCGCTCTACATCTACAGCCGTACCGATGCGAACATTCAGCGCGTGCTGAGCCAGACTTCGTCGGGCGGGGTTTGCGTCAACCACTCGCTGGTGCATTTTCTGCATGGACGGCTGCCCTTTGGCGGCGTCAACAACTCTGGCATTGGCAATGCGCACGGACACTACGGCTTCAAGGCCTTCAGCCATGAAAGAGCCGTGGTGCGCACCCAGTTTTCCGCCGCGACGGCCTTGCTCACGGCTGGCGAAGTGCGACCTGCGATTCGCACGATGCTGAAATCAGCGTTCAAGTGGATTTGACGGACTGCGCAGCGCCCCTTTGGCCCCGAGCATGACGATTGCTGCGGCGCACAGAGCTACGTATTTAAGTAAAACACTGGCAATCAGCGTCTGATAGGGCATTCCTGCTTGCAATGCCTTGGCCTGTACTTCCCGGAGATCGCCCGTGGACAGGCGAATATTGATGCGCGGGTCTTTTAATGCGGAGGCCCTGGCTGCATCCCTCATGGACAATGTCCGAATGGTGATTGCACACTACATCAAGGAAATCGGCCGCGGCAAGGACGGTGCCCGGCCGCTCACGCGGCAGCAAGCCGCCGACCTGTTCGGCCAGGTGCTTGACGGCACGGTGAGCGACCTGGAAATTGGCGCGTTTTGCTTGGCGATGCGCATCAAGGGCGAAACGCCGCAGGAGATGGCCGGCTTCCTGGACGCCGCCGATGTGCGCCTGCACAAATTGCCGGACAACGATGCCGTCACGGTAGTGCTGCCCAGCTACAACGGTGCGCGCAAGCTGCCCGGCCTGACGCCGCTGCTGGCACTGCTGCTGGCCCGCGAAGGGCTGCCAGTGCTGGTACACGGCACAGCGACCGAATCCAAGCGGATTTTCACATTAAATGTTCTTCTAGCCCTGGATTTAACTGCCTTGACTGCTATAGTACAAATAGCAAATGGCAGCGTTGCTTTCGCCCCGACCGAGCTGCTGTGCCCAGGCCTCAAGCGGCTGCTCGATGTGCGCCGTGTGGTCGGCCTGCGCAACCCGGCGCACAGCCTCGTCAAACTCATGAACCCGTGCCAGGGCCGCAGCCTGCTGGTGACCAGCTACACCCACCCCGAATATGCGCAATCGATGGCCGCGACGCTGGAATTGCTGCAAACCAACGCGCTGCTGCTGCGCGGCACCGAAGGCGAGCCTGTCGCCGATGCCCGGCGCAGCCCGCAAATCGACGCCTTCGTGCGCGGCCAGCGCAATGTACTGCAAACCGCGCAAACTGGCCCCCTCCTGGCGCTGCCCGATTTGCCTGGCGAAATTGATGCGCTCAGTACGGCAGCGTACATAAAAGCGGTGTTGCAAGGCCGCAAAATAGTGCCCGCACCGATCGCACGGCAGGTGGAACACATCTTGCAGACTGTCAAGCACTTATGAGCCACGGAATTGTCATTTTCAGCAAAGACGCCACGCCTGCACTGCCGCCCCTGCACCCCACGGTGATGGCTGCGCCCAACCTATTGGGCACAGCCCCACGCTGCACCCTCGTAGGGGCAGGGCCGGGCGACCCCGAACTGCTCACCCTCAAAGCCTTGCGCGCCATCCAGGGTGCCACCGTGTTGTTTGTGGACGATCTGGTGAGCGACGCCGTGGTCGCGCTGGCACCTCCCGGCGCGCGCGTGGTGCATGTGGGCAAGCGCGGCGGCTGCAAGTCGACCCCGCAAGCGTTTATTGAAAAACTCATGGTCATGGCGGTGCGTGAGGGCCAGAACGTGGTGCGCCTCAAAGGCGGCGACCCGTTCATTTTCGGGCGCGGCGGCGAAGAAGCCGAAAACCTGCGCGCCGCCGGCATCGAGGTCAGCGTCATCAGCGGCATCACCGCTGGCCTGGCCGCCGTCACCTCGCTGGGCGTGCCGCTGACGCACCGTGAGCATGCGCATGGCGTGGTCTTCGTCACCGGCCATGCCAAACCCGGCAGCAGCGGCACCGACTTTCCGTTGCTCGCCGCCGCCGCTGCGCAGGCCAAACTCACGCTGGTGATCTACATGGGCGTCAGCGGCTCGCAGCGCATCCAGGACGAGCTGCTGCAGGGCTTGCCGGGGGACACCCCGGTGGCCATCGTCCAGCATGTCAGCCTGCCGCAGCAACGCCATGCGCTGACCACGCTGGAGCGCCTGCGCGCCACCATCGAGGCCGAGCACTTGCAAAGCCCCTGCGTCATCGTGGTGGGCAACGTACTGCAAGGCCTGGCCCTGCTGCACGCCAGCCCGGCGCATGCACCGGCGGCCGGCTTCGCCTAGGAAGCCCTGAATAAGTCCGCGCCAGCGGCTATGCTGCCCGGCATGACTGAATTTGACGCCATCATCATCGGCGGCGGCGCGGCCGGCCTGTTTTGCGCCGGTGTGGCCGGGCAGCGCGGCCTGAAAGTGCTGGTCATCGACCACCACGACAAGGTTGCCGAGAAAATCCGCATCTCGGGCGGCGGGCGCTGCAACTTCACCAACACCGGCACCAGCCCAGCGCACTTCATCAGCCAGAACCCGCACTTTTGCCGCTCGGCGCTGTCACGCTACAGCCCGCAAGACTTCATCAAGCTGGTCGAGCGCCACGGCATCGCCTGGCACGAGAAGCACAAGGGCCAGCTCTTTTGCGACCGCAGCGCCGAAGACATCATTCAACTGCTGCTGGCCGAGTGCGCCGCAGGCCAGGTGAGCCGCTGGCAGCCCTGCAGCGTCAAAAATATAGTGTTTCATGCCGCTAGCCAAGGTGAATCCTGCCGGGGATACTATGAAATTGAGAGTAGCCAGGGCACCCTGCGCAGCCCGCAAGTCGTCATCGCCAGCGGCGGCTTGTCGATCCCCAAGATCGGCGCGAGCGATTTCGGCTACCGGGTGGCGCGGCAGTTCGGCCTGCGCACGGTGCTGCCGCGCCCGGCGCTGGTGCCGCTGACCTTTGACGGCCAGGCCTGGGCACCTTTTGCCCAGCTCGCCGGGCTGGCGCTGCCGGTGCAGATTGCCACCGGCAGCAAAAAAAGCGCCGTCAGCTTTGATGAAGACCTGCTCTTCACCCACCGCGGCCTGTCAGGCCCCGGCGTGCTGCAAATCTCCAGCTACTGGGACAGCGGCGCGCCCATTGAATTGAACCTCGCGCCCGGGGCCGATCTGCTGCAAATACTGCAAAGCGCCAAAATGCGCTCGCGCAAGTCCATCGCCAACGAACTCAGCGCCTACCTGCCCAGCCGCTTGGCCGACGCCTGGGTGCAGCAAGACAGCGCCTGGCAGCGCCCGGTGGCTGACGCCAGCGACAAAGCCCTGGCTGCGCTGGCGCAGCGCCTCTCGAAATGGGAAATCACCCCCAGCGGCACCGAAGGCTACAATAAAGCCGAAGTCACTGCCGGCGGCGTTGACACCCGCGACCTGTCGTCGCAGACCCTGGAGAGCAAACAGCCCGGCCTGTACTTCATCGGCGAAGTGGTTGACGTCACCGGCTGGCTCGGCGGCTACAACTTTCAGTGGGCTTGGGCGAGTGGCTGGGCGTGTGCGCAGGGTTTGAGCAAATGGGGTGCGGTATAGGCAAGCGATTGCTTCAGCGGCCAGCCGTGACTTAACCTCTATAAGTAACGATTGAGTCGGCGAGCGCCTCATCAATTGATTCGTTGAACCTTACGATATCAATGACAACTTCTTTCGACATGACTGAAATTTTCGGCAGCCACAACCGCAGAACCGAGGCCCGGAGTGCCCGAAATTCTGCGGCAACCTGAGAGACAGTAAAGCCCTCGTCATGACGCAGTACACCGTGCACGTTCGCAGCACTATCGTCCGGGTGATACGGGGATACAACACCTTTTGATTTATCGACTTGCTGCTTGAGACTTTGGCTTGTCTCCATGTCGGCAGTAAGCTCCAGGAGTATTTCCCGCGCATGGTCTCGCAAGAGATAGGTCTTATTCTTATCCTCTTCAGAGAATAAAGTTCGGGCGAACTTGTCCCATTCGACAAGAATTTCTTCCGTACTGGATGTGATGAATTCTGAAAGTCTCATTTTTTAGCTTGAAAAAAAGTTGGGTCTTGCAGCACACTGAGCGAAGATTCCCTGGCGGCGTTCAGCCCGTCTGCATAGTCGCACATATTGACCTGCCCCATACCGGGTACCCATTGAATTGAGGAAGTCCGGGGTAGGGTCAGCTTGAAACCTCCCGCAAGCTGTCGCTGCGCTATTTTTTAGACCAGATCAGTCTCTAGCCAAGGTGAAATCTGCCAGTAATGCTATTACTTCTGACAGTTACTGGCCATCCTCAAAACTTGTAGCTCAGCCCCACCGACAGGCTGGTGCGGTCATAAAAACCGGGCCGCTCTTCAAACGCCAGATCGGCGCGAAAGCCCCAGGTCTCGTCCCACTGGTAGGTGCTGCCGAGCACCAGCACCTTGAACGACGCGGGGGGCTGCGGCGGCAGCGCTTCGTCGCCGTTGTAGTAGGCGATGTAGGGAGCCCAGCGCTCACCGGCGTCGAAATTGACACGGGCCTGGCGCACCCGCGTGGTCGAGCCGTCAATGTTGTCGCTGATGCCCAGGCGCAGCTCCAGGTTGCCCGCGCCGGGCAGCACCAGGCGCACGCCGGGCGTGGTGGTTTTGACCTGGCCCGCCTGTGAAATACCGCCAGGCACCAGGGCCACACTGCTGCCGTCGTAGCGCGAATAGCGGTAGCTCAGCAGCGGCTGCACGTACGCGTTCAGCAGCAACTCGCCACCGACCAGGAACTGCGAATCGGGCCGGAAATCGGCGTCCGGGGTGACGCCGACCTCACCAAACAGCAGCAACTCGGGCGTGGGCAGCCAGTAGGCGCCAGCAAAATAACTCGCGTCGTTGCTGCCGAATTGCCGTGCAATCTCGTAGCGGCCATACACGCTCAGTTCGCGGCTGAAGCTGTAGCCGAGTTGGGTAAAGCCGTTGTACTCGGTGCCGCGGTTGTTGCTGAAGTCGTCCACGCCGACGCCGGCATCCAGCCGCCAGGCTTTGGGCGTGACGGCGCGGGCCAGTTTTTTGTTCATCTCGGCGGCATCCGCGCCGCTTTGCAGGGCGCTCTGGTAGGCGCTGCGCGCCTCAGCCGGCCGCTGCAACGCGAGCAGCACATCGCCCTTGAGGCTTTGCGCCTCGGCCGACTGCGGCTGGCGCGAGAGCACGTCGTCGAGCGTGCGCAGCGACGCCTGCCATTGGCCTGACCAGTACTGCACCCGCGCAATGCCGATGCGCGCATCGTCGCGGCGCGGCTCCTGCACCAGCAGGCGCTGCCAGGTGGCGATCGACGCGTCGTAGCGGCCCAGCCAGCCTTGCACCACGGCGAGCTGTTCCAGCGCCTTGCCGTCTTGCGGGTTTTGCGCCAGCACGCCTTCAAATTCGCGCGCAGCGGCCTCCAGCTGGTTGCCTGCTTTGAGGCGCAGGCCCTGCTGGAAATCAGCCGCCAGCAGCGGCAGCGAGAGCGCCGCGCAGCACGCGGCAATCAGGTGTTTTTTCAGCAACTTCATGGTTTCTCCTCGGGTGGTTTTATAAGACTTCAAAAGGGCCGGGCAGGCTTCATCAGCATCAATCGGGGGCACGCAAACGGGCCTGGCGCTGCGGCATCCAGTCGGTGCGCTTGGACAGGAAACTGCCCCAGCCCGAGAGCGCGCCACTGTGGCGCAGCAGCTGGAAACTGAAGGGCTCGGCAAACGCCGCCAGCACCGCCAGCAGCCAGGTCGTCGGCGGCACGCGCTGGCCCAGCCAGCGGTGGTACAGGTGCACCGACCACAGGTGAAACAGCACGTCCAGCAGGAGTTTGAGCGCAATCACCAGCAGCACCAGCCGCAGCACCGGCTGCTGGGTGACCACGAAGTACACCAGCAGCGCAAAGGCCGTCAGGCCAAAGACCGGCTGCATCGTGTCCACCACTTTGATGGGCAGCATGAAGCGGCCGACCGCAGCGTAGCGGGCGTTGCCCAGCATGTCGCGGTTGTCGCGCAGGGTCTCCAGGAAGCCGGCAAACCAGCGTGCGCGCTGGCGCAAGAAGCTGCCCAGGGTGGCTGGCGCATCGGTCTCGGCGCGCGCCTGGCTGACGACCCGGATGCGCCAGGCCAGCGCATGGTCATGGCTGTGGCGGTGCATGCGGTGAATCAGCTCGTAGTCTTCCACGCGGCTGTTGGCGCGGTAGCCGCCGACTTGCTGCAAGGCACCCAGCCTGTATGCGGCAAACGCGCCCGAGACCAACAGCAGCGCATCGATGCGCATCCAGGCCACGCGCGACAAAAACGCGCGCAGGTACTCAAAAGTCTGGAACCACTCAAACACGCGGCCACGCCAGCCCGGCGCGCAGCGCGGCCGCAGCACGCCGCAGGCCGCGACCAGTTGCGCATCGGCCGAGAACGCCTGGCGCATGGCGGCCACGGCACCGGGGGCCAGCAAGGTGTCGGCATCAATGGTGATGACCACGTCGGCACGGATGTGCTGCAAGCCGTCGTTGAGCGCGCTGGCCTTGCCGGCATTGGCCTTGTGCAGCACACAAATGCCGCCCGCGCGCGAGTAGTGCGCGCCCTGGGCCTGGTGCGGCAGCAAGCCGAAATCGCGGGCCAGCACGGCGCGGGTGGCGTCGGTCGAGCCGTCGTCGATCACGAAAATTTCATCGGGCACATCGCTTTGTGCCAGCAGCGCGCGCAGGCACACCGGCAGCATCAGCTCTTCATTGCGCGCGGCGATCAGCACGCCCAGGGTCAGGCGCGGATTGGACGTGACGGCGGCGGGCAATTCACCGGGCAACGCAGGCACTGCCTGCGTTGCCGGTTCGGCACGCAGGTTGCGCGTATGCCAGGCCACATAGGCCAGCAACCAGGTGTCGTAGGAGACATAAAACAAGCCCGCGCCCCAGGCCAGCAGGCTGTCCAGCCACAGGCCGCCGAGCAATGACAACAGCCACGACGCCAGTACCAGCGCAAACAGCCCGTGGGCCAGGAAAAATTGCACAGCACCGGCGCGGGATGCTGAGGGTGAGGGTTTAGCAGGCACGGGACAAATGATGGCGTTGAAAGGCGAGACATGTCATTAGAGGGTCATTGGCCTTGGCTTGACCCCGACTTCGCGTGAAGGTTGCGCAAAAATTGTGACGCTGGCGTGTCAGGCGGGTGCAATCCAAGCGCGCGGCGCGGTGTCACGAACCGCTAGAAACACTGCTCTCCCGATGAGGGGGAATAGCACACCGCACCGCCGCTGCCAACGCACAGCCGCTGCCCCGAGTCGCACACCAGGCCCTGGTTGCACTGCTGCCCCAGCGACGGCCGAAAGCAGCCCTGTCCATACTGCCCCACGCAGGCCTGGGTGCCGAATTCACATACCTGCCCCTGCTGGCAGCTTTGCCCTGCCGAAGGTTTGTAGCAGCGCTGGGTGTACTTGCCGCGGCAGGGTTGTTCGGCGAAGCCGCACACCAGGGGTTGCGGGTCGGCGCTGCGGTAGTACTTTCGCGGCTTTTGGTCTTGCGGCGGTGCGATGGGCTCATTTTTGGGTGGCTGCACGGCGCTTGGGGGCGGCACACCTTGAATTTGATAGGACGTGGCCAGCGCGGGCAAAGGTCCCAGTGCCAGGCTGAGCAGCAGCCCGGCGCAGCAAACCACAAGGCGGTACAAAGGCTTCATAGAAATCTCCTGGTGACTGGGACTCTCGGTGCATGCCGCCGGATTTTGCAGCTTGGCCGGCGTTCTGCGGGGCGGGTTTTCGCCCCGCTTTGAAAACACTATAATCGCTGGCTGCGGCAAACCCGATGCCCACCATTTTTCTCGGGGCACATCTTCTCAGGGCCTGATCTACCCTGAACCATTTTTGGAATCCACGCGTTCATGACCACCATCCGCCTGAAAGAAAACGAACCCTTTGACGTGGCCCTGCGCCGCTTCAAGCGCACCATTGAAAAGCTCGGCCTGCTGACCGACCTGCGCGCCAGGGAGTTCTATGAAAAACCCACCGCCGTGCGCAAGCGCAAAAAAGCCGCTGCCGTCAAGCGCCACTACAAGCGCGTGCGTTCGATGCAGTTGCCCAAAAAGCTGTTCTAACGCTGCCGCCCACGCGGCACCCCACCAGCCTGCCAGGGACCCGCGCCCCGCAGGCTTTTTTTATTGCCCTACTGAAAGCCCGCCATGAGCCTCAAAGACCAGATTACCGAAGACATGAAAACCGCCATGCGCGCAAAGGACAGCGAGCGCCTGGGCACCATCCGCCTGCTGCTGGCGGCGTGCAAGCAAAAAGAGGTTGATGAACGCGTGGTGCTGGACGACGCCGCCGTGGTGGCCATCATCGACAAGCTCATCAAGCAGCGCAAGGATTCGGTGGCGGCCTATGAGCTAGCGCAGCGCGAAGACCTGGCCACCAGGGAACGCGCCGAAATCACGGTGCTGCAAGGCTATTTACCGCAGCGCCTGACGGCCGATGAAGTGGCTGCCGCCGTGCAAACCCTCACCGCCGAACTGGCCGCCGAAATGGGCCGCGCACTGACCGGCGCTGACATGGGCAAAGTCATGGGTGCTGCCAAGGTCAAATTGGCTGGCCAAGCCGAAATGGGGTTGATTTCAGCCGCCGTGAAAGCGGCGCTGGCAGGGAAATAAACCTACCCCCTCGGGGGGCAGCGAGCCACACGCAGTGGGCAAGCGTGGGGGTAATTCAGCTCCCCGCGACCTTCATGCGGTCAATCAAAATTGAGCCGACGGTTTTCGCGCCGTAGTTGTAGGCATCGCCGCCCATCGCCTGAATACCCAGCAACATGTCTTTCAAATTGCCGGCAATGGTGATTTCTTGCACCGGAAAAGCGATCTCGCCGCCTTCCACCCAAAAACCGCTGGCCCCGCGCGAATAGTCGCCAGTGACGTAGTTCACGCCGGAGCCCATCAGCTCGACCACCAGCAGGCCCGTGCCCAATTTTTTGATCATGGCATCCAGGTCGTCGCCGGGCCGGGTCAGGCGCGAGGTCAGCGTGAGGTTGTGCGAGCCGCCGGCGTTGCCGGTGGTTTTCATGCCGAGTTTGCGCGCCGAATAACTGCTCAAAAAATAGCCTTCCAGACGCCCCGCGCTGACCACCTGGCGCGGGCGGCATTGCACGCCTTCGTCGTCAAACGGCGAGCTGCCTTTGCCGCGCAGGGTAAACGGGTCCTCGTGCAAATCCATGTGCTCGGGCAGCACCTGCTTGCCCAGCGAGTCCAGCAAAAACGAGCTTTTGCGGTAGAGCGCACCGCCGCTTGTGGCCTGCACCAAGGCGCCGAGCAAGCCCGCCGCCAGCGGTGACTCGAACAGCACCGGGCAGGTGGTGGTGCGCACTTTGCGCGAACCCAAACGGCTCAGCGCCCGCTGCGCGGCGTAGCGGCCGATCGATTCGGGCGAGGCCAGCTCCTGCGGGTGGCGCATCGAGCTGTACCAGGCGTCGCGCTGCATTTCGGCATTTTTGCCGGGCAACGAGGCGATCGGCGCGACCGACATCGAATGCCGCGAACTGGCGTAGCCGCCGCGAAACCCCAACTCCCCGCCGCGCAAATGCGCGCTGAAAAAATGGCTTTGCTGGGCCGACACGCCCGCGCCCTCGGTGTTGGTGATACGGCGGTGGGTTTGCAGCGCGGCGGCTTCGCAGGCCAGCGACAGCTCGGCGGCGCGCTCGGGTGTCAAGGCCCAGGGATGGAACAGATCCAGGTCGGGCTGCACCACCACCACATCGTCCAGATCGGGCAACCCGGCGAGCGGGTCTTCGGCCGTGAAACGGGCGATGTCGTAGGCGGCTTGCACGGTTTGCACCACGGCAGCGTCTGAAAAATCCGAGGTGCTGGCATGGCCGCGGCGGGCACCGATATAGACCGTGATGCCCAGCGATTTGTCGCGGTTGCGCTCGACCGTCTCCAGCGCGCCCATGCGGACCGAGACCGACAGGCCGCAGCCCTCCGAGGCACTGGCCCCGGCATCGGTGGCCCCGAGTTTTTTGGCATGCGTCAGGGCGCTGTCCGTCAGGTTTTCAAAATAAGTGCGGGAATAGGCGAAGCCGCTGTCGGCCGGAGAGGTGTTTTGCATAGCGAAGGCTATGATAACTGCCCACCTCACGCACACCCTCTGTGGGGAAAGCCACCTAAATTCATGTCACGCAAACCCAAAAAGGGCTACTACGTCCGCGGCGAATTTGTTGCCGAAGGCAGCGAACTCGACGTGCAACTCAAGGCCGAGCTCAAAGGCACCACCGAGTCCAGCCGCACCGACCAAAAACGCGAATCCGACGCCTTGCAAACCCTGGGTGAGGATTTGCTCGAACTGGGGGCTGCCGCCATGCTGCGGCTGAACCTGCCGGAAAAATTGCACGATGCGATTGCCGACGCCAAAAAAATCACCAACTTTGAAGGCAAGCGCCGCCAGTTGCAATTCGTCGGCAAGCTGATGCGCAAGCTGGAGCGGGCGCAGGTCATTGCAGCGCGTGCCGCGCTGGACGAGCAGCACAGCGGCTCGGCCAGCCAGACGCTGCTGCTGCACGAAATTGAACGCTGGCGCGCCGACTTGCTGGCACGCGAGAACGCGCTGGCCGACTGGCTGACGCAGCACCCAGGCACCGACGCGCAGCAACTGCGTGCCCTGCTGCGCCAGACGCGCAAAGACGCGCTGCCAGCCAAGCCGGGGCTGGCCCCGCGCCAGGGCCGCGCCTACCGCGACATCTACGCGTTGCTGCGCAGCCATTTGCTGCCCGCTGCAGGCGGCGAAATAACCCCTGCCCCCATCGAAGAGGAGACGCCATGACCCTGCCCCCGAGTGTGACCAGCCTGCCCACCAGCGCCCCTGCGCCCGAGCTGCTGCAAAGCGCCAGCCTGACCCGCGTGGCCATTGGCCTGCTCTCGGCAAGTGACCGCGCCAGCCGCGGCGTGTACGAGGACAAGGGCTTGCCGGCCCTGAAAGACTGGCTGGGCCGCGCGCTGAAAAACCCGCTGGATTTTCATGAGCGTCTGGTGCCCGACGAGCAGGCTGCAATCCAGACCGCGCTGGTCGAGTTGGTCGATGCGGGCTGCGCGCTGGTACTCACCACCGGCGGCACCGGCCCGGCGCTGCGCGACGTCACGCCCGAGGCCACCCTGGCCGTGGCCGACCGCGTGATGCCGGGTTTTGGCGAGCAAATGCGCCAGATCAGCCTGAACTTTGTGCCGACCGCCATCCTCTCGCGCCAGCTGGCGGTGATTCGCGGACAGTGCCTGATCATCAACCTGCCGGGCCAGCCACGGGCGATTGCCGAGACGCTGGAGGGCCTCAAAGCCAGCGAGGCCAGTGCCAGTGCGCCAGGCCGCGCGGCGGTGCCGGGGATTTTTGCCGCTGTGCCGTACTGCATTGATTTACTGGGCGGACCGTATTTGCAGACCGACCCGGCGGTGTGCCAGGCGTTTCGGCCCAAGTCGGCCAGCCGGCCGCAGTTGCAGTCGCTGTAGACACTTTTTGACTCGAAAACCCATTTTTTTATGCAAAATATGTCGCTAGCCAAGGTATTTACTGCCTATATCGCTTCTTTATTAATAGCGTTTGCTGGGCCTGCAGCGGCCCAGACCAGTCCCCCCGCCGAGCCCAGCCTGCCCTACACCGTGCGCGCGTCAGACACACTCATCGTGCTGGCCAAGGCGCTGCTGGTGCGGCCGGGGGATTGGGCGCAGGTGGCGCAGTTCAACCAGATGAAAGACCCCAACTTCATCAAACCGGGGCAGGCGCTGCGCATCCCGCTGCGGCTGATGAAAAATCAGCCCGCGCCGGCCCAGCTCATCAGCGTGAGCGGCGAGGTGACTTTGGCCGGACAAGCGGCGACTGCTGGCGCTGCGCTAGCCGAAGGCGTGCGGCTGCAGACGGGGGCCAACAGCTCGGCCCTGGTGCAACTGGCCGACGGCAGCCGCCTGACCTTGCTGCCCGGTACGCTGGTCGAAGTCACGACCCAGCGCCACTACTCCTTGCCGGATGCGTCGGCTACGGGCTTGACCAACTGGTTCTCGGGCCTGGTGCGGCTGTTCCAGGGCTCGCTGGAGACACTGGCCGCCAACACCGCCCGCCGCGCCACGCCGCTGCAAGTGCAAACCCCCACCTCGCTGGTGGGCGTGCGCGGCACGCAGTTCCGCGTCGGCTACGCCGGGGCGGGTGCCGCCGGGGCGAGCACCGAGGTGCTGCAAGGCCAGGTACGCGCCGACAACCCGGCGCAGGCCAGCGGCGCGGACTTGCCCGGCGGCACCGGGGCCATCGTCAACCCGAAGGAAAAGGAAGTCAAAGTCGTCAAGCTCCTCGCCGCGCCAGAGCTTGGCGGCTTGGCCACCGAAGTGTTCAAGCCGCTGGGCACGCTGGCGTTGCCGCCGCTGGCGGGGCTGCCTGGCGCGGTCGGCTACCGGCTGCAGGTCGCGCCAAGCGACAAGTTCGAGCAAATCGTGCGCGACCTGCAAGGCAGCCAGAGTGTCGAACTCGGCAGCCTGCCGCTGGGCCCGTGGGTGGTGCGCCTGCGCGGCATCGACGGCCAGGGGCTGGAGGGGTTTGACGCGGTGGCGCGGCTGACCGTGCAGCCCGAGCCCGTGCGCACCTGGCAGGTGCTCAGCTCGGCGCTGCGCCACCGGGGCGGCGGCACCTTGCTGGCCTGGGACGGCGTGCAGGCCAATGGTCAGCCTTTTGCGCCCGCCCAAACCCGCTACTCGGCTGTGCTGGCCAGCGACAGCGCCCTCACGCAAGTGCTGCAGCTCCCGCAACTGCCGCTGGTGCTGGCGCTGCCGCCCGGACACGCAGGCTTGCCGCTGCTGCAACTGGGCGACTTGAAGCCAGGCACGTATTACCTGAAGCTGCTGGCACAGGAAGGCAGCGCCGCAGCGGTGGAATCCAAGGTCTACCGTTTTGACCTGCCGGGCAATTGGGGCAGCACGGTGCTGGATATCGCCTCGGGCCTGCAGCCGCTGCGCTGAGCCGCAGGCAGCGTGGGCGTTATTTGCCCAGCACGTCGGTGAGTTGGCTGGCGGGAAATGCCGGCGCGCGCTCGGCCTCGCACGGCACGCAACCCGAGGTTTTGGCGGCGGCCGAGAGTTTTTCCAGCGCCGTCCAGAGCATCGCGATTTGCTCTTCCTGCGAAGCGGCGCTGTCAATCAGACCCCGCAGCGCCTGGCTGATGGGATCGTCGTTTTGCGTGACGCCGTAGGCTGAAAACCCCATTTTCGAGGCGGTTTCCTCGCGCCTGGCATCGGTGTCGGCCTGGATGATGCGCGCCGGGTTGCCCACCGCCGTAGCCCCGGCGGGCACGGGTTTGGTCACCACGGCGTTCGAGCCGATCTTGGCGTTGTCGCCCACCGTAAAGCCGCCCAGCACCTTGGCCCCCGCGCCGACCACCACATTGCGCCCGAGCGTGGGATGGCGTTTGACACCTTTGTACAGCGAGGTACCGCCCAGCGTGACGCCCTGGTAGATGGTGCAGCCGTCGCCGATTTCCGCCGTCTCGCCGACCACCACGCCCATGGCGTGGTCAAAAAACACGCAACTGCCGATTTTTGCCGCCGGGTGAATTTCTATGCCGGTCAGCAGCCGCGAGACGTTGGATATAAACCGTGCCAGCCACTTGAGCCCATGCTGCCAGCACCACTGCGCGCGGCGGTGCAACACCAGCGCATGCACGCCCGGATAGCAAGTGAGCACTTCCCAAAAGCCGCGCGCGGCAGGGTCGCGGGCCTGAATGCAGGCAATGTCGGAACGCAGGCGGGTAAACATAGGCGCAGTCTAGCGGAGGGCTTTCAAGGCTGCTCGGGGGCGGCAGGCCCCCCATCAACGTGGCGTGTGCTGGGCAATAGGGTCGCCGCCCTCAGCGCGGCCCTGGCAATGCCGCGCAAGATGTGAATTTCCTCTTGCGTGACCTGCGCGCGGTTGGCGAGCTGGTTCAGCCTGGGCAGCAGTTTTTTGGGCGAGGCCGGGTCAAGGTAGCCCAATGCCACCAACGCCTCTTGCCAATGGGCGAGCATGGCAGCGGTTTGCTGCGCGTCGGCCCACTGCGGCGCTGCGGCGCTGGGCGCGGGCACAGCGGTAAACCCCTCACCCAGCGCGGCAAGTGCCAGCCGCCATTCATAGGCGATCACTTGAATTGCCGAGGCCAGGTTGAGCGAACCAAAGTCGGGGTTGGTCGGGATCGACAGCGCCACGTGGCAGCGGTACACGTCTTCGTTGGCCATGCCGTAGCGCTCGCTGCCAAACAGCAGCGCTAGGCCAAAACCGGCTTTGGGCGCTGTTTTTAATGCCAAATCGGCCTCTAGCCAAGGTGTTTCCTGCCGGTATTGCTCACTATTTTGTAGTTGGCTTATGAGCGCTGAAAAATGCTCGCGCGGTGCCTGCGTGGGCGGGCCAAAGTCGCGCGGCGTCATGGCGGTGGCGCACAGGTGCGTCATGCCGCCCAGCGCTTCGTCCAGTGTTTGAACCAAGCGGGCCTTGGCCAGCACGTCCAGCGCCCCGCTGGCGCGCTGGATGGTTTCCTCCCGCCGCAGCACGTTGGGCCAGCGCGGCGCGACCAGCACCAGGTCGTCAAAGCCCATCACCTTCATGGCGCGGGCGGCCGCGCCGACATTGCCGGCGTGGCTGGTGTGGATCAGAACAAAGCGGGTTTTCACAGTGGGCAAGGGCGGTTGAAAACGGGGCGACAACTACAATTGCCTATTGTCGTTGCCCGCATCGCCGGGCATCCCCACCGCTCTTTCCTACCTTCTATGTCCAGCAACCTCCACCCCATGCTCAACGTGGCCATCAAGGCCGCGCGCGCCGCCGGCGCCATCATCAACCGCGCCGCGCTGGACATCGAAGCCCTGCGCATCTCGCAAAAACAGGTCAATGACTATGTGACCGAGGTCGATCTGGCCAGCGAAGCCGCGATCATCGACACCTTGCTCACCGCCTACCCCGGCCACGGCATCCTGGCCGAAGAATCCGGCACCGAGCGCGGCGCGAAAGACTCGGAGTTTGTCTGGATCATTGACCCGCTCGACGGCACCACCAATTTCATCCACGGCTTTCCGGTGTATTGCGTCAGCATTGCGCTGGCGGTGAAGGGAAAAGTGGAGCAAGCCGTGGTCTACGACCCGACCCGCAACGACTTGTTTTCTGCCAGCAAAGGCCGCGGCGCGTTTGTCAACGACCGGCGTCTGCGCGTGGGCAAGCGCATCCGCCTCTCGGACTGCCTGCTGTCCACCGGCTTCCCGTTTCGCCCCGGCGACGACATGCCGCGCTACCTGCAACTGCTCTCCGAAGTCATGCCCAAAATCGCCGACCTGCGCCGCCCCGGCGCGGCCGCGCTCGATTTGGCCTACGTGGCCGCCGGTTTCACCGACGGCTTTTTCGAAACCGGCCTGCAACCCTGGGACGTGGCGGCAGGCTCCTTGCTGGTACAAGAGGCGGGGGGCCTGGTCGGCAATTACAGCGGCGAGGCCGACTTCTTGATGCACGGTGAATGCATGGCCGCCAGCCCGAAAATTTATGCGCAAATGGCACCGCTGCTGGCCCCCTATTCCAAGTTCGCCGGGGTGACCGACAAGACGGCGGTGCGCAAGAAGCTCACCGGCCGGGCAGCGGCGGCGGCTGCGCCGCCAGCGCTGGATAAACCAGAAGATGCGCCGTTTTGACCTGCTGACCAGTGCTACAAGCTAGCCAAAACCATAGTAAATAACAGTAGCGCCTCCCGCTCGTCAGCTCACGCAAATGCCACTTATGAGCCCCGAAAAATGCGGTTACTTCTACAAAAATGCGACGCCGGGCGCGTTTCTGACAGTTTGGCCACTGTAAAAGCTCATTTTTAGCAATTTTTTGGATAATTCCACTGACGTAATTTGGACCTAGCCCTTAATAAATGTGCGGGTGCAGCTACTTTTTTTTACTATGACTTTTGATTGGCCCAAAAGGACGGGAGCAACCCATCCTGTGCCCATCACTCACAGCAGCCCAGGCAAGGCCGCCCCCAAAAAGTCATACACCGCCCGAATCCGCGGATTGGTGCGAATCTCGCGGTGCACCGCCAGCCAGACCGGCAGCGGCGGGATTTTGAACATGCCGAGCAGCGGCGTGACTTGCGGATTGCTGCGGGCCAAATAGTCGGCAACAAAGCCGATGCCGAGGCCAGCTTGTACGGCCGCCCAATACGCCATTAAGTCGTCGGTGCGAAGGGCGAAATCGGCTGGAGCCGTGTTGATGCCAAACGCCGCCAAGCCGCGCACGATGGTTTGCTGCTGGTCGTTGCCGATCAAATCATGCTGTAGCAAATCCGCCTGGCTTTGCGGCGTGCCGCGGCGGCGCAAATAGTCTTTGTGCGCATAGATCCCCAGCGTGACTTTGCCAATGCGTT